>CAZEUE010000041.1:0-13690 GCA_964514615.1 uncultured Bifidobacterium sp. | reverse complement strand
ACAGGCCCGATACCCCGGCCGGCGACAGGTACGCCACGCTCCCGGCGTCGCCCTTGGTCCACACGTAGCGCAGGCGCCCGCCGCTGGCCGCCGACAGCCGCACCTGCCCGCCGTCGATGCAGGTGGTGCCCACCTTCGCCCGGATGGACTCGGAGAACGTGAATGTCCGCCCGCCCCGCGACACGGGGCTCCACGTGCCCGCGCAGTCAACCGGCGCGCCCAGGGCACCCCGCCCCGAGGGCCTGCCGGTCACCGCCACGGCGACCTCGGCAGCCACGGGGAACCTGAACGCCGGGTCGGTGGTGCTGGACGCGGTGCCGGTCCACGCGCCGGCGAGCGCCGCGCTGCCCGCCCAGGGCTGGGTGCGCGCGCCCCCGTCGGCGAACGCCGGGGACGCCGCCACGAGGGCGGCCGTGGCGCCGGCCATGAGGGCCCACGCCGGGCGCGTCATGACGGATCCTTCGCGACGGTGACGGGTTCTCCCTCGGCCACTGCCTCGGCCCGTGCCTCGGCGGCCTCGAGGGCCTCCTCGCGGGCCACCATGCGGCGCTCGCGGAAGATCACCACGGTGCCGACGGCGATGGCCACGGCGATGGCCACCGCCAGGGCCACCCACACCTGGTCGGCGAATGCCCGGCCCGCGAAGTAGCCGATGAGCGCCGCCTGCAGCGACCACACCACCGCGCCCGCGGAGTCGAACATCAGGAACCGACGGTAGCTCATGCCACCCGCGCCGCAGGCCATGTTGATGCCGATGCGGATGCCGGGCAGGAAGCGCCCCGTGAACACCAGCGCCGGGCCCTGGCGGCGCACCATGCCCTCGGCCGACTTGGTGCGGTGCTCACCGGCCATCCGCACGATGGTCCTGCGTATCCATGGCGCCCCGCCACGGCCAACCCAGTAGGCGATCGAGTCGCCCACCACGGCGCCCACGGCGCCCACCAGCACCACCGCCCACAGCATCAGGTCGCCCTGCGCGGCGAACACCGCGCCCGCGATGATGGACGTCTCGCCGGGCAGGATGGGGAAGATGCCGTCCCCGGCCACCACGAGGAAGATCGTGATGTAGCCGTACTCCGCCGCCCAGTCCCCGATGGTGGCGAAGAAACCCGTGGCGGCGGGGAGGGCCACGCCGCTTGCGGTGAGAGGCATTAAGGAATCATCGCACGGCCCGGCCGAACCGCGCTGGTCGTGCGTGCCGGGCACGTGGGTTACCGTTGCGTCGTGTTCAGGTCCGCCGCCACCGCGACCGCCCTGATGGCGCTCGGCGCGTCCGCCGCCCTGGCCACCGCCGAGCCCGCCTACGACGTGGGCAGCACCCCGGCGCCCGAGGCACCCGGGGTGCCGGCCGCTCCGCCGCCCGCCGCCACGCCCGCGCAGCCCAAGGTGGCACCGCCGTCGCCGGTCAGGCGCCCCACCGCACGGCGCTCGTGGGCCGGTCGCCTGCTGGTGGTGGCCACCGCCCGGGCCAATCCGGGGCCCGGGGGCAAGCCCCTGCGCCTGTTGCAGCCCATCGCCCCGCTTGGCGCGGGGCCGGTGTGGCTGCAGGTTCGCGACGTGAAGGTGGTGGCGGGCGTGCGATGGGTGAAGGTGCTCATGCCCGTGCGCCCCAATGGGTCGACGGGCTGGGTACGGGCGTCGGACATGGTGTTCCGGCCCATCAACCTGCGCATCGACGTCGACCTGTCCGAGCACCGTCTCACGCTTTTCCGCAAGGGCAAGAAAGTGCGCTCGTACAGGATCGCCACCGGCACGCCGAAGAACCCGACGCCCACCGGGCGCTTCGCCATCGCCGAGGTCATTCCCACGGGCGACCCCAAGGCGTTCCTGGGCCCGATCGTGATGCCCATCACGGGCTTCTCGGAGACCCTCAACGAGTTCGCCGGCGGAAACGGCCGCGTGGCCATCCACGGCACCAGCCTGCCGGGGCTCATCGGCACGCGCGCGAGCCACGGGTGCATCCGCATGAGGAACGCGGACATACGGCACCTCAACCGATGGGTGCGTGGCGGGACCCCGGTGAACATCCGGCGCTGATTCGTTGCGGTGCGCGCGCCTTCCGCGTGCGCGGTGGCCATAGCGTGGACGCATGTCCCGGGCAGACGATCCCTTGCGCCAGTACCGGCGCGCACTGGCCTGCCTGGATTGCGGCGACGAGGTGGCCGCGCGCCGCGCGGTGGAGGAGGGCCTGGCCCGCGCCTGGTCGCCGGCCAGCGCGCCGGTGCGCGCCTGCCTCGACGACCTGGGCGCGCAACTCGACGGGGACGCCGCGCTGCGGCGGTTCGCCGCGCGCACGCCGGGCCCGCGCGCGTGGATGGCGCATCCCGACCGCCTCGCGCGCGACATCCTGCGCCTGCGGCGCGCCCACCTGGTGGAGGTCGTGGTGGAGGAGATCTCCGCGGTCCTCCCGCCGCCGGTCATGGGACGGCTGGTCGCCCACCTGGACGACGCCCGAACCCAGGGGTGCAGGGACCTGCTCGCGGCCATCGCCGCGGTGTCGCCCGCACCCGTGGCGGGTTCCGCGCGCCGGGCGTGGGGCGGTGGCCGCCCCGAATCCCCCGCCGCCCGGGCGCTGGCGTTCCCCCGGCTGGCGGCCGCCTGGCGATGCGCCGCAGGGGACGCCGCGCCCGAGCACCAACTGATCGTCGCCGTGGCGCGCGACGGCGGGCGGGTGGCACCCATGGTGGCCGTGGTGCGGCACGACCACCCCTCCCCGCTGCTGCGCGATGCGTTCTTCCTGCCCGACATGGTGCCGGGTCGCCTGGATCGCGAGGTGATCGCACCCCTGGTCCGCGCGGGCATCGCGGCCGTGCCGGTGGACGTGGCCGATGCCCTTCACGCCGCGTGCGGGGCGCTTGACGCGGCGCTGTCCACGGGGTGGCGCATCCCGTCGGAGGCCCACCAGTCGGTGATCGCGCGGATAGGCCGCCTGCGTGCCGCGTGCGGCGGGCCATGCGGGCACGCAGGGCCCGGCCCGGCACCGGCGGTGGGCTAGAATGGCGGGCATGTCAGATGCGCTTCCGCCCGATCTCGAGGCCGCACTCGCCGATATCGATCCTGCGATGCGTCAGGAGCTGGTGAACGCCCTCGAGCCCGTCATCCCCGACCTGGGCCCCCGCGAGGTGGCCGTGCTGCTCCGCCTGGCCGATGGCATCAAGGGCGGGGCATCGGTGCCCGAACTCAATGCGTTCGTGCGCCTGCTGCCGGTCACCGTGAGCCGGGTGGTGCAGCCGGTCATCGAGCCGGCCGAGGTCAACTAGCAACCGCATCCGCCCGCGTCGCGGGTACTTCGCGATACGGTCAGGTCGTGATCCGGGCGGCCACCATCCTCACCGTGATCGCCGCAGTGCTGGCCACGTCCACCACTGCGGCGGGGCTGGGCCTGAAGACGGTGGGCAGCGGGTTCGGGTCGGCCCTCGGCGTGGTGCAGGCGCCCGGCGAGTCGCGACTGCTGGTGGTGGAGCGTACCGGGGTGGTGCGGCCCATCACCGCCAAGGGGCGCCCGGGAGCACCGTGGCTGGACATCCGGTCGCGCGTGCGGTCGGAGGGGCTCGAGCAGGGCCTTCTGGGGCTGGCCTTCGCCCCCAACTATGCCCGGAGCGGTCGCCTGTACGTGAACTACACCGATCGCCGCGGCGACACCCGCGTGGTGGAGTTCCGCTCGCGCCCCGGGGCCCGCGCGGTGAACACCCGCACGGCCCGACCGGTGCTGCGACAGGCCCAGCCGTACGCCAACCACAACGGCGGCGCATTGGCATTCGGACCCGATCGCATGCTGTACGTGGCGCTGGGCGACGGCGGCTCGGCGGACGACCCGCAGAATCGCGCGCCCGACCTGGGCACGTGGCTGGGCAAGGTCCTGCGCATTGATCCCTCCCGGCGCCAGGGCGGGCGGGGCTATGCGATCCCCGCCGGCAACCCCTTCGTCGGCACGCGGGGCGCCCGCCCGGAGATCTGGCTGCTGGGCCTGCGCAACCCGTGGCGCATCACGTTCGACCGCCGCACGGGCGACCTGTGGATCGGCGACGTGGGGCAGAACGCGCGCGAGGAGATCGACGTGGCCCGCGCCGGGCAGTCGGGGCTGGACTTCGGCTGGCCGCGTCGCGAGGGCACGGTGGACCTGAAGGGCGGCGAGCGCACCGCCCGCGAGACCGCGCCCGTTGCCGAGTACCGCCATCGCTCGGGGTGCTCGGTGACGGGTGGCTACGTGTACCGCGGAACGGCCATCCCGGCGCTACGCGGCAGGTACATCTACGGCGACTGGTGCTCGGGCAGGTCGTGGACCATCGACGCCGCCTCGCCGTCGACGCCGCGCGACACCACGTTCGACCTCGGGGGCATCCCGGGGGTGACGTCCTTCGGCGAGGATCGCGCGGGCAACCTGTACGTGGTCACCAACGCGCAGGTGCGACGCATCACGCGCTGACGGCGCTCACCACCCCCACGTGCCCTCGTCGCCCTTGAAGGGCCCCACCACGTCCGGGGTGATCCATCCGCCGTAGAAGCCCCCCGGCTGTGCCTGCACCGGTTGGTCGTCGACCGTGCATTCCACGGCACCGGGGTAGAAGGCGATGTGCCCGGCGATGGGGGCGAAGGCCGGGACCGGATGGCGGTACCGCCATGCCACGCGGGGCAGCAGGACCTCGTCGACGGCGACGTCGAGGTAGTCGGCCTGACCCTTCCACTCGCAGAGGCTGCGCCCCTCGCCGGGGCGCAGGTGCTGCATGGCCACGTCGTCCGCCGGCAGGTACCACGACGGCGGGTGGCTGGTCTCCATCACCCGCCACGCCCGTCGGGTGTCGGCCAGGGTCACGTCTCCCAGCCGCACCACCACGTGCCGATGGCTCTGCTCCAGCCGGGGCGGCCGCGGGTAGTCCCATGCCGACTCCTGGCCCGGGCCCACGGGGTGCGGCTGCGGGCGCGGGCGCCTCATGCGTCCCACCCCGCGAGCAGGGCCTCGGTGATGCCGCGGACGCGCTCGACGTCGTCGCCGGCCGCGGCGTCGCGCAGGGCGATGAGCATCTCGGGGGGCGCAGCCAGCAGGGCCTCCGCGCCGGCCGATGACCACCGCACGAGGGCGTGGTGCACCACCTGGTCCACCGGGATGCCCAGCGAGTCGGCGAGCACCCCGAGCCCCGGCAAGGGGTCCACCAGCTGCGAGGCGGCCACCTCGGCGCGGAACCGCCCGCCGGGGTCAAAGGTCTCCGGATCGGCCATGCCGCAACGCTACCGCCCCGTGCTCCGCTAGCGTCACCGACCGTGAGCACGACGCACGAACCGGTGGTGCCGAGCAGCGGCTGGGGGGTGGCGCACCTGATGCTGCGCGCCCGCCCCGGCGAGGGCACCGGCACCGGCATCCAGGCCGCGCTCCGCGCGTTCACCGAGGCGGCACCGCACAACCAGGTGCGGGCGTTCTCGGTGCTGGGCGGGCGCGCCGACTTCGGGGTGATGCTGGTGGCGCCCGACCTCCACCATCTCGACGTGGCGGTGAAGGGGATCACCTCCGGGCCCGTGGAGGTGGAATACAGCTACCTGTCCATCACCGAGGAGAGCGAGTACCGCGCCACCGAGGACGACGAGCGCACGCGCCTCGTGCAGCTGGGGGCGGACGACGTGGACGCCGCGCTCGATGAGTGGCGCGAGCGCATCGCCCATTACCGCGAGATGCGCGTGCACCCCGAGCTGCCCACGCGCGCGCTCCTGTGCTTCTACCCCATGAGCAAGCGCCGCGCGGGGGGCGACAACTGGTACGCCCTGTCGTTCGACGAGCGCAAGGCGCTGATGATGGGCCACGGCACCCTCGGGCGGACGTTCGCGGGCAGGGTGACCCAGCTCATCACCGGCTCGACCGGGCTCGACGATTGGGAGTGGGGCGTCACGCTGTTCAGCGACGACCTGGCGGCGCTCAAGGAGATCGTCTACGAGATGCGGTTCGACGAGGTGTCCACGCGCTTCGGGGAGTTCGGCCCGTTCTACGTGGGGCTCATCATGGACCCCGCCGACGTGCTGGAGCGCTCCGGCCTGCTGTAGGTCAGGCGAGGGACTGCAGTGCGCGTCGCACCGACGCCACGTAGCCACCGCCGAACAGCGCCGCGTGCACCAGCAGGGGGATGAGCTGGTTGAGCGGCACGCGCTCGCGCCATCCGGGCTGAAGCGGGTACTCCTCGTGGTAGGCGGCGAACACGCGCTCGGAGAACCCCCCGAACATCAGCATCATGGCCAGGTCCACCTCGCGGTGGCCGCCGTAGCACGCGGGGTCCACCAGCACGGGTTGCCCGGCCGCGTCGGTCATGCGGTTGCCGGCCCACAGGTCGCCGTGCAGGCGCGCAGGTGGCTCGGGGGGTCCCACGAGGGCGGGCAGCCGGGCCAGCACGGCCTCGAGGAGCTGCCGGCAGTCGGCGTCGAGCCCGGCGGCGCGCGCCAGGGGGATGAGGCGGCACTCCGCCAGGAACGTGGGCCAGTCCGGGCGCGGGTGGTTGGGCACGGCGACCGTGCCGATGAATCCCTGCCAGGGGGCTCCGAACGCATCCGCGCCCGCCCGGTGGATCCGCGCGAGGCCCCTTCCGAGCGCCTCGTCCGCGTCCGCGTCGGCCGTGCCGCGGTCGATCCACTCGAGCGCCAGCCAGGCGTCGCCGACGGCGAGCACCCGCGGCACGCGCAGGGCCCCTGGGGCGGACAACCACCGCAGGCCTTCGGCTTCCGACGCGAAGAGGCCGGCCGGCGCGTGGTCGCGGTACTTCACGAACACCGCGCGCATGTCGAGCAGGTCGATGCGGATCGCCCGGCAGATGTCGCCGCCCGGCACGGTGCGCGTGGTGATGACCGACGACCCGGCCGCCCGGGCGATGGCGTGCGGGTCGGGCGGGGTCACCCCTGGGCGTGCGTGGACCCGATGTGGGCGATGAGCCCGGTGATGGAGCGGTCCACCATGTCGAACACGTCGACGAACCCGTCCGCGCCCCCGAAGTAGGGGTCGGGCACGTCGAGGTCGCCGTGCGCCTGCGGGTCGAACTCGCGGAGGAGGTGCACCCGGTCGGCCGCCTCGGGGGTGGGGGCCATGGCCCGGAGGGCCTCGCGGTTGGCGGAGTCCATGGCCAGCACGATGTCGAAGCGGTCGAAGTCGTCCGCCACGAACTGCCGCGCCACGCCGCCCATGGGGATTCCCCGGCGCGTGGCCTCGTCGCGCGCCCGCTCGTCCGGCGGGTGGCCGACGTGCCAGTCGCCGGTGCCGGCGCTCTCCACCTCCACGTGCACGCCGAGGTCCTCGAACCCCAGCCGGTGCGCCAGGATGGCCTCGGCCGTGGGGCTGCGGCAGATGTTGCCCAGGCACACGAAGCACACGCGGGTGGTGCTGGCCATGTCGGTACGACGCCCTTTCCGGTGGATGCGTGAGCGATACTAGGCGCAGTTCGCGCGCCGACCCGGGAGAGCACACATGCGTGGCCTGACCTTCCATGGCGACCAGGACGTCCGCGTGGAGGATGTTCCCGACGCCCAGATCCAGAAGCCCACCGACGCCGTGGTGAAGGTGACCATGGCGGGGATCTGCGGATCGGACCTGCACATCCTCAATGCCGGATCCGCCTTCGGGTTCGAGCCGGGCTCGCGCCTGGGCCATGAGTTCATCGGCACGGTCGAGGAGGTGGGGGCCGAGGTGACCAACCTGCGCCCCGGCGACCGCGTGCTGGCGTCATGCAGCGTCCTGGACGGCAGCTGCCCCATGTGCCACGAGCACCTTCACAGTTCGTGCAACTCGTGGTCGCTGTTCGGGTGGGCCCCGCGCACCTGGCAGCACGACGGCTCGGTGCAGGGCGGCCAGAGCGAGTACGTGCGCGTGCCGCTGGCGTCCACCACCCTCATTCCCATGCCCGATGAGCTCTCCGGCATGGACCGCCAGAAGACCATGCTGCCCCTGGTGGACGTGATGTCCACGGCGTGGCACGGCCTGCGCACCGCTGGCATGACGCCGGGCTACAACGTGGTGGTGATCGGAGACGGCGCGGTGGGGCTGTGCGGCGTCCACGGTGCCAAGGCCATGGACGGCGCGCACATCATCGCGCTGGGGCACCACGAGGACCGCCTGGAGGTGGCCCGCCAGCTGGGTGCCACGGGAGTGGTGACCACCCGCGAGCCCGAGGAGATCCGCGAGCAGGTGCTGGAGATGACTGACGGCGAGGGCGCCCACGTGGTGATCGACTCGATCTCGGGCAAGTCCTCCATGGCCGCCGCGCACGCCACCGTGCGCGCCGGCGGTGCCATCAGCTGCCTCGGAATGGACCACTTCATGCAGAACGTGCCCGAGATCAACTGGTTCGACCAATTCCTGCGCAACATCACCATCACCGGGGGGTTGGTGCCGGGGCCCAAGTACTTCCCGGAACTGCTGGACGCCGTGGCATCGGGTCGGCTCGACCCGGCCCCGGTGCTCACCACGGAACTGTCGCTCGAGGACGCCGCCGACGGCTACCGCAAGATGCAGTCCCGTGAGGAGGGCGTGATCAAGGTCTGCCTCACCCCCGCGTGAGCGACGCGCTGATCGCCGAGCTGGAGGCCGCCGGGCAGCAGCGCCTGGCGGACTCCATCCGCTCGCTGCCCACCGACCGGGCCGACCGCCTGGCCATGGAGGTGGCCTCCATCGACCTGTCGCTGGTCACCCGCCTGGTGGACGACCTGGTGAGGTCCCCGGCGGCATCGGCACCGCCGGTGATCGGGCCGGCCCAGGTGGATCGCCTGCCCGTGCCGGGCGACACCCGGGGCGCCGAGCACCGGCGCATGGCGTTCGAGGCCGGCGAGCAGGCCCTGCGTGACGGGCGCGTGGCCCTGGTGCTGCTGGCCGGCGGCCAGGGCACCCGCCTGGGGTTCGACCACCCCAAGGGCATGTTCCCCATCGGCCCGGTGAGCCACGCGCCGTTGTTCGAGGTGCACGCGGCCGGCGTGGCCGCCACCCGCCGGCGCTACGGCTGCGACCTGCCGTTCCACCTGATGACGTCCGATGCCAACGACCGCGACACGCGCGAGTTCCTGGCGTCGCGCATGTACTTCGGGCTGGAGCCCGACTCGGTGGGCACGTTCGTGCAGGGGATGCTCCCCGCGGTGGATCCCGTGACCGGCGACATCCTGCGGGCCGCCCCCGACCGGCTGGCTCTGTCGCCCGACGGGCACGGCGGCATCTTCCGGGCCATGGGGCGGGCGGCCATCCTGGGCGACCTGGAGGAGCGCGGGGTGGACGTGATCATGACCTTCCAGGTGGACAACCCCCTCATGCGGCCGGCCGACCCGGAGTTCATCGGCGCGCACCTGCTGGCCCGGGCCGAGATGTCCACGCTCGTGGTGGCCAAGGAGTCGGCGGGGGAGCGCATGGGGGTAATGGCCACGGTGGGTGGTCGGCCCGGCCTGGTGGAGTACAGCGACCTCCCGGCCGACCTCGCCGAGGCACGCGATGACGATGGCGGCCTGATGTACTGGGCCGGGTCCACGGGGGTGCACTGCCTGGACCGGGCGTTCGCGAACCGTCTCGCCACCGGGCAGGCCGCCATGCCGTTCCACCGTGCCGACAAGCGCGTGGCCACGGTGGACGACCCCCGCCCGTCCGCCCCCAACGCGGTCAAGTTCGAGGCCTTCATGTTCGACGCCCTGCCGCTGGCGGGTCGCACGGCGGCCGTGCAGGTGGACCGTGCCGAACGGTTCGCGCCGGTGAAGAACGCCGAGGGCGCCGATTCGCCGGAGACCTGCCGCGCGGCCATGGTGGCCCGCGCCGCGCGATGGCTGGAGCAGGCGGGGGTGGGCGTGCCGCGCGGGGACGATGGCTCCAGCGCGTACCCGATCGAGATCGACCCGCGGTTCGCCCAGGACGCCGCCGACCTGCGCGGGCGCGTGCCGGCCGACCTTCGCGTGGACGGCCCGCTGCTGCTGCGCGACTAGCGCACGGAGCGGGCCACGGCCACCACGGGGTAGTTGCGCGGGGCGCTCAACTGGAACTGCCCGCCCACCTTGGGCACGTAGCGACCCCAGGTGAGGATGCGCCACTTGGCGCTGGTGCAGTCGCGGGTGCGGCCCAGCCCCGAGATGGAGCGGGTGGTGCACCGGAACCTGACCGGGTCACCGGACACGCAGTCCTCCCCGGCAACCGTGACGTTCCTGAACGTGACCGACCGGTTGCGCCACGCATAGCGCGCGGTGGCCTCCTGCCGGCCATCGCACACGGTGGGCTCCACGCCCTCGCGCGGTTGCTGGGTGGTGAGGCGGATGTTCCGCAGGTATGCGCCGCGCGTGGACCGCGGGAATGCCACGGTGCCGCCCTTCACGCCCCCGGCCACCTCCGCCCATGCGGCGGTGTCGGCCCTCACGGTGCATCCGCCGGACGCGCAGTCGGGCGGGGTGATTCCGGCGGGCGCGACCTGGCTGCCCGCTGCGAGGGCCGCCGCCGCGACGTATGTGGCAAGGCGCATGCGCCTAGCGTACTTGCGGCGGGAGCGCGAACACCACGCCCTCGTCCGTGGGGACCTCGCTGCCCTCGCGCGCATAACCACGCGTCTCGAGGAAATCCAGTACCTCGCGCACCAGCACCTCGGGGGCGGACGCGCCGGCCGTGAGGGCCACTCGGGGTTGGCCGTCCAGCCATGCGGGGTCCAGGTCGTCGACGCCGTCGATCAGGTAGCTGTCGGCACCGCCTGCGCGAGCCACCTCCACCAGCCGCTGGGAGTTGGACGAGTTCTGGGAGCCCACCACCAGCACCAGCTCGGCCCGCGTCTGCTCAACGGTGGCCTTGACGGCGTCCTGGCGGTTCTGCGTGGCGTAGCAGATGTCGCTCGAGGCCGGTGACTGCAGGGCCGGGAAGCGTCGCTTGAGCACGGCGATGATCTCGGCGGTGTCGTCCAGCGACAGCGTGGTCTGGGTGGTGAGCGCCACGTTGCCGGGGTCGGGCACCTGCACGGCCTCGGCCTGGGCGACGTCCTCGACCACGATCACCCGGTCGGGCGCCTCGCCGCGGGTTCCGATGACCTCGTCGTGGTCGGCATGGCCCACCAGCAGCACCGTGGCGCCCTTGCCGGCGTAGCGGCGCACCTCGGCATGCACCTTGCTCACCAGCGGGCAGGTGGCGTCGATCACCTCGAGGTCGCGCGCGGCGCAGCGCTCGTAGATGTCGGGGGCGCTGCCGTGCGCCGAGAGCACCATGATGCTGCCCTCGGGCACCTCCTCAGGGGTGTCCACGAAGACGGCGCCCTTGCCGGCGAGGTTCTTCACCACGTACTGGTTGTGCACGATCTCGCCGCGCACGTACACCGGGGCGCCGCGCTCGTGCAGCAGGCGCTCCACGGTCTCGATGGCGCGATCCACGCCGGCGCAGTAGCCGCGCGGGGAAATGAGGTTGACCGACTCGCTCACGGGCGCGAAGGCTAGCGCGGCGCAACGGCGGCGGGTGCGTAGGATGCCCCTTCGTGACGACCGACACCGACGCCGCAGCGCAGGCACTGGACATCGCCCTGCGCGCCGCCCGCCTGGCGGGGGAGGGCCTGATGGCCCGCTTCGAGGGACCCGCCGAGGGCGTGGTGGCCAAGAGCACCTCCACCGACCTGGCGAGCGCCGCCGACCACGAGGCCGAGGACCTGATCCTCTCGATGATCCGGGAGGAGCGCCCGGGCGATGCCATCCTCAGCGAGGAGTCGGGCGAGGCCGAAGCGGGCACCACCGGGCTTCGGTGGCTGGTGGACCCGCTCGACGGCACCACGAACTTCCTGTGGGGCTATCCGCAGTGGGCGGTGAGCATTGCGTGCCACGACGACCAGGGCGGCCTGATGGGCGTGGTGCACGACCCCCTGCGCGGCGAGACCTTCAGCGCGGTGCGCGGCGGGCCGGCCATGCTGGACGATCGACCGCTGGTGCTCGCGCCCTCGGATGACCTGGGGCAGGCGCTCGTGGGCAGCGGGTTCGGGTACGACGCCCAGCGCCGTCGGCGCCAGGGCCTGCGCCTCGCGGGCGTCATCCCGCATGTGCGCGACATGCGGCGGGGGGGCTCCGCCGCACTCGACATGGCCTGGGTGGCCGCCGGCCGGCTGGACGCCTACTTCGAGTTCGGCGTGAACGCATGGGACGTGGCCGCCGGCGCCGTGATCGTGCGGGCCGCGGGCGGCGAGGTGCAGGACCTTCCCACGGGCCCCGAGGGAGCCCCGGGCACCCTGGCGGCCCGCCCGGGCCTGGCCACAGCGCTGCGCGCGGTGGTGGACGCGGCCGGCGAGGGAATCCCCTAGCCCCGGTGCCAGGCACTTAACCGAGCGTCACGCAATGCGCACGCGCAGGTTAAGTGCCTGGCACCGGGGTCAGGCGGCGCTCTCCTTGTACAGGCGGCGCAGCACCGTGGGCAGGATGCCCCCGTTGCGCAGGTAGTTCATCTCGTTGGGGCCGTCGATGCGGCTCTGCACCTGGAACTGGCGGCCGTCGCCCAGCTCCACCGTGAGGACCGCGCGCGGCTCCATGTCGGCGAGCCCCCGGATGCTGAAGGTCTCGTGCCCGGACAGGCCCAGGCTCTCGACGCTCTCGCCCTCGAGGAACTGCAGGGGCAGCACGCCCATGCCCACCAGGTTGCCGCGGTGGATGCGCTCGAACGACTGCGCGATGACCGCGCGCACGCCCAGCAGCGCCGTGCCCTTGGCCGCCCAGTCGCGGCTGGAGCCCGAGCCGTACTCCTTGCCGGCCAGCACCACGAGCGGGACGCCGTCGGCCTGGTAGCGCATGGAGGCGTCGTAGATCGGGATGATGTCGCCGGTGGTGACGTGCTCGGTCCAGTTGCCCTCCTTGCCGCCGGCGAGGGCGTTGCGCAGGCGGATGTTGCCGAAGGTGCCGCGCATCATCACCTCGTGGTTGCCGCGGCGCGACCCGAACGAGTTGAAGTCGCGCGGCTCGACGCCCTTGGAGATGAGGTACTCGCCGGCGGGGGAGTTGACCGGGATCACGCCCGCGGGCGAGATGTGGTCGGTGGTGACCGAGTCACCCAGCACCGCGAGCGCGCGGGCGTGATCGATGTCGGTGACGCCGGGCGCCTCCGGGGTGAGCCCCTCGAAGAACGGCGGGAGCTGCACGTAGGTGCTCTCGGAGTCCCATGCGTAGGTGTCGCCGGCCGGTACCGGGATCGCGCGCCAGCGCTCGTCACCGTCGAACACCGATGCGTAGTACTCGCGGAAGAGGTCTGCGTCGATGGTGTTCTCGACCACCTCGCGCACCTCGTCCGCCGAGGGCCAGATGTCGGCCAGCATCACCGGCTGCCCGTCCGACCCGGTGCCGATGGGCTCGGTGGTGAGGTCGATGTCCACGCGGCCCGCCAGGGCGAACGCCACCACCAGCGGGGGGGATGCCAGGAACGCGGCCTTCACGTGCGGGTGCACGCGGCCCTCGAAGTTGCGGTTGCCCGACAGCACGGCCGCCACGACCATCCCGTTGTCCTCGATGGCCCTGGTGACCGGCTCGTCGAGCGGGCCGGAGTTGCCGATGCAGGTGGTGCATCCGTAGCCGACCAGGTTGAAGCGGATCTGGTCGAGGTACGGCATGAGCCCCGACTTCTCCATGTAGCCGGTGACCACCTGGGACCCCGGGGCGAACGACGTCTTGACGGTGGGGTTGACCGCGAGGCCCTTCTCCACGGCACGCTTGGCCACCAGTCCGGCGCCCACCATCACGTACGGGTTGGACGTGTTGG
>CAZEUE010000040.1:0-14241 GCA_964514615.1 uncultured Bifidobacterium sp. | reverse complement strand
GGTGGAGGAATACAACTTCAACATCCGCAAGCGGGTGCTGGAGTACGACGACGTGGTCAACAAGCAGCGCGAGGTCATCTATGCCGAGCGCCGCCTGGTGCTCGAGGGCGCCGACCTCGCCGAGCGATCCCGCGACTGGATCGTGGAGGTGCTGGTGGAGACCGTGGACCGGTATGAGGACGCCGATGCCGCGGTGGCCGACTGGGACCTCGAGGGCATGTTCACCGAGCTCGGCCAGCTGTACCCCATGTCGTTCACGGCGGACGACATCCGGCACGACGGCCTCACGCGCGATGAGCTGCTGGACCGCCTCGAGGACGACGCCATGGAGGCCTACGACCGCCGCGAGGCGGAGATGGGGGCCGACATGGTGCGCGACCTCGAGCGCTGGGTGCTGCTGCAGCTGGTGGACGTGGACTGGCGCGAGCACCTGCTGAACATGGACTACCTGCGCGAGGGAATCCACCTCCGCGCCCTGGGCCAGAAGGACCCGCTCTCGGAGTACCGCCTCGAGGGCCACTCGATGTTCGACGAGATGATGCAGAACATCACCCGTGAGTACGTGCGCTACATGTTCCACGTGGAGGTGGAGGCGCCGCCGGAGCCCGTGGCGCCCGCTCCGGTCGATGGGGTCACCTACACCTCGCAGGACGACCCGGTGCAGGGATTCGCCGGCATGGCGGAGGGCATGGTGGAGGACGCCGACGAGGTGGCGTTCGAGGCCACCGAGCCCGCGCACTTCGCGGAGGACGCCGCCACCGAGGCGCCCCTGCCCGGCGTGGTGGAGACCGTGGTCATCGACGACGAGGACCGGATCGGCCGCAACGATCCGTGCCCGTGCGGCTCGGGCAAGAAGTACAAGAAGTGCTGCGGCGCGGCCTAGCCCTGCCCCTCGCATGACCGATCCGGATCAACTGGCGCAGCAGGCGGGGAAGCTGGGCGAGCGCGTGGCGCTGCTGGGCGATTACCTCGATCCCGATGCCACGGCGGCGCGGGTGGCCGAGCTCGAGCAGCAGATGGGGGCCGCCGACTTCTGGGACGACCAGGAGCGCGCGGCCCGTGTATCGGCCGAGCACGCGCGGCAGTCGGGCAGGCTCGACCAGTATCGCGCGCTGTCGGCCGAGGTGGCCGACCTGGGCGAGCTCGCGGCCATGGCCCGCGAGGAGGAGCGCGCCGGCAGCCTCACCGAGGAGTTCACGCAGGAGATCGTGGACGGCCTGGCGCGCGCCGAGGACCAGCTGCTGGTGCTCGAGGAGGCCCGGCTGTTCGGCGGGGACCACGATGCCGGTGACGCCGTGGTCACCATCCAGGCCGGCGAGGGCGGCACCGACGCCCAGGACTGGGCCGAGATGCTGCTGCGGATGTACCTGCGCTGGGCCGAGTCGCGGGGCTTCACCGCCACGGTGCAGGACCGCCTGGATGGCCAGGAGGCCGGCATCAAGAGCGCCACGTTCACCCTGGCGGGCGCCAATGCCTACGGGCTCATGAGCGCCGAGCGCGGGGTGCACCGGCTGGTGCGCCTGTCGCCGTTCGACTCCGCCAATCGGCGCCAGACGTCGTTCGCCGCGGTGCAGGTGGCGCCGGTGGTCACCGACGAGGCCGTGGTGGAGATCGAGGATAAGGACATCCGGGTGGACACCTACCGGGCCAGCGGCGCCGGCGGCCAGCACGTCAACAAGACCGACTCCGCGGTGCGCATCACGCACATCCCGACGGGGGTGGTGGTGCAGTGCCAGAACGAGCGCTCGCAGACCCAGAACCGCGCAACGGCCATGAGCATGCTGCGCTCGCGGCTGCTCGAGCTCGAGATCCAGCGGCGCGAGGAGGAGGCCGCCCGGGAGCGCGGCGAGACCATGACCATCGGGTTCGGCAGCCAGATCCGCTCGTACGTGATCCACCCCTACTCGATGGTGAAGGACCTCCGCACCGGGCATGAGAGCGGCAACACCCAGGCGGTGTTCGACGGCGCGCTCGACCCGTTCATGCGGGCCGAGCTCGAGCGCCGGGCAAAGGGCCTGGCCGTGGTGGGGGAGGACTGATGCCGCGTGCGCTGGTGGTGGTGGGGTCGCGTCATGGCGGAACCATGGAGATGGGCGAGTGGGTGGTGCAGGGGCTCCGCGACGGCGGCGTGGATGCCGAGCTCGTCGACGCCGAGAACGCCCCGTCGCCCGAGGGCTTCGACCTCGCGGTGGTGGGTGGTGCGGTCTATGCCGCCCGGTGGGTGGAGAACGTGCGCGAATGGACCCGCGCGCACTCCGACGCCCTCCGGGCCATGCCCTGCTGGATCTTCTCGAGCGGTCCGGTCACCGGTCCGCCGTTCCCCACCGATGAGGAGTCGGTGCAGTTCGGCCGCCTGCTCGAGTGGACCGACGCCCGCGAGCACCGGTGCTTCCCCGGTCGCATCGACCGCCCCAACCTGCGCGCACGCGAGAAGGCGATGGTCATCGCCATGCGCGTGCAGGATTGTGACTACCGCCCGAAGGACGACATCACCGCATGGGCACGGGGAATAGCGAGGGCGACGACCGCCCGCTGACCCGGTGCCTGGCACTTAACCAAGGCGCGCGCCTCGCGCGCGCCTTGGTTAAGTGCCAGGCACCGGGGTTCTCCGTGTAAGCCGCGTTTCATGTGACGGGCGCGTGCGGCAGGGGGCGCCCCCGTCGCGGCGAAACCCGATCCGGTAACGAGGATCCCACACCGATCGGGAGTTTCGACATGAGCGACGGCACGGATAGCCGCCGACCCGAGTTCACGCTGGTGCAGGTGCCCGACGCCGCGTCGCCCGACGAGGCCCCGGCTCCCATGTTCAGCGCCCCCGTGCAGGATGGCAAGCGCCGCAAGGGCGACATCTTCCGTCCCGGGCCCGGGCCGATGGTGGAGTTCCGCGACGTCGTGAAGACATACGACGGCAACTCGCGCGGCCTCGACGGCGTCTCGCTGCAGGTGGACACCGGCGAGTTCGTGTTCCTCGTGGGCCCGTCCGGGTCGGGTAAGTCCACCCTGATCCGCCTGGTCATCCGTGAACTGCGCCCCACGTCGGGCAGCGTGATCGTGGGCGGCCGCGACCTGAGCGACCTGCGCCGCGGCAAGGTGCCATACCTGCGCCGCGCCATCGGCTGCGTGTTCCAGGACTTCCGCCTGCTCCCCGACCGCACGGCCGCGGAGAACGTGGCGTACGCCCTGCAGGTGACGGGCCACGGCCAGAAGGAGGTGCGCCGCCGCGTGCCGGAGATCCTGTCGTTGGTGGGCCTGGAGGGAAAGTACGACCGCCTGCCGCGTGAGCTGTCGGGCGGCGAGCAGCAGCGCGTGAGCATCGCCCGCGCGCTGGTGAACCACCCCCGCCTGCTGATCGCCGACGAGCCCACCGGCAACCTCGACCCCGAGACGTCGCTGGGCATCATGGACCTGCTGCTGCGCATCAACCGCACCGGCACCACCGTGATGGTCGCCACCCACGACCAGCACACGGTGGACCGCATGCAGATGCGCGTGATCGCCCTCGAGCGGGGCAAGGTGGTACGCGACCAGGAGTCCGCCGGCTACCACGAGGAGACCGGGGAGGTGCTGGCATGAGGATCGGCATGTTCTTCCGCGAGGCGCTCCGCAGCATCCGGGCCAATGCGGCGATCTCTGTGGCCGCCACCGTCACGGCGCTCATCGCCGTGTTCATCCTCGGCGCATTCATCCCGTCGTTCATGTACGTGCGCTCCGCCGTGGATGCCCAGACCGCCAAGGTGGACGTGGACGTCTACATCTCGGACACCGCCACGGTGGCCCAGGTGAACTCCCTGCGCGGCAAGCTGGATGGGCTCCGTACCGACGGCACGGTGGCCGCGGTCACCTACGTGTCGAAGGAGGACGCCCTGCGCATCATGCGCGAGCGCCTGCGCGACCCGTCGGTGCTGGATGAGCTTCCCAGCAACCCGCTGCCCGCCAAGTTCAACGTGAAGCCCGCCGAGGCCGAGAACGCCGACGTGATCGTCGCGGCCGTGAAGGACGATCCGGCGCTCGACCCCACCGAGGGCATCGTGTACCCGGAGACCACGGCCGATCGGCTGCTGACCGCCGCCAAGTTCGTGCAGTGGGCCGGCTTCGCGCTGATCGGCATCCTCCTGCTGGCCGCGGTGCTGCTGATCGGCAACACCATTCGGCTGTCAATCTTCGCGCGCCGGCGCGAGGTGGAGGTGATGCGCCTCGTGGGCGCCACCAACTGGTTCATCCGGTGGCCCTTCATGATCGAGGGGGTCATCTGCGGCCTGGTGGGCGCCGTGGTGGCCACCGGCATGCTGTGGGGGATCAAGGTGGGCGTGGTGGACGCCTGGGCGGCGGGGGCCGACAGCGCCCTCACCAAGACCGGCGCGGCCGCGGGCACCATCGCGTTCCCCATGCTGACCCTCATCCTCATCGGGGCGGGCGCCCTGCTGGGCGCCATCGGCAGCGGCATCACGCTGCGCCGGTTCCTCAAGGTGTGACCGGTTCCGGGGTGGCGGGTCCGCAGGGGCCCGCCACCCCGAGGGCCTAACATCGGGGCGTGCCTGCATCGCCCCCATCCCGCCGTGCCACCCGCGTGGCGGGCCTGGTCGCCCTGGTGCTGGCCATCTTCGTGGCCGGCGCGGTGTTCGGCGCTCCCCTGCGCGATGCCCTGCTGCCCTCGCGCGACTCGGTGCCCGACCAGGTGGCCGACCTCATCACCGATCGCTACGAGGGCCCCGTGGACCGCGCCGCTCTGGAGCGCGCGGCCGCCATCGCCATGGCCAAGGAGGTGGGCGATCGCTGGACCACCTACTTCACGCCCGAGCAGTGGCAGGCGGTGCAGCGGGCCAATGAGGGGCAGTACACGGGCATCGGGGTCACCATCCGGTCGGAGGACGACGCGCTGGTGATCCGCCAGGTGTACCCGCGCAGCCCCGCGGCTACAGCCGGCCTCGCCGCGGGCGATGCCATCGTGGCGGTGGGGGGCGTTCCGGTGGCGCGGCGCGGGGCCGAGCGCAGCCGCGCCGCCATCCTCGGCCGTGAGGGAACCCCCGTGGTGCTGCGGGTGCGGGCGCCCGGCGGTGCCGAGCGCACTGTTCGCGTGGTGCGCGGCGACGTGACCGTGCCGATGGTGGAGGCCCGCATGGTCACCGGGCCGCGGGGCGCCAAGGTGGCCTACATCGACCTCGACCGATTCGACCGTGGCGCGGGCGAGCAGGTGGGGCAGCAGGCCATGCGCCTCATCCGCGAGGGCGCCACCGCCGTGGTGCTGGACCTGCGCGGCGACCCCGGCGGCCTGCTGGACGAGGGCGTGGCCGTGGCCGGGGTATTCCTGGAGCCGGGCACCCCGGTGGTGAGCACCGAGGGGAGGGCCTCCCCGCGCCGCGAGTTCGCGGCCGACGGCGACCCCATCCCCGCCGACATCCCCGTGGCAGTGCTGGTGGACGGCGCCAGCGCCAGCGCGTCCGAGATCGTGGCCGGCGCCCTGAAGGACTACGACCGCGCCGTGATCGTGGGCCAGCCCACCCTGGGCAAGTCGAAGGTCCAGGTGACCCAGCAGACCAGCGATGGTGGCGCCATCCGGGTGACGGTGGCCGGCTACCGCACGCCCAAGGGCAAGGACATCGCTGACGGCGGCGTGACGCCCACCATCCGTACCGCCGACGACCCGGGCACCGACCGGGACGAGGCCCTGGAGGCCGCGCTTGGCGCGCTCGCGACGCGCCGCCGCTAGGCCGGCCACCCGCGGGCGCGGCCGCACGGGCGTCACCTTCGTGGCGCTGATGGTGCCCTCGGGGCGCGCGATGGCGGCGCGGCCGGCGTTCGAGGCCGGGCCGGAGGTGCCACTGCTCAAGGCACGCCGCGGCGATGCCCGCATGGGCGACCTGGTGACCGCCCGCATGAAGGGCGGCGGGTGCGAGGTGGTGGCGGTGCACGGGCCCATGAATGCCGCGGGCGCCGCGGTGCGCGCGCTCATGGCGCACGAGGGCCTGGGCCGCGGCTTTGGGTCGGCGGTGCGCGACGAGGCCCAGGCGGCCGCCCGCGCCCAGGCCCAGCACGACCCCGACCGCCGCGACCTGCGCGACCAGCGGGTGATCACCATCGACCCCGAGGGCGCGAAGGATCACGATGACGCCATCGCCGTGGCCGATGAGGGCGAGGGCATCCGGCTGTGGGTGCACATCGCCGACGTCAGCCGCTACGTGCCCCAGGGCGGGGCGATCGACCGCGAGGCCGAGCGCCGCGGGTGCTCGGTGTACCTGCCCGGCACGGTTGACCCCATGCTGCCCGAGCGGCTGTCGAACGACGTCTGCTCGCTCCGCCCCGGTGAGGACCGCAAGGCCATCACGGCCCACATGCTGGTGATGCCCGATGGCACCGTGACGGGGGAGGGCTTCCACCGGTCGCTCATCCGGTCGGACTGCCGGCTCACCTACCCCGAGGTGGATGCCTTCCTCGACGGGCGGAGCGGGCTGGGCGATCCGGCCATGGAGGAGGACGTGCGACGGGCCATGGAGCTCGCGCGCCGCCTGCGTGCCCGGCGCATGCGCCGCGGTGCCCTCGATGTGGTCACCAGCGAACCGCGCTTCCGGTTCGACGGCGACCGGCTGGAGGCCGTGGACCTCGAGACCCAGACCGCCTCCCACAGCCTCATCGAGGAGTGCATGATCGCCGCCAACGAGGCCGTGGCGCGGTTCCTGATCGCGAAGAAGGTGCCGGCCCTGTTCCGGGTGCATGCCGACCCCGAGCAGGTAGCCATCGAGGACCTCTGGGGTCGCCTGGAGGTGCTGGGCATCGCGGTGCCGCCGCTGGCCGAGGGCATCCTCACCACGAAGCAGCGCCGTGAGGCCGCGGGCGTGGCCGCCCACGCGGTGCGCCTGCACGTGGAGCGCACCGGCCAGGGGGCCGCCGGCATGCCCACCATGGTGCTGCGCGCGCTGCAGAAGGCGGTGTATCGCCCCGACGAGACCAGTCACTCGGGCCTGGCGAGCCCCGCCTACCTGCACTTCACGTCGCCCATCCGGCGGTACCCCGACCTGGTCGTGCACCGGGCCCTGGTGCACGCCCTGGGCCTGGGCGAGCCCGCTCCCGATGCCCCCACGCTGCCCGAGGTGGCGCTCCATGCCTCGGAGCGCGAGCGCGAGGCCACCGACCTCGAGCGCCGCGCCGACCGCATGTGCCTGGCATACCTGCTGGCGCAGTCGCTCGTGGGCGACGACTGGGACCGTCCGCGCGATGCCGAGGTGACCGGCATCGGGCAGTCGGGCCTGTTCGTCACCTTCGACGTGGTATTCGATGGCTTCGTGCCCTTCCGGATGATGCGCGACGACCACTACGTGCCCGACGAGTGGGACGCCCAGGTGGTGGGGGAGGACACCGGCCGGCGCATCCGCCTGGGCGACCCCCTGCGCGTGCGGGTGCACGATGTCGAGCCGCTGCGCGGGCGGGTCACCCTCGCGCCCGCCGAACCCGCGCCCGCCCGGCGCTAACCTCCCCCGGCCATGGGCAAGAAGGCCAAGACCAAGGGCGGGGCCGCGGCACCCGCCCGCAAGGACATCGCGCAGAACCGCAAGGCGCTGCACGAGTACGAGATCCTCGACCGCTACGAGGCGGGGATCGCGCTCACCGGCACCGAGGTGAAGGGCCTCCGCGAGAGCGGGGCGATGATCCGCGAGGCCTACGCCCAGGTGATCGACGGCGAGGTGTTCCTGGTGGGCGCGCACATCAGCGACTACGGACCGGCGGGCGGCCGCGGGCACGACCCGCAGCGCACGCGGCGCCTGCTGCTGCATCGCCGCGAGATCGACAAGATCGCCGGCAAGCTGGCCGAGAAGGGCGTCACGCTCATCCCGCTGCGGATGTACTTCAACGATGACGGCCGCGCCAAGATCGAACTGGGGGTGGGCCGCGGCCGCACGCAGTACGACAAGCGCGTGGCCATCAAGGACCGTGAGATGAAGCGCGAGCTCTCACGCGCCAACGCCCGCCGGGGGCGCGGCTAGGCCGTTGTCGGCCAGCGGCTCCCCGGCCACGGCCGCGGCGCGGTCGCCGTACAGCATCACCATCACCAGGGCGGCCACCGGCGTGAGCGCGGCGGCGAACACCGCCCCCGCCAGGTTCACCACCCACACGGGCATCTGCAGCAGCAGGATGGGCATGGCCAGCATGGGGGCGATCACCAGCGGCACCAGGCTGGCCAGCAGGCTGATCAACGCCACGCGCAGCCATGCCCGGTGGGTCAGGGTGCGCGCCCGCGTGCGGGCGTCCCGCCCTCCGCGCTGCTCGATCACGCAGGCCTGGGTGAGCAGCTGGGTCTCCACCAGCAGCTTGAGGGCCCACGGGATGCCGACGATCGTGATGGCCAGCCCGATGATCTGCACGGCGCGCAGGGCCACGCCGCGGGCTACGTCGCCCAGTCGCAGGCGGGCCTCGTGCAGCACGGCGCGCACCGGCGGCGTGGTGCCCTGCTCATCGCGCAGCCGCACCCATGCGCTCACCAGCATGATGGCCACCACGTAGCCGATGATCCCCCCCGGCACGGCAAACGACACCGCGCCCACCCACAGCAGGCCGGGCTCCTTGCCCAGCTCGCGCAGGATCGGTCCCGTCCCCGGGATGCTCGAGATGCCCCAGCCGATCAGCCCCGCCACCACGGCGATGGGGATGAAGAACACACCCACCGATAGCGCGTGCAACGGGTGCCGGCGCATCAGCGACAGCGCGCTGCGGATCATCTGCCCCGCATGACGGCGACGCACCATGGGGGAGATGGGCACCGCGTCCCATCGGGTCGACCGGACGAGGATGATGATGAACACGGCGATCACCGCCAGTGCGATGACCGTGATCACGGGGTTGTTGCCCAGATCGGTCAGCAGGCCCGACCCCCATGCCACCACGGCGCAGAACGACGACGTGACGATGTCGGACCCCACGTCCGGGATGGCCGTGCTGCTGTCGCGGGTCTGCTGCTGCCAGGTGATCGGCTGGGTCCACCGATCGGTCATGTTGGGGCCGGGAGGCCCGTCGTATGGCGCGCGCAGCGGCGCCCCCCATTGCCCCTGGTAGGTGATCCACTGAAGTGCCGAGCCCTTGGCCGGGGTGCCGGTGGGCAGGAGAACCGCCCGGGTGGGCACCCGCACGCTGGGACCGCGGGTGTCGTCGCACCCCACGCCCTCGCTGGGGCTGCGCTCGAGCCACAGGCCCTCGCCGTAGAAGTTGGCGTGCGAACCCTGCCCGGGGTAGATGACGGGCCGCTGGCCCTCCTTCTGCAGCTTGGGGTCGGTCCAGGCGGCGCGCTCGCCCGCGTTGTGCTGCGACAGGCCGATCTCGGTGGGGGCCGTCGACAGTGCCTGCTCGGGGGTGTCGGCGTCGAAGATCAACTGGGCCATCTCCCAGTCGCCTTCGTGCAGGTTGTTGTAGTCGTTGAACAGGTAGAAGAGCCAGTACTGCAGGGCCAGCTTGCCGGGCACGCCCTGCTGGGTGACCACGTGTGCGTAGGCCACGGGGTCCGCAGGCGGCACGCCCATCCCCAGGCGCCGCGCCAGCTCGTCGTAGGTGCACCCGGGGTCCAACGGGCTGCCCGGGTAGTCGATGGCATAGCCCGGGGGCTTCTCGTACAGGTCGTCGGCCGTGGGGCCCGTGAGCACCGTGG
Source organism: uncultured Bifidobacterium sp. (assembly GCA_964514615.1). Classification (GTDB taxonomy): domain Bacteria; phylum Actinomycetota; class Thermoleophilia; order Miltoncostaeales; family Miltoncostaeaceae; genus SYFI01. Next base: position 4,613 of record CAZEUE010000040.1, on the reverse strand, counting down.
CGCCGTCGTCGGTCAGCAGGAAGTCCGGCTGGCCGAAGATGGGGTTGACCGAACTCGGGCCATAGGCCTCGCCCGAGGGGTCGCACTCGCGCGCCTGCTTCTTCAGCATCACCACGGGTGCGTAGCGGTCGGCCAGCTGCTGCGCGGCACTCGATGCCGCCGGCGCCGGGGCGGCCTGAACGGCCGCCATCAGCGGCAGCACCATCATCCCCAGTGCCAGCAGGCAGGCGCGCCACGGGGCCCTGCGGGTCAGGTGATCACCACCACGTGCTCGCTCAGCGCCCCGTGCGCCCCGAGGGTCGAGATCTTCTCGATGTCGCTGCTGCGGCTGGGTCCCGATACCAGGCTCACGGCAGAGGGCACGGGGCGATCCCCGGCGAAGGTGCGGGCGAGCGCCTCGCCCAGCGTGCCCACGATCCGGTCGGCGGGCAGCAGCGCCACGTGGTGGCGGCTGGTCACGTCGATCCCCCTGCCATGGCCGGCCGACGCCTCCAGCACCACGGTGCCCCGCTCGGCTACTGCCAGCGACGGCACGGTCACGCCGCACACATCGGGCGGGCCCTCCAGCCCCAAGGCCTCGCGCGTGCCCTGCCCCGTGGGCCACGTGATGGCCTCCACGCCCTCGCGGCGCAGGGCGTCGGCCAGCGCGATGCGCTGCACCAGCGGGTCGTCGGCCAGGATTGCCCGGGTCACGCCGGCATCGGCCATCCACCGCGCCGTGGCGCGCGCGGCCTCGCCCTCGTCCACCACCTGCCCCGATGCCTTGCGGCGCACCAGCGACGCCAGCAGCTCCTCCACCAGTGGGCTGCTCATCGCCGTGGCGGCCATCGGCTGGGCATGTCGCGCACCTGGGTCCACCCGGCGCCCGGCCCCGGCAGGTGCGTGGCCCAGCCGTCCTTCCCGCGGGCGCGCAGCATCATCCGCCAGCCCGCCATCCACGCGCGGTAGGTGGCGGGGTGCCGCCACAGGCGGCTCCACGCGCGGAACGCCACGCCCGACTTCCTGGTGGCGGGCGACGATGCCCGGGCCCGTGCCTTCACCAGCAGGTCCTGCAGGGGGATCCCCACCGGGCAGGCCTCGCCACAGGCACCGCACAGCGACGACATGAACGGCAGGTCGCGCGAGGCGGGGGAGGAGGGGCCCTCGAGCAGCGGCGTGATGACCGCGCCGATGGGGCCGGAGTAGGGCGAGCCGTAGGCCTGCCCGCCCACCGACTTCCACATGGGGCACGAGTACAGGCACGCCCCGCAGCGGATGCACGACAGCGCCTCCTCGAACTCCGTGCCGCGAAGCGCCCCGCGCCCGCCGTCCACGATGACCAGGTGGAACTCCTCGGGGCCGTCGGCCTCGCCCTCGCGCCGCGGGCCGGTGATCAGGCTCACGTAGTTGGCGGCGTCCTGGCCGATGGCGGCCATCGGCAGCACCTGCAGGATGTGCGCGGCCTGGTCCCAGTCGGCCACCACGCGCTCCATGCCCATCACGGCCACGTGGATGCGCGGCTGCGATGTGACCAGCCGCGCGTTGCCCTCGTTCTCGACGATGCACACCGTGCCGGTGGACGCCACGCCCAGGTTCACCCCCGACACCCCGATCCCTGCCTGTGCGAACTTCTCGCGCAGGCGCACGCGTGCGTGCGCCACCAGGCCCTCGCGGTCGTCCGGCACATCATCGGTGCCCGCCTCTTCCCGGAACAGCTGCGCCACCTGCGCGCGGTTCAGGTGCACCGCCGGGGCGATGATGTGGCTCGGGTGCTCGCCGGCCAGCTGCAGGATCCACTCGCCGAGGTCCGTCTCCACCACCTCGATGCCCGCGTGCTCGAGGGCCTCGTTCAGCTTGATCTCCTCGGTGGCCATCGACTTGCTCTTGGCCACCACGCGCACCCCGCGCGCCCGGGCAAGGCCCGTGATGTAGCGGCAGGCCTCGGCACCGTCGGCGGCGCGCACCACGGTGCCACCGGCCTCGCGCACCTTGGCCTGCATCTCGCTCAGCAGCGCCGGGAGCTCGCGGATGTTCTGGCGGCGGATGTCGCGGGCGCGCTCGCGCATCTCATCCAGCCCGTGGTCGTGTCGCATGGCCTCGCGGCCCTCGCCCCAGCTCGTGGCCGCGGTCTCCAGGTTGCCGCGCAGCGTGCGGTCGGACAGCGCCACGATGGTGCGCTCGCGGAGCGTCCCCTCCACGTCGTCGTAGGCCACCCCGCCCGTATCGCGTCGGCGCCAGGTGCTCACTGGTCCAGTACCTCGGCGATGTGACGCGCCCGCAGGGGAATGCCCTGGCGGTGCGCTACGCCCACGATGTGCATGAGGCATCCGAGATCGCACGAGGTCACCTCGCGGGCCCCGCTCTGCATTGCCGCGCGCGCCTTCTCCTCGCCCAGGCGTGCCGACAGCTCGGGGAAGGTGATGCTGAACACCCCGCCGAACCCGCAGCACTGGTCGGTGTTCTGCATCTCCTCCAGGGCGCAGCCGGCCTCGGCCAGCGCCTCGCGCGGTGACGTGCTGTCACCCAGCACGCGCAGCATGTGGCAGGAGTCGTGCATGGTCACGGGCCCGGGCGCCCCTGGCCCGGGCTGCAGGCCGTGCTCTGCCAGGAACTGCGTGAACTCCACGGTGCGGCGCGCGAGGTCGATGGCGGCCTCCTCCTCGGGCTCGCCCTTGAACATCTCCGGGTACGCGTGCACCACCATCCCGGCGCACGATCCCGACGGCACCACCACCTGCTCGGGGCCGGCGAATACCTCGAGGGTGTGGCGCGCCACGGCGCGCGCCTGGTCGGGGTGCCCGGCGGTCCACGCGGGCTGCGAGCAGCAGGTCTGGCGGCGGGGCACCTTCACGCTCACCCCGCAGCGCTGGAGCACCCGCCGCGTGGACTTCCACACCGACGGCGCCACGGCGTCGGAGAGGCACGTGCGCATGAGGAATACCTGCATGCGCGCAGTCTAGGCCGGGCGCCCCGCGCTACGCGTGCTGCACCACGGGGCCCTGCGGCTTCTTCCCCATGCGCTTGAGCCACCGCGCGTGCGAGGCCAGGGCGCTCCAGAAGGTCTCGTTCGCGTTGTACCGGAACCCATGCCGGGCCGACAGCTCCTCGACGATCGGCGAGATGCGCCGGTAGTGCACGTGGCACACCCCGGGGAGCAGATGGTGCTCCACCTGGAAGTTCAGCCCGCCCAGGTACCAGTTGAGCAGCCTGCTCGACCGCCCGAAGTCCACGGTGTGCTCCACCTGATGGCGCGCCCACTCGCGCGGGCCGTCCTCCTCGGCCTCGGCGATCAGCCGGGCCTCGGATGTGAAGTCGGCCTCCTCCACGCAGTGCGCGAGCTGGAACACCACCGCGAGGATGATGCCCAGGATCCACAGGGTCGCGAACGCCCCCAGAAGCACGCCCCACCACGGCTGGAAGAACATCGGGAGCACGAGGAACAGCCCGAAGAAGATGACCTTGGTGATGACCAGCTCCCAGAGGTTCTTCCCCCGGGGGCGCCTGAGCGGCACATGGGCGTTGGGCCCGCGCACCAGCATGGAGAAGTCGCCCATCAACGCCTGTCGCGGTGCGTAGAAGCCGTACAGCACGAACATGTACACGTGCTGCCACGGGTGCCACGGGCTCCAGGGCTGGTCGGGGGCAAACCGCGCGAGCGGCAGCTGCTCGATGTCGCCGTCCTTGTCCACCACGTTGGTGTACGTGTGATGGGCATGGTTGTGGCGCTCGCGCCACAGGTACGACGATGTTCCGAGAAGGGTGTCGAGCGAAAGGCCCAGCTTGCCCCACCGACGCCCAAGCGCTCCGTGGTTGGCGTCGTGCTGGATCGAGAACGCCACGCCGCCCAGGGCGAACGCCAGCGAGATGCAGCCCAGGCCGGCCTGCCACCAGTTATCGGCCATGAACACCAGGTACGCGTACGACGCCGCGGTCCACAGAAGCATGAACGCGGCCTTCGAGAAGAACCGGATGCGCCCGTTGCGGCGGGTGCGCTCGTCGAGCAGCTCGTTCACCGCTGCCCGAAGCTCGGCCTGAAACGATCCTCCGCCGCGCATCAGGCGCGGGGCCGTCGTCTTCGTCACTGCAGTCATCTCCCGACTGGCGAGCGATCCGCTCGATGAGCGAAGGGTCGCTCAAGCCACACCGGAACCGTAGCGTCAGTTACGGGCGCCGCGCACCACCCCGCGTTAGGAGAGGGTTCAGCCGTCCCGGGCTCCGGGGACGGGTGACAGGCGGTGATACCCTCCCTTTCGATAGGAACCTTCAACGGGCCCGAACCAGTTTCGACGGGGCGGAGAAGGATTGGCAAGCGAGCCGCGGACCCTGAGGACCGCGTTACCAACAGGGAACCAAACGTAGCTGCGGACACCCGTCAGCTCGCTCTCGCCGCCTAGTAAGCGGTACTGAGAGTCGTCGGCCCTCCTTCGGACCATGAGGGGGATTACCGGCGTCGCATAGTGGTCCTGGCCCCGAGGCAGGGTTCCTCGGCCAAGGGGTGAGACTTCAGGAGGAGCTGGGGGTGGAGTGATTTGCCGGAGATGGCACCCGCCCCGAGACCTTCATCACCGGCTGCGCTCGGAGAAACCCATCTGGAAACGCTTTCGGACGCCGGGGCAGTGCCGGCCGGGTCCACT
>CAZEUE010000039.1:0-14319 GCA_964514615.1 uncultured Bifidobacterium sp. | reverse complement strand
CCCTGCAGGAACCGCTGCCACATGCGCAGCATGGCGTCGCGGCTGCGCTTGCGGCTCATCGCCCGGCGCAGGTCCTCGGCCTCGCCGGCGCTGAAGCCCGCGAGCGCCATCGCCACCTCCAGCACCTGCTCCTGGAACACCACCACGCCCAGGGTCTCCTCCAGCACGGGTTCCAGCAGCGGGTGGTCGTAGGGCGGGCGGAACCCGGGGTCGGCCCGGCGGGCGCGGCGATGGCGCACGTAGGGGTGCACGGCGCCGCCGCTCACCGGGCCGGGGCGGATCAGCGCCACCTGCACGGTCAGGTCGTCGAGGTTCTCGGGGCGGGTCTGCAGCAGGCTCTGCATCTGCGCGCGGCTCTCGATCTGGAACACCCCCACGGTGTCGGCGTCCTGGATCTCGGCGTACACGGCGGGGTCGTCGAACCCGATGCGCGAGATGTCGGGCGCCGTGCCGTGCCCGCGGCTGATCAGGTCGAGGCAGTCCTCAACGGCGCTCAGCATTCCCAGCCCCAGCAGGTCGATCTTCACGAACCCGGCGTCGGCGCAGGAGTCCTTGTCCCACTGGCAGATCTGCCGGCCGGGGAATGCTGCGGGCACCACGGGCACCAGGTCCACCAGGGGGGTGGCGCTCACGATCATCCCCCCCGAGTGCTGCGAGAGGTGGCGGGGCAGGCCGGCGGACTCCTTGGCCAGCATGGCCAGCGCGCGCCACCGGCGCGAGCGCAGGCGATCCTCGCCACCGGGCATGCGGCGGATCTCGTCCTCCACGGCATCCGCCGACGACCAGCCGTCCGACAGTCGGGCCAGGCGCTCGATGTCGGCGGGCGGCAGGGCCAGGGCGCCCCCGATCTCGCGGATGGCCATGCGCGCGCGGAAGGTGGGGAATGCCGCCACCAGCGCGGCATGCTCATGCCCGTAGCGCCGGATGATCTCCTCGATCAGGCGCTCGCGGACGTCGCGGGGGAAGTCCAGGTCGATGTCGGGCACCGACCGGATGTCGCGGTTGAGGAACCGGCCGAGGAACAGCCCGCTCCCGATGGGGTCGATGTGCGAGAGGCCGGTGAGGTAGCAGACGATCGAGCCGACGGACGACCCGCGGCCGCGGCCGGGGGGCAGCGTGCGGCGGGCCGATCCGGCGGGGCGCACCTGCATGGCCACCTCGCGGGCGATCTCCAGGATGTCCCGGTGCAGCAGGAAGAACCCCGACAGGCCATGGTGGCGGATGAGGCCCAGCTCCTCGTCCAGGCGATCGAGGGCCTGGCGCCGCCGGGGGTCATCGGGGTAGCGCCGGCGCACCTCATCGCCGCAGATGCGCGCCAGGGCGGCGTCGGCGTCCTCGCCGGGCCTGCCCGACCCGAAGTCGGGGAACCGGTAGCCCAGGTCGCGGGTCAGGTCGAACTCGGCCATCTCGGCCAGGCGCAGGGTGCCGACCAGGGCATCGGGGTGATCGTGGAATCTCGCGGCCATCTCGGCGGGCGGGCGCAGCACCGCCTGGCGGTTGCCGCGGCGCACCTCCTCCGACGCGTCGAGGGTGAGCCCGTGGCGTATCGCCACCAGGGCGTCCTGCAGGAACGCCCGGCGCGGTGAGTGCGCGTGCACGTCGCCGGTGGCCACGACTCCCACCCCTACGTGGGCGGCCAGGGCCTCCAGGCCGCGTGCCAGCGCCAGGTCGCCGCGCAGGCCGGGGCGCTGCACCTCCACCCACGTGCGGTCGGGTCCGAAGATGCCCACCAGGGCGCGCAGCGCCTGTTCGGCCTCCCCGCGGCGTCCGGCGGCCAGTGGGCGTGCCACCACCCCGTGTCGCGCGCACCCCGACATGCATGCGAGCCCCTCGTGATGGAGCGCGAGCGCATCGAGGGGCACGGCGGGCTGCCCGGCCCGCCTGTCACGCGCGTCACGCGTATGCGCATGCCCGATGGTGATGAGCCTGCACAAGTTCGCATACCCCCGCGCGTCCAATGCCACGACCGTGACATGCCCGCAGGGAAGAGGTGTCTGACCCCGCCCGGTGTCTGACCCCGCCCGGTGTCTGACCCCGCCCGGTGTCTGACCCCCGGTGGGGAGGGGGTCGTCCCCGGCCGGCGGGGCGATCGTGAGTTCGGCGCCTGCGATCGGGCGCACTCCTGCCGCGGTGGCCGCCGTGGCGAACTCCATCGCGCCCGCCAGGGTGTCGTGGTCGGTGATGGCCAGCGCGGAGTGGCCCATGGCCGCGGCGGCCTCCGCCATCTCGGCGGGCAGCGATGCGCCGTCCAGGAAGCTGAATGCCGAGTGCGCGTGCAGCTCGATGTACGGGGGGCTAGCCATGGATGAACCATCCACCGGATGCCTCGCGATAGAGCAGCACGGGGCGCCCGGGCTCGAGCACCACGTCGAAGTAGGCACGGTCCACCGGCTCATCGGTCCACCAGCGGTCCTGCACGCGCCATGAGTCGCGCAGGGCCACGACGAGGCGACGTCGGCCGCCCGTGATGACCGCATGGGGCGTGCCACCCGGCGATGCCACTACGCGCGCCGGCTGCGGCCCGGCTAGGCCTCGTAGGGCCCGAGTGCCCATTGGCGCTCCGGAAGTCGGCTCCACGGCTCCACCTCGACCAGGCGCATCACCCGGGCGTCACCCGCGGCAGCACGTACCTGTGCCAGTGCCGCCCGCGCGCGGCGCCTGCGTTCGTCATCGGGGCGTGCCACCAGCGTCATCTGGCCGGCGCCGGGTGGGCCCCCGGCGTCCACCTCGATGGCCAGGGCCGTCACGGGTGCCCCGATGCGGGCGAGCCGTGGCAGGCACGCCATGCCGATGCGCCCGGCATCGGCCGTGGCCTCGCGCAGGGCGACCGTGCTGGTCCATGATCCGCCGTCCCATGTGCGCGCCCGCAGCACCACGGCCCGCACCGACCTCCCGCGCGCCAGCACGCGGTCGCAGATGCGCGCGATGAGCATGCGCGCGGCGGCCTCGATTGCCGGCAGTGCCCCCAGCGACTCGGGAAACTCCATGTGCTCCTCCAGGGCCTCCGGCGGGGTGCGCGGCGCCAGGCGCTCATGGTCCTCGCCCCGGGCCATGCGCCAGGCGCGTTCGCCCTCGCGCCCCAGGCGGTCGAGTACCGCGGCATGCGGCAGCGCGGCCACCTGGCCGATGAGGCGGATGCCCAGCGACGACAGCAGGCGGTGGATGCGCGGATCGATCGGCAGGCGCGAGCAGGGGAGGGGGGCGAGGAATGCCGCCACCTCGTCCTGCGCCACCACTGCGCCCGCCCGTGCGGCCTGGCGCGACGAGAACGGCGTGGGCGCGGCGCCCACGTGGGCGTTGCATCCCACCGGCAGGGCGGCGCGGGCGCGGCGCATGACGGCGGGCAGCCCGCCATGCATTCGCAGCAGGCCGTCCGCGTGGAATGCCCACATGCCATCGCCATCCGACTGCACGGCGGCACCTATGTCCTCGAGCCGCCCGGTCACCCTCTCGGAGGCCGTGCGCACGGCGTCGGGGTCGGGCACCACGAGGTCGAGCCCGGGGCAGCGCGCCAGTGCCTCGCCCACCCGCAGGCCGGGCCGCACGCCCTGTGCCCAGGCGGCCGGCGTGCATTGGCCCACCACCTGTGCATCACCCGGAGCGGGGCCGAGCGCGATGGGGTCGTCCCACGCCACGCGCGCCTCGAGCACCGCGATGCGCAGGGGGAAGAGAGGTGCGAGTGCCGTGACGATCATGCGAACACATGTTCGCATGATGTGACACCCCGCATCAAGCCCGGGGCGAACCCTCCGGACCCCGGTGCCAGGCACTTAATCGTGACCGCTAGGTCACGATTAAGTGCCTGGCACCGGGGTGCCGGGGTACTGCCCTAGTTCGAGCTGCCGCCCAGGTTCGCCAGCGCGCTCAGGTCCACCACGTCGGTGGGGGCCGTCACGTTGACGGGCTCGTTCCAGTTGGTGAAGTTCACCTCACCCGAGCTGCTGCTATCCGCGCCCTTGATCTGGATGGGGTACGGCTCGCCCACGGTCTGGATGGCCAGCGTGCCCGTGCCGTCGCTGCTGTCCAGGAGCACCACGGGAATGCCGTTCACCTCGCCCGTGCCCTTGACGGTCACCTGGCCATCGGCCTCGAGGATGCCCTTGAGAAGGTCGTCCTTCTGGCCGAACTGGCCGAGGCCCGCCAGGTCATCGTCCCCGGATCCCTCGGGCACGGCGATCCACTTGTCGCCGAGCAGCGCGGAAACGGCCTGAGCCACCTCGGCGTTGTCGCCCTGGCCGGCGATCCTCGCGAAGTCCTCGCCGCTCAGCTTGAAGTAACTCTTGCCGTCCACGACACGGATCTCGGCGTTGATGCCCTGGGCGCTGAAGGTACCCTGCGCGGCGTTGGTGCCCAACTCGAGGTCGAGCTTGACCTCCTCGCCCTCCTGCGTGATGGCGCCGCTCACGGTGACCGACGACGCGGCGTTGGCGGCCTTGAGGCTGGTATCGAGGATTTCCTGCGCCGACAGGTTCTCGACGCCGTTGGCGGGGAGCGAGGAGGCGTCGGCGGCCGCCGTGGTGGCGGCACCGGTGCTTGAGGAGTCGGACCCGCAGCCGGCGAGCACCCCTCCGCCGGCCAGCAGGGCGAGGGCGGCCGCTCCGGCCGCCACCCGACGCGAGTTGATGCGATTCATGCTTGTCCCTTCGTGGTGGTGATGATGGGGGGTCACGCCCGCGGATTGCCCCAGTGATCGTCGTGCACGAGCGTACGCCAGGGGCGCCGCTTGGCGGCCATCGCAGGCGGCAGGCCGACCGGAAATTCCGTGGGATATCCCAGCGGCGTGATGACCGGGATCTCGAATTCGGCGGGAATGTCGAGCAGCGCCCGGAAGTCGTCCTCGGCGTACCAGTGGAACACGGTGGGCACGGTGCCGAGGCCGCGTGCGCGGGCGGCGACGAACAGGTTCTCCATGGCGAAGCCCACCGACACCAGGTCGGCCACGCGCTCCCACTCGGCCTGGTCGTCGGGGAACGCATGCCGCGGCACCACCATGCCGACGATCCACACCGGCACGTGGCGGTAGTTGCCCAGCACCTGCTCGGCGTACCCGCGCGCCCACTCGGCGTGCTCATCGGCGCTCACGTCCGGACCCGCCGGCCGGACGGTCTCGAAGTACTTCGCCCCCCCGCGGATGACGATCTCGGCCACGGCCTCGCGCAACTCCTTGTCGCGCACCACGATGAAGCTCCAGGCCTGGGCCATGCCGCCGGTGGGGGCGAGAAGCGCAAGCCGGAGGATGGCGTCGATGTCCTTGTCGCTGACCGGTTGATCGGTGTACGACCGGACGCTGCGCCTCAGGCGGATTGCCTCCTCGGCATCCATGGCACCCTCCCGTTTTCGAGCGGGGCCCATCGCCCCGACTCCGGGATGATGTCAGGCCGCGGCACCCACCGCGGGACGTGCCGCCGGCGCGAGCGCCTTGCGGATGCGGTCCTGCAACCTGCGCTCGAGCGTGGCGCGCGCCGCCTCGGGCCCATCCGTGGCCTTGCACCACAGCTTGAGGGGCTTGCTCCGGAGGCCCAGGCCCGTGCCGAGGCCCGCAACCACCTCGGAGTCGAGGCCCCGGTGGGCGCCCTTGGGGATTTCGAGCGTGACCTTGTCGCCGCCGTCCAGCCCGGTCCACGTGGCCTTGCGCAGCAGGTGGGCCACGATGGCGCCGTCGGCGTCCACCGACCCGCGCGTGGTGCGGCCCTTGGAGCCCTTCCCGCCGATGACCGGCTCGAGCCCCGCGGCGTCGGGGTCGGCGCGATCCTCCTCGATCTTCGCGCGGGCCTCCTCCACCGTGACGTCCTGCTCCGAGCCCCGTGGGCGCTTCCAGATGACGTACCCGCACCCGCGGTTGCGCGGGCTCTTCCACGAGTTGCAGCCGTAGGTCTTGGGCCGCTCCACCACCGTGCCGCCGCAGCCCGGCACGGGGCAGGGCGCAACGGGCTCGCGCGGCGGCGTGGCGTTGGTCTCGCCGCGGGCCACCATGGCCTTGGCCTCATCCAGCGACACCTCGTCACGGCGCCCCCGCACGCGTTTCCAGATGACGTACCCGCAGCCCGGCTCGGTGCGGCTCTTCCACGACGTGCAGCCGTACGACTTGCCGCGTTCCACGATCTCGCCCCCGCAGCCGTCGGTGGGGCAGGGGCCCAGCACCTCCCGCTCGCCCTGGAGGTCCTTCGACTGGACGCCCTTGGCGATGTACTCCCTGGCCTCATCGAGCGTGATGGTGCGGTTGTCCATCTGCTTCCACAGCGTGTACCCGCACCCGGGGTCGTCCTTGCCGTGGTAGCTGTCGCACGAGTAGCTCTTGCGCTGCTCCACGATGTTGCCCTGGCACTTGGTGCCGTCGGGCAGGTCGAGCGGGCACGGGGCGATCACCGTGCGCTGCACGCGCAGGTCGTCGCGGCTCTTGTCGGCGAACCAGTCCACCACCTGCCGGGTGAAGTCCTTGATCTCGCGCTCGAACTCGGCCCGGCTCTCGCCCCCGGCCTGGATCTGGTTGAGCTTCTGCTCCCAGCGCCCGGTGAGCTCGGGGCTGGTGAGCAGGTGATCGCCCAGCATGGTGATGAGGCCGATCGCCTTGTCGGTGGCGCGCAGCTGCTTGCCCTCGCGCTCCACGTACTCGCGGTCGATCAGGCTCTCGATGATGTTGGCGCGCGTGGCCGGGGTGCCCAGGCCGGCGTCCTTCATGGCCTCGGCGGCCTCGTCGTCGTCCACGAGCTTGCCGGCGGTCTCCATGGCCTTGAGCAGGCTGCCCTCGTTGAACCGCGCGGGTGGCTTGGTGCTCTTGGCCAGCGACTCGGCCCGGGCGCAGGTGAGCACCTGGCCCACGGTGACCGGCGGCAGCGTGCGGTCCTTCTGCTCCACCTCGCCGTCCTCGGTGACCGCCTGCTCGGCCTGGGCCTGCTTCTCCACGCGGTGGCGCCGCATGGCATCGACCGCGTACCAGCCCGGCTCCACGATGACCGTGCCGCTGCTGCGGAAGGTCTGCCCGGCGACGTCGGTGATGATGGTGGTGTCCTCCAGCCGCGCGGGCGGCAGGAACACCGCCAGGAACCTGCGGGCCACCATGTCGTAGATGCGCCGGGCGTCGCTGCCCAGGCGGCTCAGGTCGTGGTCGCCGTCGGTGGGGATGATGGCGTGGTGGTCGGTGACCTTCTCGTCGTTCACCACCCGGCCCAGCGGGAGCTTCTCGAGCGCCAGCACCTGCCGTGCCGCGTCGGCGTACTGGGGATCGGCCGATCCCACGCGCGACACCATGCCCTTGAGCGACCCCACCATGTCGCCACTGAGGTAGCGGCTGTTGGTGCGCGGGTACGTGAGCACCTTGTGCTCGTCGTAGCAGCTCTGCGCCGCAGCCAGCGTGCGCGACGCCGAGAAGCCGTATCGCTGGTTGGCGTCGCGCTGCAGGGCGGTGAGGTCGTAGAGCAGCTGCGGGTTCTCGGTGCGCGGCCTGGTCTCGACGGAGGTCACCGTGCCCTGTGCCCCGGTGACGGCCCCGACGATCGCCTGCGCCGCATCCGCCGCGTTGATGCGGTCCTTGAACGTCTTGCCGTCGACGTCGGTGAACAGCAGGTCGCGGTGGGCGCCCGCGACGTCGTTCCACATGGCCGGGAGCGGGGAGTCCGCCCCGGTGAACGTGGCGTCCACCTGCCAGTAGTCCTGGGGCGTGAAGGCGGCGATCTCCAGGTCGCGGCGCACGATCATGGCCAGGGTGGGGGTCTGGACCCGCCCCAGCGAGAGCACCCGGCGTATCGACCCGGCACGGGTGGTGGCCGCGCGCGTGCCGTTCATGCCCACCAGCCAGTCGGCCTCGCTACGGGCGCGGGCGGCATCCTCGAGGCTGCGCATGTCGTCATCGGGACGCAGGTTGGTGAACGCCTCCCGGATGGCCGCCTTGGTCATGGACGAGAACCAGGCGCGCTCCACCGGCTTGCCCCGCGCGGCATCGGATGCGCTCTGCAGGATGAGCTTGAAGATGAGCTCCCCCTCGCGCCCGGCGTCGCACGCGTTGACGATGCCCGTCACGTCGGGGCGCGCCATGAGCTTGTGCAGTGACCCCAGCTGCTTGGCCGCTCGGGAGTCGCGGGCCTGGTAGCGGAACTGCTCCGGGATGATGGGGAGGTCCTCATAGGTCCACTTGCGGAAGCGCGGATCGTAGGCATCGGGGTCCACCTGCTCGAGCAGGTGACCCACGGCGTACGAGATGACCCAGTGGTCGCTCTCGTAGGCATCACCCTTCTGCGTGAAGGCCTCGGGCAGGGCTCCGGCCACGTCACGGGCCACCGACGGCTTCTCGCAGATGATGAGTTTCTTGCCCACGGGGCGGGCACCATAGCACCGGCCTTCGCGCCGAAATCAAGCGGCTTCGTCACGTGATGCCCCTGCAGCATCCCCCCAACAGGGACCCCCTGATGCTCGTGCTGGCCCTCCCGGTTGCCGTGTCCGCGGTGCCGGCGGGAGGCGGTGAGGCCCCGGCCAACGCGTGGCCGTCGCTGGTGGGAAAGACCGGCAGCGACGACGGCGTGCGCACCCCCACGCCCCCGCAGGTGGAGGAGGGCTGCGCGTTCGTGCGGTCGTACCTCGATCCGGCGTTCCAGCTGCAGCGCGCTGGGGGGCGAGCGCTACCTCATCGGCAACGACGTGCCCCCCGACTTCAATGCCGTGACGGTGTCGAACGTGGTCACCACCGAGCCGGGACCCGACGTGAAGGTGGTGCGCTACGTGCTGAGCACCCCCGGCGCCACCACCCCGGACGCCGGTGCGCTGCTCACCGACGAGGCGAGGCCTCCGCTGGCGGTGTTCCGCTGGAACGAGCAGCGCGGTCACTGGGTGGTGGTGAGCCACGCCTGCTCACCTATCCGCGCGCCCAGGACAGCGCATGGAAGCAGGTCGGGCCCGCCAGCTTCACGGTGCCCCCGGGCATTCCCGCCGGCGTGGACTGCGTGGCCGCCACGGCGTGACGCGGCGGCCCCCGCAGGTGCGCCGGTTCAGCCGAAGAAGGGCCGCGCCAGGTCGTAGTAGGCGGGCGGCACCGTCTTGAGGGTGCCCACGGCCTCGGCCAGGGGCACGTCGGCCACGGTGTCGCCGTGCAGTGCGGCCATGCGCCCCCACAGTCCGTCGGCCACCATCTCGGCGGCGCGCGTGCCGAACCGCGTGGCCAGGATGCGATCGCGGGCGGTGGGGGAGCCCCCTCGTTGCACGTGCCCCAGCACGGTCACGCGGGTGTCGTACCCGGTGGCCTCGCGGATGATCACCGCCAGGCGGTCGCCCACGCCCTGCTGCGCCAGGCGCGCGTGGCCGAACTCGTCGAGCTCGCCCTGCACGCCCGCATCGCCCAGGTCCACGCCCTCGCTCACCACCACGATCGAATAGTCGAGGCCGCGCTCGTGGCGGTTCCGCACCGACTCCAGCACGCCGTCGATGTCGGGCCGCTTCTCGGGGATCAATATGTAGTCGGCGCCGCCGGCGAGCCCCGAGTGGAGGGCGATCCATCCGGCGTGGCGTCCCATCACCTCCACCACCATCACGCGGTCGTGGCTCTCGGCGGTGGTGTGCAGGCGGTCGATGGCGTCGGTGGCGATCTGCACCGCGGTGTCGAAGCCAAACGTGACGTCGGTGCCGGAGAGGTCGTTGTCGATGGTCTTGGGCACGCCCACCACCTGCACCCCGTGCTCGGCGTGCAGGCGACTGGCGGCCCCCAGGGTGTCCTCGCCGCCGATGGCCACCAGGGCATCGATCCCGATCCGCCGGAATCCGTCGAGCGCCGCCTGGGTGGCGTCCGCGTCGCGGAAGGGGTTGGTGCGCGAACTCTTGAGCATGGTGCCGCCGCGCGCGAGCACCCCGCTCACATCCTGCGGCGTGAGCGGCATGGCGTCTGCCTCGAGCAGCCCGCGCCATCCGCGGAGGATGCCCACGTGCTCGTGTCCATACCGGCGCTGGCCCACCTTCACCACCGCGCGGATCACCGCATTGAGGCCGGGGCAGTCGCCCCCTCCGGTGAGGATTCCCACGCGCATGCTCTGAACGTACCCGGGTGCCCGGGGTACGGGCAACCCGCCCGGTCACCAGCGAGCAGGCGTGGAATGGGAACGGCACCGTCACCCGCCGGCCATGGCGCTGCGTGGTGGCGGCGGGCGGGGGTGGGCAGAGCAGCCTCTTCCTGCGCCCCGCCTGGCAGGCGGGCGCCGGAGCGGCAGCGCGGGGCCTGGGGCGCCTCGTGCCCGACGTGTCGATGCTCGCGGGCCAACCCGGCTACTTCACGGCACAGCGCGGGAAGGCGAGCAACGGCGAGGGAACCATCCTATCGACGCCGCCGCTGGCCGCCCCGGTGCTGCGAATCAATGCCGAGCGCCGCGGGGTGGGGCGTTGATACCGTCACGGCAACCCTCGACGGAGGTCCGGTTGCCCGCACGCACCACGCAGGTCGTCGCCGTGCTCGCGGTGCTTGCCGTGGGGCTTGCCATGGCGGCGGGGATCGCCGCTGCCGGCCCTGCCTCGCCCCGCATGCCGTCCGTGGCCGATCATGCGCGCGCGGCGAAGGTGCTGCGCCACGTGGATCCCTCGCGCACCGTCAGCGTGTCCGTGACGTTGCGGCACGACCATCGCGGCGTGCTGCGCCGACTGCACCGCGGTGACACCGGGCGGATCTCCCGCGCGCAGGTGATTCGCCGCCATGGGGCCACGGATGCCGACATCCGGGCGGTGCGCAGGTGGGCGGCTGCCCACGGACTGCGGTCGCGGGTGGGCCGCCTGCGCACGCGGGTCATCATCACCGGGCCCGCCGCGCGCATGGCGGCGGCGTTCGGCGTGCGCCTGCGCCACCACCGGGCGCGCACCGGCCGCACGTACGTTGCCGCCACTCCGCCCGTGCAGGTGCCCCGGCAGATCGCCGGGCCGGCCACGGGCGTCGCCGGGCTCAGCCACGCGCCGCCTCCGGTGCGGCCGACGGGCAGCGGTACGTCCCAGGGCGCCACGGCGCCCGCCCCGCAGGCCGGGGGTTCCCCGGTTCTCGGGGGGTGCGCGACCGGGGTGGCCATGGACATGACCCCCCAGGGCTGGGGTTTCCCCGTGACGCCCCTGGGCATCGCGCAGGCCTACGGCTTCGATGGCATCGGCAATGGCGCGTCGTACCCCACGCAATCCATGGCCATCCTGGAGCTCGGGCAGAACTACAACCCGTCGGACGTCGCGCAGTACCAGGCCGACTGCCGGTTCTCGCCGGGCACCACCATGGTGACCCAGGTGAACATGCCCGGTGCACAGACGCTCGTCGGCACGCGGGAGAACGGCGAGGCGCAACTCGACGCCCAGTGGGCCGCGGCGCTGGCTCCCGCCGGGGCACGGGTTGCGGTGATCAACGTCGACTACCGATCGCCATCGTGGATGGCGGACTTCATGGAGCAGGCCATGGCCCTGCCCAACCTCACCGTGGCGAGCATCAGCTACGACGCCAGCGAAGTGCAGTCGCAGGGCGCGGCGACCACGCCGCCCGAGGAGTACGTGCAATTCCAGCACGGGGTTCAGATGGTCGCGGCCATGGGCATCACCGTCGTCGTGGCGTCCGGGGACCAGGGATCGATGGGGCCACCCCTCACCGCATGCTCCGCGTCCTATCCGTCGTACGGCCTGCCCGGGCAGGCGTCGGTCAACTGGCTGGGGGCCTCACCGGGGTCCACGGCGGTGGGCGGCACCATGTGGCCCGGGTTCATCCGGCCGGCGAGCGAGACGGTGTGGAGCCAGCCCGCGGGCTTCGGGCCCACGCCCTTCGCGTGCGGTGCCGCCGGCGGCGGGGGAGGCCAGAGCGTGGTGAGCGCCCGGCCGCCGTGGCAGGCCATGGCCGGCGCCGGCATCGCCGGCACCAAGCGCCTGGTGCCCGACCTGTCGCTGCTGGCCGGCGCACCGGGCTTCGCCACCATCATGAATGGCGCGTCGTCCATCACCCAGGGCACCAGCGCCGGCGCACCCATCCTGGGGGCCGCCGTCATGCGCATCAACGCCGAGCGGCTTGCCGCGGGTAGGAAGCCCGTGGGCTTCCTCAACCCGCTCCTCTATGGGCCGCTGGCCCCCACGTTCCGCGACATCACGCAGGGCGACAACGACGTCTTCGGCAACGGCATCTGTTGCACCGCCGGCCCGGGCTTCGACATGGCCTCGGGCCTCGGCTCCCCGGACATCGGCAAGTGGCCGGCGCTCATCCCGTGAGCAGGGTGCGCCGCCTGCCGGGTGCGCAGGTGGCGTACGACGTGGTGGGTGACGGTCCGCCCGTGGTGCTGATCCACGGATGGGCGTGCCGGCGCGCCGACTTCGACCCCATCGCGCGCGACCTGGCGCGCGACCACCGCGTGCTGGCCATCGACCTTCCCTGGCACGGGGAGTCCACGTCCGACGTCCACCACTGGCCGCTCGACGACCTGGGCGCGCTGGTGGAGGCGATCGCCGCGGACGAGGGCATGCGCGACTGCGCGCTGGTGGGGCACTCGATGGGCGCGGCCGTGGCGGTGGAGGCCGTGCTGGCCGGCGCGGGGCAGCGCGTCATCGCCCTCGATGGCCTCACCTTCATGCACATGTACCCGCGGCAGGCCCCGGACTCCGTCGACCAGGTGCTGGCCCCCTTTCGCGACGACCTGCCCGCGGGGGTGCGCGCGCTGTGCTCCCGGGCCGGGGCTCCCGGCACGGACGAGGGCCTGATGCGGGTGGTGGCCGATGAGATGGCCGCCATGCGCCCGCAGGCCGGCGTGCAGATGCTGCAGGCGCTCCTCGAGTGGGACATGGACGCCGCCCTCGATCGCGCCGAGGCCCTGGGGGCGTCCATCACCGCGCTTGCGGCCCGCCCCCTGCTGTCGCCCGCCGTGGTGGACGCCTACGGCCACCGGTTCGACATCGTGCCCGTCGACCTCGGCGGGCACTTCTACCTGCGCGAGCGCCCCGCCGAGACCGCCGCCCTCATACGGAGTCTGCTGCGGGGGTGATGTCCTCGAACCGGTCGATGCTCCTGAGGCCGGGGAAGAAGACCGCCCACAGGCCCGCGGCGGCGATGCTCACGCCGCCACCCACCACGATCGCCCCCACCGTGCCGATGTACTGCGCCAGCACGCCGCTCTCGAACGCCCCGAGCTCGTTGGACGCGCCCACGAACACCCGCTCCACGGCCACCACCCGCCCGCGCAGCCGGGCGGGGGTGAGAAGGGGGGTGAGCGTGGATCGCACGTACACGCTCACCATGTCGCTGCCCGACAGCAGCACCAGTGCCACGAACGTGAGCCAGTAGTTGGTGGAGATGCCCATCACGATGGTGAACACCCCGAATCCCGCCACCGCGAACAGCAGCGCCGGTCCCACGCGTCGGCGTATTGGCCGCCCGGCGAGCATCAGCCCCACCATCACCGCGCCGATGCCCGGCGCCGCGCGCAGCACCCCGTAGCCCACGGCGCCCACGCCCAGGATGTCCGTGGCGATGATGGGCAGCAGCGCCACCGCCCCGCCGAACAGCACGGCCACGAGATCCAGGCTGATCGCCCCCAGCAGCGCCGGCGTGCGGCGGATCAGGCGCAGCCCCGCCGTGGCATCGCGCATGGTGGGCGGCCCGGTCACCGACGCCCGATGCTCGGTGCCCACCGTGCGGGTCACCCCCAGCACCAGCGCCACGGCCACCACGTCGAGCAGCGCCGCGAATGCATAGGGCGGCACGTTGCCCCATGCCTGCAACAGCCCGCCCATGAAGGGCCCGAAGATCAAGGCCCCCTGCCAGGTGGATGACGACAGCGCCATGGTGCGCGGCAGGTCGGCGGCGCTCACCGCGGCCGCCAGCATGGGCGTGAACGCCGCGCTGGCGAACGAGCGCCCCACCCCCAGCCCGGCTGCCAGGAAGTACAGCGGCAGGGCGGAGGTGTTGCCGGAGGCGGCGTCCACGGCCAGCACCACGGCCATCAGCACCACGATGCCCATGCCGATGCTCGTCACCATGCGCCGGTCGAGCCGGTCGGCCATCTGCCCGGCGGGCAGCGCGAAGATGAGCGCGGGGAGGAACTCCGCGAGCCCGATGAACCCGAGGGTCAGCGCGCTGCCGGTGCGCTCGTAGGCCTGCCAGCCCAGGGCGGCCGCCACCACCCCGAAGGTGAGGGTGCTGAGCAGCTGCGCGCCCAGCAGGCGCGAGACGTCCGGGTTTCGCAGGAGGCGTCTGACGGCGTGGTGCTCGGCGGCCATGGGGAGGGTGCTCCTGCGGGGCGAGGGTCCCGAAACGACTGACGCGGCCTGGCGGCCGCGTCAGTGATGGAGTAGCGCATACGGGATTTGAACCCGTGTTACCGCCGTGAGAGGGCGGCGTCCTAG
>CAZEUE010000038.1:0-14641 GCA_964514615.1 uncultured Bifidobacterium sp. | reverse complement strand
GGCCTCGAGGCACACCGCATAGGCCTCCCCGAGCGCGGGCGGGAGCGTACCGGTGGCCACGGTGCGCGTGCAGTCCGATGCGTACCCGGCATGCCGCGCCCCCATGTCCACCACCACCAGGGCGTCTGCCGGGATGGGCTCGGGGCGGGGCACCGCATGGGGCAGCGCCCCGTGGGCGCCACCGGCGACGATGATGTCGAAGCTGGCACCGTCGGCCCCCATCTCGCGCATCCAGCCCTCCAGGCACCACGCGACCTCGGACTCCGTGCGGCCGCCGAAGCCCTCGTCGATGAGCCGGCCGAGCGCGGCATCGGCGATGCGCGCGGCCTCGCGGATGAGGTCGAGCTCCTCCTCGTCCTTCACCACCCGCAGGCCCTCGACCAGGCCCGATGTGGGCACCAGGTCCACCCCCGAGAGCCGATCGGCGAACCGGTCGCGCCGGGCCACGGTGACGTGCTCGGCCTCGATGCCCACCCGGCCCCGGGGCACCACGCCGGCCAGCCGGTCCATCAGGTCGCGCCCGGCGATCTCCACGTCGGTGTCGTGCACCTGCGCGCGGGCCGACGTGGCGTAGCGCGAATCGGTCAGCAGCACGCGCGATGCCGGGGTGGCCACCAGCACGCCGTTCGAGCCGACGAAGCCCGTGAGGTAGCGGATGTTGGTGAGGTCGGTCACGACCAGGGCGTCGAGCCCCTCGTGCCGCAGCACCTCCGCCATGCGCGCCTGGCGCGACGCGTGGCTCACCCGGCGAGTTCCGCCTTCAGGATGTCCAGCGCCTCGCGGTAGCCGTCGGGGCCCTTGCCCTTCACCGTGGCCAGCGCGATCTCGCGTACCACGGAGGTCCGGCGGAACTCCTCGCGGGCGTCCACGTCGGACAGGTGCACCTCCACGAACGGCGCACCCATCACCTCCAGCGCGTCGCGGATGGAGTACTGGTAGTGGGTCCAGGCCCCCGGATTGACGATTGCGCCGTCCACTGCGCCTGCGAGGCCATGCACGTGCTCCAGGAACGCGCCCTCGTGGTTGGTCTGGAACGTGCCCACCCGCATGCCCCGCTCCTCGCCCCACGCGCGCACCTGTGCCTCGAGTTCGGGCAGGGTGAGGGTTCCGTAGTGCTGCGACGGCCTGCGCCCGAGCATGTTCAGGTTGGGGCCGTGCAGCAGCGCGATGCGGATCACGGGAGCATCTCCTGCACGGCGGCCCGCACCACGGACGGGTCGGGGTCCTGGTGGGTCAGCACGTCACCCGGCGCGCGCAGCAGCACCATGTTCAGCGCCCGGCCATCCGACTTCTTGTCGCGCGACATCAGCTCGATCACCTCGTCCACCTGCACCCGCGGGTCCATCTGCACGGGCAGGCCATGGCGGTGCAGGGTGGCGGCGGTGCGCTCGCGCCATGCCGGGTCGAGGCCCAGGTGCTGCTCGCTGATGCGAAGCGCCGCCAGCAGGCCCAGCGAAATGGCCTCGCCGTGGTGGTAGAGGTCGTACCCGGCGGCGGCCTCGATGCCGTGGCCCACCGTGTGGCCCAGGTTCAGTATCGCGCGACGACCGAGGTCGAGCTCGTCCTCGGCCACCACGTCCAGCTTGCATTCGGCGCACCGGCGGATCAGGTCGACCAGCGGGGCGTCGGGGCCGGGCAGCTCGGGCCATGCGGCGACCATGTCCATCAGCTCGCCGCCCACCAGGAGCCCGTACTTCACCACCTCGGCGAAGCCGCACGAGAGCTCGCGCGCCGGCAGCGTCGACAGCACCGCGGTGTCCATCACCACGGCCTCGGGCTGGTACACCGCACCCACGTAGTTCTTGCCCTCGGGCAGGTCCACGCCGGTCTTGCCGCCCAGCGACGAGTCCACCATGGCAAGCAGCGTCGTGGGCACCTGCACCAGGCGCACGCCCCGCTGGTACGACGCCGCGAGGAACCCGGCCAGGTCGCCCACCACCCCGCCGCCCACGGCCACCACGGCGTCGCGACGGCGTATGCCCGCCCGTGCCGCGGCGCGCGCGAGGCGCTCCAGCTCGGCCAACGTCTTGGACGCCTCGCCCGCCGGCACGGCCTCGACGGCCACGCGGAGCCCGGCGTCCCGGCACGCGCGCGCCACGCGCTCGCCGGCGTCGGCGATGCCGTCGTCCACCACCACGAGGGCGCCATCGCCCTCACCGCGCGCGGCCAGCAGGGGGCCCACCCGCGCGAGCACGCCCGGGCCCAGGTGCACCGGCACCTCGCGCCCGCCGATGCGGGCCACCAGCGCGGGATCGGTGAGCGCCGTGCTCACCCGGCGCGGTCCTGCTCGGGGCCGCCGCCGGTGGCCCAGCCGACCAGCGCGCGGGCGACCTCCTCCGGGGGCTGCGAACCATCCAGGATCACATCGGCGGCCTCGCGGTACACGCCCTCGCGCTCGGCCGCGCGCCGGATGAACCGGTCGCGGTCCTGCGCGAGCGGACGACCGGGGCGGCCGCCCACGCGATCCCATGCCAGTTCCGGGTCGACGCGGATCCATGCCACCCACGCCGTGCGGGCCAGCAGGTCGCGCGTGCGCCGACTGCCGAGCGCGCCGCCGCCGAGGGCGAGGATCCCGGGGTCCGCCTCGAGGTTCTCGCGGATCAGGTCCTCCTCGGTGCGGCGGAACCACAGCTCGCCGCGCTGGGCGAAGATCTCCGGTATGTCCTGCCCCGCGTGCGCCATCACCAGGTCGTCGGCGTCGAGGAACTGCACCCCGAGGCCGTCCGCGGCCTGCCGGCCCACCGTGCTCTTGCCGGCACCCATGTACCCGGCGAGCGCGATCCAGCGCTCCAGGGCCATGGCTAGCGCGCCAGTACCGCGCGGTAGCGATCCACCGCGGCGTCGAGGGAGGCCACGGAGTCGCCTCCGAACTTGTCCAGCAGGGCCTGGGCCAGCACGAACGCCACGACGGCCTCGCCGATCACCGCCGCGGCCGGCACCGCGCAGATGTCCGACCGCTCCTTGAACGCGGACGTGGCCTCCTTGCTGTGCACGTCCACGGAGGCGAGCGGGCGGCTGAGGGTGGCGATGGGCTTCATGGCCGCCCGCACCACCAGCGGGGCCCCGTGGGTCATGCCCCCCTCCAGGCCACCCGAGCGGTTGGTGCGCCGGTGGTACCCGCGCTCCTCCGACCAGAAGATCTCGTCGTGGGCCTGGCTGCCGCGGATGCGCCCGAGCTCGAATCCCGCGCCGAGCTCCACGCCCTTGATGGCCTGGATGCCCAGCATTGCCTGGCCGATGCGACCATCGAGGCGCGCGTCGCCGCTGACGTGCGACCCCAGCCCGGGGAGGGGGTCGAACACCCACACCTCGAAGATGCCGCCGAGCGTGTCGCTGTCCTGGCCCGCGGCCTTGATGGCCGCGCGCATGCGGTCGGACGCACCGGGGTCGAGCGCGCGCACCGGGCTGTCATCCACGCCGTCGAAGTCCGCCAGGGCCAGGTCGTCGCGCTGCGTGACCTGCTCGGGACCCACCTGCACCACGTGGCTGCGCACCTGCATGCCGTAGCGCCGCAGCAGCGCCTTGGCCACCCCGCCCGCGGCCACGCGCGCCGCGGTCTCGCGGGCGCTCGCGCGCTCGAGGATGTTGCGGAGGTCGTCGGTCTCGTACTTCTGCATGCCCGCCAGGTCGGCGTGCCCCGGGCGCGGGAGCGTGATGGGATCCACCTCCGAGGCGGGCTCCCAGATGGCCATCCGGTCCTCGGACCAGTTGGCGAAGTCGCGGTTCATCACCATCAGCGCCACGGGGCTTCCCAGCGTGCGCCCGTGCCGGATGCCGGCGGTCACCTGCACCCGATCCGTCTCGATCTTCTGGCGGCCACCGCGCCCGTAGCCAAGCTGCCGCCGGGCCAGGTCGGCGTCGATGTCATCCGGCGTGAGGGGCAGGCCCGCGGGCAGGCCCTCGATGATCGTGGTGAGGGCCGGACCATGGGACTCGCCGGCTGTGCGGTAGGTGAGCGCCATCGGGCGGGCAGTCTACCGCCCACGCGGACATGTCCCGCCCGGGGGTCAGGCCACGCGCTGCGGCTGCGTGCCCTGCTTCACGCGCGCCAGGGGATGCCGCAGCAGGTACGCACTCGCCAGCCCGCTCCACTCGCCGTAGCGCTCCACCAGCGCGAGGGTCTCGCCGGCCTCCGGCCAGCGGCCGCTTTCGGCCGCCACGATGCGCATGAGCCCCAGGTCGCCCACCATCGGCGCATCGGTGCGCCCGAGCCCGTACGTGCCGATGACCCCCGCGCTCCAGGGGCCCAGCCACGGCTCGCGCACCACGCGGGCGGTCATGCACCCGGTGCTCGCCC
The DNA here is from genome assembly GCA_964514615.1 of uncultured Bifidobacterium sp. Classification (GTDB taxonomy): domain Bacteria; phylum Actinomycetota; class Thermoleophilia; order Miltoncostaeales; family Miltoncostaeaceae; genus SYFI01. Next base: position 10,344 of record CAZEUE010000038.1, on the reverse strand, counting down.
GGCGCAGCCCATCCAGGTCGGCCCCGCGGGCCAACCGCACCATGGCCGATGCCCGCCGCGCGGCCAGTCCGGTCGCCACGGCGCGGGCCGGCTGCAGGCCGGCGAGGGCGCGGCCCGACGGCGAGGCGATCAGGTCGTCCGCCACGCGCTCGCCCGTCATGCCCACGATGGCCCGCTCCATCTGCGCCGCCTGGCGCCCGCTCACCAGCTGGCCGCACGCCGCGGCGACCACCGCATGGGCCACGCTCCCCAGCCGCGCCGGGCGGAACCCACTCCACCGCACGCTCACCGGCGCCATGCGCGGGTCGCGTCGCGCCATGCGCAGGAACTCCGAGTGGTCCACGTCGGTGGCCAGCGCGAACCGCACCGCATCGAGCGCGGCTGCCGCATCGGGCCCCGCCGCCGCCACCTCCAGGTCGCCATCCGGCCTCTGGCGCACGGCGGCCCGTGCGGGCCCCGCCGCGGTGGGCAGCGCCATCACCACCGCGGCGCCATGCCACCTGCGGGTGCCCCCCGCGCTCCCCCCCGCCGACGTGCGCAGGTCGTACGGACGCGCCGGGGAGATGCGTGTGAGGACCGACTGCGGCATGCGCCGAGTGTACGAGGACCCCCGGACCGACCACGGCGACCACCCCGGCCGCGAGGAACGGCGCCAGGGGCAGGCGGACCGACGACGCGGGCACCCTCCGTCGCAGTGCCACCACGCCCCCCCACGCGGCGGCCGCCACCAACCCCGCGAGCACGGCCACCAGCCCCGCCACCACGCCGAGCGCGGCGCCGATGAGGCCCGCCAGCTTGGCATCGCCCATGCCCATGCCCTCCGGCCTCGCGACCGCGAGCGCCAGGAGGGGAGCCGCCACCAGCACGGCGGACACGGGCGCCCCCCACCACGGCCGCCCGCCCGGCACCACGGCGCAGACGGCCACCACGACGGCCGCCGGGCCCGTGATCGCATCGGGGATGACGCGCCGTCGCAGGTCGGCCACGATCACGGGAACGAGCGCCACCAGCAGCACGAGAGCGGCCATGCACCCACCGTATGGCCCGCCCGCGCGCGCATGGGTCACGAGGTGCTCCGGAAGGCGCATCTATGCTGCGCGCCCATGGGTACCCCAGCCGCCTTCACCGTGATCACCGACGGCGCATGCTCCGCCAACGGCACCGACGACGCCCGCGGGGGCTGGGCGGCCATCGTGATCGCCGGGGATGGCGCGGAGCAGGTGCTCACCGGCGCGGAGGCACCCAGCACCAACAACCGCATGGAGCTCATGGCCGCCATCGAGGGCCTCGCCGCCACGCCCGCGGGGTCGGACGTGCAGCTGGTCACCGACTCGTCGTACCTGGCCAAGGCCATCACCGACGACTGGCTGGGGGCGTGGCAGAAGCGCGGCTGGCGCACGGCCGGCAAGAAGCCCGTGGCCAACCGCGACCTGTGGGAACGGCTGCTGGCCCAGATGGCGCGCCACCATGCCGTGCGGCCCCGCCTGGTGAAAGGCCACGCGGGGCACGAGCTCAACGAGCGGGCGGACCGCCTGGCGCAGGATGCCGCCGCCACCGCCGAGGCCACCACGCCCCCGATGGACGGCTCATGGCAATCCGACCAGTTGGGCCTCGACATCACGTGAGGCGTGCGATTATTCACCGGCCGCGCTGCGCGGCCCACTGACGGGAACCCCGAGGAGATCGCGAGTGTCACGCAAGGGATGGTTGATCGGCGGTGCGGTGGTCGTGGTGATCGCCGTTGTCGTGGCGCTCGTCGTCATCAGCGCCTCGGGGGGCGACTCGTCGTCCGATGCCCCGGCCGGCGAGACGGTGGGCGTCACCAAGACGCTCGACCTCGTCGAGGGCATCCCGCAGGCCGAGTTCACCATCGGGAAGGCCGGTGCCCCCGTGACCGTGCGTGAGTTCATCGACCCGCAGTGCCCGGTGTGCAAGTCCGCCAGCGAGACCACGGTGCCCGCGATCATCGAGGGCCCCGTGGCCGACGGCACCGCAAAGCTCATCATCGAGCCCCTCACCTTCATCGGCTCGGAGTCGTCCACGGGCGCGCTTGCCATCGCGGCCGCCGCGCGACAGGACCGCGGCGTCACGTTTGCCGAGATCCTGCTGGCCAACCAGGGCAAGGAGAACTCCGGCTGGGTGTCGGACGCGCTGCTCACCGACATCGCGGGCAAGATCCCGGGCATCGACGTGGCCACGTGGGAGTCGGACCGCAACGGCACCGAGGTGGGCGACGCGGTGTTCGCCGCCAGCGATCGCGCCACCGCCAACGGCGTCAACGCCACGCCGACCTTCGTGATCACCGGCCCCGGGGGGAAGAGGGTCATCACCGGCGCGTCGGAGCCCGCGACGGTGCTCGACGCCATCGAGGCGGTCAGCTGACGCTCACCCGCCTGAGGGTCGCGCAGGGCGTGCTCGCCCTGCTCGGCCTGGGCATCACGGGGTACCTGTCGTGGACCGAGCTCATGGGGGATGACCCCTCGTGCGTCATCGGCGGCGGCTGCGCCACGGTGCAGAACTCCGAGTACGCGCAGATCTTCGGCATGTCGCTGTCGTACCTGGGGTTCTTCACCTATGCGTTCATGCTGGCGTCGGCGCTCATGCCGGGCTTCTGGGGTCGCCTGCTGGGCATCGTCACGTCGGTGGGCGGCGTGCTGTTCTCGCTGTGGCTGCTCTATGCCGAGCTGTTCCTCATCGAGGCCATCTGCCCGTGGTGCATGGCCAGCCTCGTGGTGATGCTGCTCGCCCTGGCGGTGGCCGTCGCCCGCATCGCCAGGGCCGGCGACCTCACGTCCTAGCCCGAGCCCCCGCGCTTCTGGATGGAGCGCAGCACGAACCAGATGACCACGATCACGACCGCGCAGGCGCCGGCCACCGCCACCTGGCCGATCGCGAGCGATACCAGGATGCCCGCGAAGGCCAGCGCGGCGACCACCACCATGGCGATGGCCGCGCCGCGTGACGGCTGGGAGGTCGCTGACACAGCCGCACCGTATCGCCCGGGCCGTCGTGCCGCGCGGCTAACCTGACCCCCGTGGCTGCTCCTCGGATCGCGCGCATCACCTGCGGCGCCCTGCTCGTGGGCGGGATCGCCCTGGTGGCGGCGGGCGGCGGCACCGCCGAGGGCTGGGTCAACACCCTCCGCTGCACGGCGCAGGCCGATGCGCAGTCACTCGACGCCCAATTGGCTGCGGCAGGCAGCCCGCTCGCCGGCCAGGGGGCCACGTTCGTGCGCGAGGGCCTCGCCAACGACATCGATCCCCGGGTGCTCGTGGCCATCGCCGCGCAGGAGACCATGCTCATGACCTACGGGCCGGCGCAGCGCATCAGCAACCCCTTCGGCCTGGGGCCCGGCATCGAATTCGGCGACCCCTCCGAGGCCATTGCCATGGCCGGACGCACGCTCAAGCGCTACGCGGGCGACGGACTGGTCACGCTGCCGCAGATCGGGGCCCGCTGGGCGCCCGTGGGCGCCTCCAACGACCCCACGGGGCTCAACGGCGGATGGCCCGCGGGCGTGAGCACCTTCTTCTCCACCCTCGGCGGTGACCCCGGACGACCGGTCCAGGCCTCGGCGCAGGATCCCGCGCCCGCGTGCGCGCCCGCGGCCGCCACCGCCGCGCCGGCCGCCGCGTACGTGGCCGCGCCCCCGCAGGTGATCCCGGCGGTCACGCCCACCGACGGTCCCGGGGTGGTCACCATGTGGGGCGGCTCCGCGCGTGCCGACGGCCCTCCCGCGCTGGACGGCTTCGCCTTCCCCATCGCCCCCCCACGCGGGTCGGTGGTGCGGTACGCCGGCGCGGGCGACCAGCCGGTGGCGATCACCAGCGCCGCGGGCGCCGCCGTGGTGGCGCCCATCGCCGGCACCCTGCGCCTGGCGGCGCCCGCAGACACCGCAGCGGGCATCGGCTTCTGGGTGGTGGGCGCGTCCGGCGACCGCGTGGGGCTCAGTCCCCTGGCGTCGTACCCGCCCGGCATGCGGGAGGGCTCCGAGGTGGTGGCGGGGCAGCAGATCGGGCGCTCCACGGGCTCCACCACGGTGTCCTGGCGACGCGGTGGCGCCACGATGGACATCCACGGCATGCTCGCCGCCACCCGCCCCTCCGACTGACCACCGGCCGCGCGGGGTAACCTCCCGGCGTCGACGCCGCCCATGGAGGAACAGCACGTGCAGGCAATACGGATGAGCGAGCCCGGCGGTCCCGAGGTCCTCGTTCTCGAGGAGGTCCCCGACCCGTCACCCGGCCCCGGCGAGGTGGTGGTCACGCTCCACGCGGCGGCCCTCAACCGCCGTGACGTATTCGTGCGCAAGGGCGTGGCCAAGGTCCCCCTCCCCCTCACCCCCGGATCCGACGGGGCCGGCGTGGTGAGCGCCGTGGGCGCGGGCGTGTCCGGCGTGACCGAGGGCGACGAGGTGGTGATCCTCCCCTCGCTCGCGTGGGGCGACGACCAGCGGGCCCCCGGACCGCGCTTCCGCATCCTCGGGGGGCCCGACCAGGGCACCTATGCGCAGAAGATCGTCATCCCGGCGGAGAACGTCTTTCCCAAGCCGGCGCGCCTGTCGTGGCACGAGGCCGCGGCCCTGCCGCTGGCCGGCCTCACGGCCTGGCGTGCGCTGTTCTCGCGTGCCCGCGTGCAACCGGGCGAGACGGTGCTCGTCATCGGCATCGGGGGCGGCGTGGCCACGTTCGCGCTGCACCTGGCCAAGGCCGCGGGCTGCCGGGTGGTGGTGACCTCGTCATCCGACGACAAGCTGGCATCGGCGGCGGCGCTGGGGGCCGATGCAGGCGTGAACTACGCCACTGCCGGCGACGACTGGCCCGCCGCCGTGAAGCAGGCCAACGGCGGCGGCGTGGACGTGGTGATCGACTCGGTGGGCTCCACATGGGCCGGCAGCGTGGACAGCTGCGCGCCGGGTGGCCGCGTGGTGGTGTTCGGGGGCACCGGCGGCGCCACGGTGGAGATGTCCGTGCGCCCCGTCACGCTGGGCCAGGTGGGCCTGCTCGGGACCACCATGGGCAGCCCCGCCGAGTTCGGGCAGCTCCTGGCGGCGGTCGATGCCCAGTCATGGGTGCCGGTCATCGACAGCGTGCGCCCGCTGGGCGAGGCCGCGGCGGCCCACGCCCGCGAGGAAGCCGGGGAGCACTTCGGCAAGCTCGTGCTGGACTGCGCATGAGCAACCGCTCCGTGAGCCTGCAGCAGCGCCTGAGGCCCGTCTGCGCCGTGCTCGCAGCCATCGGGGCCGTGCTGAGCGTGTTCGCCGCCTTCGTGGCGCTCGAGGTCACGTCGCTGGGGGGCGTCTTCTACACGTTCGACTACCGGGCCGGCGGCGTGGCGGGAGCGGTGGCGTTCCTGATGGCCCTCATCACGGTGGGTGGCGCCATCGTGGCCCGACGATCCCCCGCACTCGCCAGTGCCCTGCTCTACGTCGGTGGATGCGGTGGCTTCCTCGCCTGCGGCGGCATCTGGCTCATCCCGGGCGTGGTCACCCTGGTCGCGGCCAACCTGGCCCTCTGGGCCATCCGCGACCCCTTCGCCGATGCGCCCACGGGCACCCGGGCCTAGCCCGTGGACATCCCCCTCCTCGCCGAGCTGACGCAGGCATCGGGGCCCCCCGGGGCCGAGGACCGCGTGCGGGCGATCGTGCGCCGCCACCTCGAGGACGCATGCGACCGCGTGGATGACCTGGCGATGGGCTGCATCGATGGCGTTCGCGCCGCCGACGGCGAGCCGGCGGGGCGCCTCATGCTCGCGGCCCACATGGACGAGATCGGGTTGATGATCACCCATGTGGACGATCGCGGGTATGCATCGTTCATTCCCCTCGGGGGCTGGGACGCCCGCACGCTCGTGGGCCAGCGGGTCCTGGTGCACGGGCGGGAGGACCTGCTGGGCATCGTGGGGTCCACCCCGGTGCACCTGCTGGACGAGGCCGCGCGATCGAAGGCGCCGAAGATCGACGACCTCACGATCGACCTGGGGTTGCCGGGCGAGGAGGCCCGCGAGCGGGTGCGCAAGGGCGACGTGGTCACGCGCGTGCGCGACCTCGCGACGGTCGGCCACCTCGTCTCGGGCAAGGCGCTCGACGACCGGGTGGGCGTGTACGTGATGCTGAAGGCCCTGCGGGAGGCCGGGCCGTCACGCATGGAGGTGCACGCGACCGCCACCGCCCAGGAGGAGGTGGGCCTCCGCGGTGCGCGCACCGCAGCGCACCGGATTGCCCCCGACATCGCCGTGGCCATCGACACCTGTCCGGCCGACGACGGCCCGGGCACCCCGGCAACCGGGCCGTCCACGCGCCTCGGCGAGGGCGCGGCCATCCGGGTGATGGACGCCAGCGCCATCGGCCACCGGGGCCTCGTGGACCTGCTCATCACCCTGGCGGACGAGGGGGGCATCCCCTACCAGCTCCACGTGTCGAACAAGGGCGGCACCGACACCGCCAGCCTCCAGATGACCGGTCGGGGGGCGATCGCGGGGTGCATCTCCATCCCCACCCGCTACGTGCACACGGCCGTCGAGGCCTGCCACCCCGACGACATCGACGCCGCCGTGGCGCTCACGGCTGCGCTCATCGGGCACGCCCACCGGTTGGTGGAAGCCCCCTAGGCCACCAGCACCGCCAGGGCGAAGCCGCCGCCCACCACCGCAACCACGCCCGCCACGATCGCCGGCGCCAGGCGCCCGTAGGCCATGTGCCCGCGACCGAGCCCCGACAGCACCACCGCGGCCAGGAAGCCGCCCAGCAAGCCGCCCAGGTGGCCGCCGATCGAGATGCCCGGGATGATGAACGTGATCGCGAGGTTGAGCAGCAGGAACACGCCCACGCTCGAGCCCAGCAGGGAGATCCCCTGCTGCCGCTCCAGCACGAGCAGCGCGGCCATCAGGCCGTACACCCCGCCCGAGGCCCCCACGGTGAGCGCGTTCGGGGCGAAGAGCAGTGCGCCGGCAGCGCCCCACACCACGCTGGCAAGGTAGATCGAGCCGAACCGCAGCGATCCGGCGTACCGCTCCAGCGCCCCGCCCAGCCACCACAGCACGATCATGTTGAAGAGCAGGTGGATGAGCCCCGCGTGCACGAAGGCCGACGTGATGATGCGGTACCACTGGCCATCGGCGACGGCCGGGCCGAACAGCCCCAGGTCCAGGGCGATCCCGGCGTTGGCGCCCGCGATGGTCACTCCCTGGGCGAGCTCGATGATGGCGATTGCCACGCACACCCCGATGATCCCCACCGTGATCGGCGCGCCGCCGGTGCGCTGCCCCACGTTTAGGTCGCGCACGAGGGCACCGGGCGACCCAGGTGCGGGGCCACCCGCGCAGTCGGGGCACTTCAGGCCCACCGCCGCGGTTCGGGCGCAATCCGGGCAGATCGGCCGGTCGCACGATGAGCACGAGATGAGGGTCTCGCGGTCCGGATGCCAGTGGCATCGGGCCTCGACGATCTCGGGGTCACGGACCGGTTCGCTCAACGGGGCGCATGGTAACCCGGTTCAGGGCCATGTCACCCGTTGACAGGGGCATCCCGGACGGCTTCACTATTACCTCGGTCCGCCGGCGCCCCGGTCCTGCGCCGGCACGTTCCACTCCAGCAGAGAGGCCTTTCTTGACGACGACGCCTGCGCCGTTCGCGACCACCCCTCCCCCCGGGCTTCCCGAGCTCACGGAGCACGACGCGTGCGCCCTGGCGGCCTTCGCCACGCGCGACGGCAAGCCGAGCCACGACATCATCGAGCGCGCCCTGCTGGGCCTGGACATGATGGTGCACCGGGCGGGCAGCGTGGACGGCGAAGGCGACGGATCGGGCCTGCAGGTGGACATCCCGCGTCCGCTCTGGGGCGCGCGGCTGGCCGGCGAGGGCCTCGACCCGGCGCTGGCCGACGACCCGCGGTTCGTCATCGCGCACCTGTTCTTCGAGGGCGCCGCCGAGGCCGATTCCGAGCTGCCGCGCCTCATCGACATCGCGCGCCTGCACGGGTTCGAGGTGCTGCTCAGCCGCGAGGGCGACATCGACCGGGGCGCCCTGGGCCCGCGGGCCGCCGAGAACCCGCCGGTGTTCTGGCAGCTTGCCCTGCTGGCCGCCGACGCCGCCACGGCCTCGCGCGAGTGCTACCGCGCCATGGTGGCCGTCGAGCAGGAACTCACGTGCCACGTGGCGTCATTCTCGGCCAACGACTGCGTGTACAAGGTGCTGGGGCAGCCCATGGTGCTGCCGGGCTTCTACCCCGAGCTCGCCGACCCCGCGTTCGGCTCGTCGCGGGTGATCGCCCACAACCGGTACTCCACCAACACGTACCCCACCTTCAGCCGCGTCCAGCCCTTCGCCATCCTCGGCCACAACGGCGAGATCAACACCATCGCGCAGCTGCGCGAGCAGTGCCGCCAGCTCGGGCTGCCCATCACCCGGGACGGATCGGACTCGCAGGACCTCAACCGCCTGCTCGAGGGCCTCATCTTCGAGAAGCGCCTGTCGCTCATCGAGGCCGTGGAGTTCGCGTTCCCGCCCATCCTCGGGGAGGTCCACCGGCTTCCCACCGACCTCCAGGACCTCTACGTGCACTACCGCGAGGCGTGGGGCCCGTACTCCCAGGGCCCCGTGGCCCTTGCGGCGCGCGCGTACGACGAGATGGTGTTCTCGGTGGATGCCCTGGGCCTGCGGCCGCTGTGGTGGGTGGAGACCGACGACCTCTACGTGGCCTCGTCCGAGCCGGGCATCGTGCCCGTGCACGAGCTCACGGCCGATCCCCGGCCGCTCGCCCCCGGCGAGAAGGTGGCGCTCATCACCGACGACGACGGCGTGCCCCGAGTGCTCACGTATCCCGAGGTGCAGCGCGAGGTGCACGCGCGCGCGAGCGCCCGCGGCGGCCTTCCGCACCGCGAGGCCCGTGCCCGCCTGGCCGGTGGCCTCGAGCCCGTGGGCGTGGACGGATCCGCCCACGCCGCGGCCACCGACCTGCCGCTCGACGCCCTCCTGGCCTCGGCCGGGTGGATCGACGGCGACAAGCAGCAGGTGCAGTTCCACGCCGACCGCGGTGCCGAGCCCATCGGATCGCTCGGCTGGGACGGTCCGCTCGGCCCTCTCTCCCCCGTGCCGCTCCCGGTCTCGGACTACCTGCAGGAGACCGTGGCGGTGGTCACCAACCCGGCCATCGACCGCGAGCGCGAGGTCGAGCACTTCTCGACGCGCGTGGTGCTGGGGCGCCGCCCGCCCATCGAGGGCGTCGAGCCCGAGCCCCCGCAGCGCTGCGAGCTGCGCATGCCCGTCATCCTCGGCGCCATGCGACCCGGCGTGCAGGTGAGCCTGGCCGAACTCCGGCGCGTGGCCGCGGGCCAGGGCGTCGCCGTGATGGAGGACGTGGAGGCCGCCTGGGGCGACCGGTACGCCCGCCTGCCCCTGTACTTCGGCGACCCGGCCGGTACCCGCGAGCACATCGACTACCTCTGCCGGGCGGCGGTGGACGCCGTCACGGCGGGCGCCGAGGTGCTGGTGCTCGAGGACCGCCTGGCCAGCCCGCAGCAGCGCGTCACCGACCCGCTGCTGGCGGTGGCCGCCGTCGACAAGGCCCTTCGTGAAGCCCGCGACGACGAGGGCGTGGCCCTTCGCCGGCGCGTCAGCATCGTCCTCGAGGCGGTGGGCATCCGCAATGTCCACGACGTGATGGTGGCCCTCGGCTTCGGCGCCGATGCCCTGTGCCCCTACGCCATGCTGGAGCAGGCCCTCGTCGGCTCACCCGAGCCCGAGGTGGCGGCGGACCGCCTGCTGGACGGCCTGCAGAAGGGCATCGAGAAGGTCATCTCCACCCTGGGCATCCACGAAGTGCGCGGGTACGGGCGCCTGGTGTCGGCAATCGGCATCGCACCCGCGGTGCTCGACGTGCTGGGCATCCCCGGGTTCTGCGCCTCGGAGGGGCGGGGCCTCGACTTCGCGCGCCTGGATGTCCTCGCCGAGCAGGGCCGGCAGATCCGCGCCGGCGAGGAGAGCCCCGGCAAGGTGAAGCTCCCGCGCATGTACCCCAAGGTGTGGAAGGCCCTGGCCCGCGTGGCCAACAGCGAGCGCGGCTACGAGGAGTTCGCCGAGACCTGCCAGGCGCTCGAGGACGAGCAGCCCGTCGCGCTGCGCCACGCAATCGGGATCCAGCTCGCGCCCGACGGGGAGCGCCTTCCGTCCGACCGCGTGTCGAGCCGCGTGGGGGACCACGAGCTCCCCTACGTCATTTCGTCGATGTCGTTCGGAAGCCAGGGCGAGACCCCGTTCCGGGCGTACGCCGAAGCCGCCTACCGCACCGACATGCTGTGCATGAACGGCGAGGGCGGCGAGATCCGCGACATGTACGGCAAGTACCC
>CAZEUE010000037.1:0-15259 GCA_964514615.1 uncultured Bifidobacterium sp. | reverse complement strand
GGGAACGTGGGCTCGCCCACCAGCACGAGGGCGTCGAGCGGGTCGCCGTCCTCGGCGAGCGTGCCCTCGATGTAGCCGTAGTCGGCCGGGTAGCGCATGGCCGTGAACAACATGCGGTCGAGCATGATCCGCCCGGTCGCCTCGTCCTTCTCGTACTTGTTGCGGGATCCGCCAGGGATCTCGATGTGCACCATCACGTCATCGTCTTCGGACATGGGGCGGCACTGTGCCAGCAGGCCGGCGGCGGTGCCCGCATCGGGCCATGTCCGGTGACGAGTGCCCTAGCCTGCGGCCATGGCAGGTCGCGTCGCACGTCGCATGTCGGTACTCGCCGCGCTGGTCACGGCCACGGCCGGCGCGCTGGGCGTGGTGGTGGCGGCCGTGGCGGGCGGCCAGGTGACAGGCGCCGAGCTCCTGCCCGACCTGCGCCAGGAGCCGCCATCGCAGGTGGCGGTGCGCCGCGACGGCGCCAAGGTGGTGCTGGTGTTCCGTTCAGCGGTGGGCAACGTGGGGCGGGGACCGCTCACCGTGAACGGGCGCCGTGCACGCGGGCAGCGGCTGATGACCGCAACACAGGAGGTGGTGCGCGCCGACGGCTCGGTCACCCAGGTGCCATTGGCCACGCGCCTCAAGTACCAGCCGGGTGGCCATAACCACTGGCACTTCCTGGGCTTCAACCGGTTCGACCTGCGCAACCCGGACACCGGGGCGCGCGTGGCCCGGTCCAACAAGGTGGGCTTCTGCCTGGGCAGCCGTTACCGGGTTGACCCCCCGGTGCCCGGCACGCGGGCGGTCCCGGTGATCAACCACAACTGCGGCCGGTTCCTGCCCGGCCTCATGACGATGCGCATGGGCATCGACGTGGGCTACGCCGACGACTACGCGGCCTTCGTGGAGTTCCAGTACATCGACATCACCCGGGTGCGGCCCGGGCGCTACCTGCTGGTGCACCGGGCCGACCCCGACCAGCGGCTTCTGGTGGGCGATCGCGCCGACGACGTGGCGTTCGCGCTCGTGCAGCTCCGCGCGCCGCGACGCCCGGGAGCGTTGCCGCGCGCGAAGGTTCTGGCGACGTCGGTGGGTGTCCCGCCCACCGTGTAACGCGCGTGCAGCATGCGCCGACCGCCCCTCGTGCCGGCGCCTTCGCCCGGGTTGAGTGAGCGCATGGCGAACCCGCAGGCTCCCCCGGCGCCGCCCGACGAGGCCGTGCGCCTGACATCGCTCCAGAGGCGCGTGTGGTTCCTCTCGGGAATGGGCGTGTTCCTGGACGGCTTCGACCTGTTCATCATCGGCGTCGCCCTGCCGCTGATCGCCGAGCAGTTCATGCTCGGAGGGTTCGAGCAGGGCATCGTCGGCGCCGCAGCCGTGCTGGGCGCGGTGGTGGGCGCCGCGGCGCTGGGGCGCATGGCGGATCGCTTCGGGCGACGGCGACTCTTCATGATCGACCTGTCGTTGTTCGTGGTCTTCGCCGTGGCCTCCGCGGTGTCGTGGGGCCTCTGGAGCCTGGTGGCCTTCCGGTTCCTGCTGGGCATGGCGGTGGGGGCCGACTACCCCATCGCATCGACGTACCTGGCCGAGTTCATGCCCACGCGCGTCCGCGGGCGCTGGACCGTGGGGGCGTTCTCGTTCCAGGCCATCGGCATGCTCACGGGGGCCGGACTGGGCGTGATCATCCTGCTCTCGGGTGCGGACCAGGACCTGGCCTGGCGGCTCATGCTCGGGGCGGGCGCCATCCCCGCGCTGGTGATCGTATGGCTCAGGCGCCATGTGCCCGAGAGCCCGAAATGGCAGGAGCACAAGGACAGCGGGGCGCCTCCCGCACCGGTGCGCGCGCTGTTCGCTCCGGGCGTGCGGCGGCGCACCACGCTGGCCGTGGTCCCCTGGTTCATCATGGACATCCTGCTCTACGGGGTGGGCATCTTCACGCCCACGGTGCTGGCGGCGCTGTCCTTCACCGGCGATGGCGGCATCGCGTCGCGCGACCTCGCCTCCACCGAGGGAGCGGCCTTCCTCGACATCTTCCTGGTGGTCGGGTTCATCGTCGCCATCATCATGGTGGAGCGCTGGGGACGCATGCGCCTGCAGTTGATCGGATTCGCGGGAACCACGGTGGGGCTGGTGATCCTCGCCACGGCGTCGCTGGGAAGTGGCTCCATGCCGTTCGTGTTCCTCGGGTTCGCGCTGTTCAACCTGCTCGTGAACATCGGGCCCAACTCCACCACCTTCCTGGTGGCCGCCGAGGTGTTCCCCACCGAGCTCCGCGCCACGGGCGCCGGCCTCGCCGCCAGCGCCGCCAAGATGGGGGCCGTGGTGGGCATCATCCTGCTCCCGATCCTCACCGGGTCCATCGGCATCCCCGCAACGATGTACATCGTGGCGGGGGTGAGCCTGCTGGGCTTCGTGGTGACCGCCGTGTTCCGCGTGGAGACGGCCGGCCGCAGCCTCGACGAGATCAACACCATGCCGTACCCGGTCCCGCGGCCGCATGGCGACACCGGCCGTCGGTGATCCTTTTGTAAGCATTTGAGCGGACCCCGTAAAGGGGATGGCCGATGCCCCCCCGAACGGACGGCCGCACGCGACGATTGGGGGGTGCCGCTCTCCCGCCCCGCCGTCATCGCCATCGCCGCCGCGGCATGCGCCGCCGCGGGCGCGCAGGTGGCCGTGGCAGGCACTCCCGGGGCATCGTGCACGGCGCACTCGGTGTCGTTCCGGGCCAGCGACGTGGGGCGGTTCACGTGGACCCTGCCGGTGGCCCTGCGCTATGCGGCCAGCGCCAAGGTGCAGGTGCGGAGGTCCGGCACCACGGGCGAGTTCGTGAGCCTGTCGAACGTGGCGGTGTCGAGCTCGGGCACCCGCACGCAGCAGGCCGGCGTGGGCTCGCCGCGACTCGACGCCGGGTCGTGGGACTGGCGGATGTTCCTCACCGAGTGGGACGGCACCCTCATCACGTGCGACGGGCCGGCGTTCACCATCACGCGCCTGCCGCAGCCGGGCATCGTCCTGTCGGGAGCCGGCATCACGTCCGATGGCTGGCGTGCCCCGGGGTCGGGGCAGACCGCGGGCGTCGTCCCCGGGCCCGGGGACTCCGCCTCGGGCGCGCGCTCGCTGGTGCGCTTCCGCTACTCCAGCGGCTGGTGGACGGGTTGGCGCAGCGCGCCGGCCTCCCTTCCCACGTCCGACATCACCGCCATCGAGGCGCGTCGCCGTACGGCCGACGGCCTGCTGGGCGACGTGCGGAGCATCACCGTCCGACGCGATTCGTGGGCGCCATCGATGCCCGTTCCGCACGCCGACGCCATCGAGGTGGGGGAGTCGGGAGGGGGCGTGTCGTTCGCGGCGTCCACCGACTGGCTCTCGGGCGTGTCGGCGCACGAGGCCCGCGTGGTGTCAGCCGATGGGAAGGAGTCCGCGTGGAAGACGGTGGCCCCGGGCACGGTGGCGGTGGCCGGGTCCGCGGCGGGCGGCACCCTGCTGCTGCGTGCCTGCGATCGCGTGGGCAACTGCTCCGCCGCCGCCGAGGTGGAGGTGCGCCGGGCCACGGGGCCCATCACCACCCCCGCGCCCGAGCCCAGCCCCGCGCCCGCGCCCGCCCCGGCTGCCCCGCCGGCGCCGCGTCCGGCAGCGGGCCAGAAGGCCCCCAATGCCGCAGCCGCGGCCCGGGCCCGGCGGGCGGCGGCGGCGGCGATCGCGCCACGCATCACGGCCCTGGTTCCGCGCCGTCCGCGCGGTGGCGCCGGCAGGGTGACCGTGGAGCTCACCCGGCCGGCGGAGGTCACGTTCGCGTTCCGCGGAACCGTGATCGCGCGGGCGTGGCTGGGCGCCGGGCGCACGCACGTGCGGTTGCCCGCGCAGGCGCGTGCCCGACGCGGCGCGCTGGTGGCGCGCCCGTCGGCGGGGTCCGCGCAGGGCGAGCCCGTCACCACGTCGGTCGCCCTGCCGCGGGCGTCGCGCAAGGGCGAGGCGGCGCGGCGCACCACCGCGTTCCGCGCCGGTGCCACCGGAGTGCTCTACGACCTCGACGCCGCCGTGCGCGAGGTGGTGGATCCCCTCGACGGGGCGCCCGGGTTCACCCACGTGCGCGGCGCGCTGCGGCAGGAGCCCTCCACGAGCGGGCTCTTCGCCCCCGACGACGACCGCTCGCAGATGGGCAAGGTCACCGAGGAGGACCTCCGGGGCCTGCCGCCCGAGCAGCTGGCCCAGGTGCTGCGCGACGCCATCGAGCGGTCCGACAGCCACCTCGTGGCCTTTGATGAGCTCACGCCGTACGAGTCAGACCGGAAGGGGCCGGTGGTCAAGGGCGGCCGCATCCCGCCGGCCGACCCCGACTCGCCGGGCGCGCACCTGGCGCAGGCCATGGCCATGCTGGACACCCCGTCCCCCTACGGCGGCACGTGGGCCAGCCGGGTGCACATCTACGTGGCCCCGGCGGTCACCTCGGCCATCGCCGCCGGGCGCGGGCCGGATCGCAATTGGGGCCGTGACGGCAAGGCCCGCTTCCGCACCTACCGCACGGTGATGACGGGGCTCGCCCGCGCCGGTGCCGTGTGGATCGAGGCCTACCACGGCAAGACCGTTCCGCTGCAGCCCTTCACGGCCAAGGAGTGGCGTCGCGCCCCGGCCGCGTTCGCGGCGGAGTACCGCCGCGCGGGCGGCGACATCTCGCGGTTGAGGTTCCTCCTCACCGGCACCGACGCCTACCCGCGCGGTGGGCGCCTGCCGGCTGCGTGCACCACGCCCATGGCATGCCAGTGGGCGCTTGCCGAGGGCACGGCGGCCGGGCGCGCCATCCTCGCAAACGGGGTCGGTGGCTACCGGCTGGGCGCGCATGCACGCCCGTGGCTGGCCGAATGGCAGGCGCGCGTGTCGTAGTCTCGCGCCGTGCTGCATCGCATCGCGCGCATCTCCCAAGCGCATCCCGTCCGCGTCATCGTGGTGGCCCTTCTCGTGGCGGGCGCCGCGCTGGGGGTGGGGCTCAGCCTGATCGGCGGGCTCTCGGCCAGCGGGTTCTACGACCCGCGGTCCAACTCGTACCAGGCGCAGGAGGACATCATCGGCGCCACGGGGGCGTCGGCCGTGCCCTCGATGACCGCCATCGTGGACCCGGGCGCGCCCGTCGCATCGCCAGAGGGGCAGGCAGCCGTGGCGCGCGTGGTCACGGCCATGCGCGACGACCCCGACGTGGCCCGGGTGGTGGGGCCCTCGCCGCAAACGCCCAACCTCACCTCCACCGATGGCAGCAAGGCCGCGGTGCTGGGCTACTTCGGCGACATCGACGAGGACCAGTCGCAGGCGGCCGCCGCCCGCCTGGAGGCCGAGCTGGGGGAGATCCCCGGGGTCACCGTGGGTGGGGCGTGGACCGCGGCGGCCGAGACCAGCAGCATCGTGGGGGAGGACCTCCTGCGCGCGGAGCTGATCGCGTTCCCGCTGCTGTTCCTGGTGTCGCTGTGGGTGTTCCGTGGGCTGGTGGCGGCACTGCTCCCGCCGCTCATGGGGGCGCTGGTCATCTTCGGGGGCTTCTTCTTCCTGGGGGTGGGCAACGAGGTCTACGGCATGTCCGTGTACGCCCTCAACCTGGTCACCGGCCTGGGGCTCGGGCTGGCCATCGACTACAGCCTCCTCATGGTGTCGCGGTACCGCGAGGAGATCGCGCGCGCGGGCCCGGGCCTCGAGGCGCTCTCGGTGACCATGCGCACCGCGGGCAAGAGCGTCATCTTCAGCGCGGTCACGGTGGGCGCGGCGCTCGCGGCGCTCATGATCTTCCCGCAGGACTTCCTGTTCTCGATGGGCTTCGGCGGCCTGGTGGTGGCGCTCATGGCCGCGGTCGTGGCCGTGGGCGTGCTGCCGGCCGTGCTCGCC
Organism: uncultured Bifidobacterium sp.; assembly: GCA_964514615.1. Taxonomy (GTDB): domain Bacteria; phylum Actinomycetota; class Thermoleophilia; order Miltoncostaeales; family Miltoncostaeaceae; genus SYFI01. The sequence goes on along the minus strand of CAZEUE010000037.1, from coordinate 9,400 downwards.
CTGCTGGGCAACCGCGTCAATGCGCTGGCGCCCCGCCGGTGGCGGGCGCGCAGCGAGGCCGCGGACCGGGTGGAGCAGTCGGGCGGGTGGTACCGGCTCTCGCACTTCGTCATGCGCCGTCCGGCCGTGGTGGCAATCGTCAGCGCGGCCTTCATGGTCCTCCTGGCCCTGCCCGCGCTGGACGTCAAGTTCACCACCACCGACTCGGGCGTGCTGCCCGAGTCCGCCAGCGCCCGGCAGGTGGACGAGACCATCGCGCGGGAGTTCCCGGGCAGCAACGGCACGCCGATCTTCGTGGCGTCCCGCGCGCCCGACACCCCCCAGGCCTCGCGGCGGCTGGCCGAGGTATCGCGCGAGATCCGCCAGATGCCCGCCGCGGCCACCGTGGCGCCCCCGCGCTTCGTGGGCGGGGGGCTGTGGCAGATCGATGCCACGTCCAAGTACCGGGCGCTGGACGACCGGACCATCGCCTTCATCCAGGACATCCAGGCGCTCGACACCCCCTACCCGTCGAGGGTGGGGGGCTTCACTGCACTGTTCGTGGACCAGCGCGCCAGCCTTGGCGCGCACCTGCCATGGGCGGCGCTGATCATCGTGGCGGTCACCATCGTGGCGCTGTTCATCATGACGGGATCCGTGCTGCTCCCCATCAAGGCCGTGGTGATGAACCTCCTCACCCTGGGCGCCACGCTCGGGGTGCTGGTGCTCATCTTCCAGGACGGCCGGCTGGAGGGCTTCCTGCAGTACGACAGCCAGGGGGCGGTGGACCTCACCCAGCCCATCCTCATCGGGGCGCTCGCCTTCGGGCTGTCCACCGACTACGCGGTGTTCCTGCTGTCGCGCATCAAGGAGCTGCGCGACTCGGGGATGGGCGAGAGGGAATCGGTGGCCCTGGGGCTCCAGCGCACCGGGCGGGTGGTCACCGCGGCCGCCCTGCTGTTCTGCATCGCCATGGGGGCGTTCGCCACGTCGCGCATCGTCATCATCAAGGAGCTCGGCATCGGCACGGCGCTCGCGGTGGCGCTCGACGCCACCGTGGTGCGCGCGCTGCTGGTGCCGTCGCTCATGGCGCTCCTCGGCAAGTGGAACTGGTGGGCCCCGCGGCCGCTCAGGCGACTGCATGAACGCATCGGGGTGAGAGAAGGCGCCTGAGTCGCTAGTGTCCCGCGTCGGTCCGGACCAGTACTCGGAGGATTCACCCGATGTCGCAGCACGTCCCTCTCAGCGTCAGCACCCGCGAGGCCCGCGGTAGCGCGGCCGCGCGCCGCCTGCGCAAGGCCGGCATGGTGCCGGGCGTGCTGTACCGGCCCGGCGGCGACTCCCTGGCATTCCAGGCCGACGAGTACGAGGTGCGTCGCCTCATCCGCCGCGGCGGCATCCGCTCGGCCGTGGTCGACCTGACCGTCGACTCCGAGGCCCCGCGCACGGTGCTGTTCACCCAGTGGGACAGCGACCCCGTGCGCGACGAGATCATCCACCTCGACCTGCAGGAGGTCGACCTCACGGTGGAGGTCGAGGCGGACGTGCCGGTGGTGCTCGAGGGCACCCCGCAGGGCGTGCGCGACGGCGGCATCCTCGACCAGACCGCCCTCACCGTGCGCGTGCGGGCCCTGCCGGACGCCCTGCCGCGCGCCATCGAGTTCGACGTCAGCGACGTTGAGCTGGGTGCATCGGTGCACGTGGGCGACCTGGCCCTTCCCGCGGGCGTCACCATGGTCACCGACCCCGAGTACGGCATCGCGTCGGTCATGATCACCCGTGCCAGCCTTGCCACCGACGAGATCGAGGGCGAGGTCGAGGAGGGCGCCACCGAGGGGGGCACGCCGTCCGAGTCGGCCTCCGAGGCCGCGGAGCCCGAGGGCGAGTAGCGGCTCGTGGCGGACGCGGCAGCCGACGAGCCGCCGGTCCGCCTGGTGGTCGGCCTCGGCAACCCCGGGCCCCGGTACGCGCGCACCCGGCACAACGCGGGCCAGCGCGTGGTCGAGGCCCTGGCATCTCGCCTCGGCGGGCCCCGCTTCGCCGCTCGCTACGCGGGTGACTTCGCCGAGGCACGCGGCCCGCACGGCCCCCTGGCGCTGCTGGTGCCCACCACGTACATGAACGACTCCGGCGCGTCGGTGGGCCCGGCCGCGGGATCGCTGCATGCCGCGCCGGCCCAGGTGCTGGTGGTGCACGACGACATCGACGTGCCCTTCGGGGAGGTGCGCGGCAAGCGGGGTGGAGGCCACGGCGGGCACAACGGCCTGCGGTCCATCGCCGCGGGCCTGGGCAGCCCGGACTTCCTGCGCGTGCGCGTGGGCGTCGGGCGCCCGCCCCCGGGCTTCCGCGGCGACGAGGCCGGCTGGGTGCTGCGCGCCTTCGACGAATCCCCGGCCGAGGTGGACGCCCTGCTCACCCGCGGCCTGCAGATGACCGAGGCCGTCCTCGCCGACGGAATGACCGCCGCGATCGCACGCTTCCACGCCCGCCCCCCCGGCGAGAAGGCACGAAAGCGCGCCGAACGCCGGGAAGGGGGACAGTCCCAGGCCGGGGACAGTCCCAGCGCTGGGACTGTCCCGCCCGGGGGGGAGGCGTGACACTTCATCCCATTGACCGGCTTGTGCTCGATGCCCCGCAGGTGGGGGAGGCCGCCGACCGGCTCCTTGCGGGGCAGCTGGGCGGCGTGGTGCGGGTGGGGCCTGCGGCCTGGCCGGTGGTGCTGGCCGCCGTGGCGCGACGGGCGGGGCATCCGCTGCTCATCGTGCCCGCGCGCGACGAGGAGGCCCGCGACCTGGCCACCGACCTCACGGCGCTGCTCGGCGCGGACCGCGTGGCCCTGTGGCCCTCGCGCGGCGCCGTGGCGGGCGGGGGAGTGGGGATATCGCCGCACCTCACCGGGCAGCGTGCCCGCGCAGCGGGCGTCCTCGGCACGGCAGGGCACGTCGTGGTGGCGTCCGCCGCGGCGCTGGCCGAGCGGATCCCGGCCGCCGACGCGCGGGCGGGCGCGCTGGCGGTGGAGGTGGGCCAGCGACTGGAGCAGGACGACCTGGTGGACCGCCTGTCGGCCATGGGGTATGAGCGGGTTCCCCAGGTGGAGGAGCGGGGCGAGATGGCGGTGCGGGGCGGCCTCGTCGACGTGTACCCGTCCACCGCCGACGGTCCCATCCGCATCGACTGGTTCGGCGATGAGGTGGAGTCGATCCGTGCCTTCTCGCCGTTCACGCAGAAGACCATCCGCCCGCTGCAGCGCATGGAGGCATGGGCGGCCACCGAGGCCACCGAGGTGGACCTGGTGGACCCCCTCGACGATCCGGGTCCGCGCGGGGCCCGCGTGGTGCGCCTCGCCCCGGCCGAGTACGGCCGTGCCATGCGCGACGCCATGGAGAGGTTCGAGGAGGAGGCCGCCGCCGGCGCGCTGGCCGACCCCGATGCCCTCGTCGGGCGGCTCGAGCAGGACACCGCACTCGACCTGCTCCCGCCCGCGGGCGCGGACGACGCCGCGTTCGACGCCCTCGAGCCGCGGTTCCCCACGCGCGGCATGGCCGAGGCCGAGGCCGAGATGGCGCGGCTCTCGTCCGGGCAGTCGCGCCTGGTGGTGTGCTTCGCCCGCAGGGGCGACATGGAGCGCACCCAGGGCCAGGTGACCACGGTGAAGCCCGTCATCCTCGACCCCGCGGGGCGCGTGCCCGGGCCCGGCACCGTGGCCTTCGCGCACACCGACCTGCGCACGGGCTTCGTGTCGCGCCAACTCGGACTGGCCGTGGTGCCCGATGCGTCGCTGATCCGCCGCCGCCGCCCGGCCGCGCGCGCGCCCCTCACCGCCGGGCGCCGCATCCAGAGCTTCCTCGACCTGCGCGTGGGCGACTACGTGGTGCACGAGGACCACGGCATCGGACGACTGGAGGGCTTCGAGACGCGCACGGTGGCCAACGTGACCCGTGACTACCTGGCGCTGGTGTTCGCGGGCGACGACCGCCTGTACGTGCCCCACGACCACCTGGACAAGGTGTCGCGCTACGTGGGCGCCGACGGGGGCGAGCCCGCGCTGTCGAAGCTGGGCGGCAAGGCGTGGGCCACCATGAAGGCCCGTGCGCGGGAGTCGGTGCGCGAGCTCGCCGGCGAACTCATCACCCTCTACGAGGCCCGCGGCCGCGCCGAGGGGTTCGCGTTCCCGCCCGACGACGACCTGGCCCGCGAGCTGGAGCGGCGCTTCCCGTACCGCGAGACCCCCGACCAGCAGCGCGCCATCGATGAGGTCACCGACGACATGGAGCGCCCCGTGCCCATGGACCGCCTGGTGTGCGGCGACGTGGGCTTCGGCAAGACCGAGGTGGCCATGCGCGCGGCGTTCAAGGCCGCCGCCGGCGGAAAGCAGGTGCTGGTGCTGGTGCCCACCACCCTGCTGGCCCAGCAGCACGCCGCCACCTTCCGCGAGCGCTTCGGCGACCTGCCGGTGAGCATCGACATGGTCAACCGGTTCCGCTCCGCCGGCGAGGTGAAGGAGGTGCTCGGCCGCTTCCGCGAGGGCGAGCTCGACATCCTCATCGGCACCCACCGCCTGCTCTCGATGGACGTCCAGCCCAAGGACCTCGGGCTGGTCATCCTCGACGAGGAGCAGCGCTTCGGCGTATCGCAGAAGGAGGCCCTGCGCCAGTTGCGGCTGAAGGTGGACGTGCTGGCCATGAGCGCCACGCCCATCCCGCGCACGCTCCAGATGTCGCTATCGGGCCTGCGCGACATCTCGGTGATCGAGACCCCCCCGCCGGGCCGGCGCCCCATCGCCACCCACGTGGGCGAGTTCGACGAGGACATCGTGATCCAGGCGCTCACCCGCGAGAAGGAGCGCGGCGGGCAGTCGTTCTACCTGCACAACCGCGTCGAGACCATCGACGAGGCCGCGGACCGCGTGCGCCAGATGGTTCCCGGGCTCGAGGTGATGGTGGCCCACGGCCAGATGAACGAGTCGGGGCTCGAGGACGTGATGCTGGCGTTCGTGCGCGGCGAGGCCGACGTGCTGGTGGCCACCAGCATCATCGAGTCGGGGATCGACATCCCGCGGGCCAACACGCTCATCGTGGATCGCGCCGACGCGCTGGGGCTGAGCCAGCTGCACCAGATCCGCGGGCGCGTGGGCCGCTCCGACGTCACCGCTCACGCCTACCTGTTCCACCCCGACATGAAGGACATGACGCGCGACGCCGCCGCGCGCCTTCGCGCGGTGGCCGACTACACCGACCTCGGCAGCGGCCTGCGCATCGCCATGCGCGACCTGGAGATCCGGGGGGCGGGCAACCTGCTGGGCGATGAGCAGAGCGGGCACGTGGCCGCCGTGGGCTTCGAGATGTACGTCGAGATGCTCCAGGAGGCCATCGCCGCGGGCCGGGGGGAGCCACCGCCCGAGGAGGAGGTGCGCGTGGACATCCCGGTATCGGCGTACATCCCCGCCGACTACGTGCCGTTCGAGGCCGCCAAGATCGACCTGCACCGGCGCATCGCCCTGGCGCCCGACGGCGACGCGCTGGAGCGCGTGTCGCAGGAGGTGGAGGACAGGTTCGGCGAGATGCCCCCGCCGGTCGGCGCCCTGCTGTCGGTGCAGCGCCTGCGCATCCTCATGCGCCGGGCCGGCGCGCGCCAGGCCGCCGCCCGCAGCGGTCGCATCGTCATCGGCCCGGTGCCCCTCGACTCCGCGGGCATGCGCGCGCTCCGCGACGGCGTGGATGGCGCGCTCTACTCCACGGCCGACAGCCTGATCAGCGTGCCCGCGCCCTCCGATCCCGCCGAGCGCATCCAGGCCGCCATCGCCGCCCTCGAGGCGGTGGTCGTGCCCGCCGCCGCGGTGGCATGAGCTACCTCATCCTCTTCCTCGTGGCGGCGGGGTTCGCCATGGTGCCCCTGCCGCTGTTCCCCTCGTGGGTGGTGGTGGCATACATGGTGGTGGAGTTCGACCTGCGGCTGTGGCTGGCGATCCTCTTCGGGGCGCTCGGCACCACCCTGGGGCGCGTGGTGCTGGTTGCGGTGTCGCGCGTGGCGGGCCATCGCATGCTCGGCCGCTGGTCGCAGCAGAACCTCGACTACCTGCACGCCAGGCTCGAGAACGCCGCCGGCGACCTGGGCATCGCCGTGCTGCTGGGGGCATCGCCCCCGCCCGCCGGCGTGCTGTTCATCCTCGCGGGCCTCATGCGGGTGCAGCTGTGGCTGGTGGCCGTCTCGGTGTTCCTCGGCCGGACCGTCGGCTACTGGATCAGCGTGGGGGGCACCAGCCTGGCGGCCGAGCCCCTGGCCGACCGCCTCCGCAGCGTCGTGGGCCCCTGGTCGGTCGTCCTGGCGGTGGCCATCGTGGCCGGCGTGCTGGTGCTGGCGCTGCGCATCGACTACCGCACGTTGATCGAGGACCGGAAATTCCGCCTGCATCGCGGACGACGCTAGAGTCCCGCGCCGTGATCCCTCGCCGTGCCGTCGCCGCCATACTCGTCACGTCCGCGCTGTCGGTGGCCGTGCTCACCGGGTGCGGCGGCAGCGGCCTGCCCGAGGGCGTGGTGGCCCAGGTGTCGGGCCAGGACATCGCGCAGTCCGAGCTCGACCAGCTGATCACCCAGCAGAGGGACGCCGCCGAGCAGCAGGGGCAGGACTTTCCCGAGGCCGGCAGCGAGGAGTTCACCACGCTGCAGCGCCAGGCGCTCGAGGGCCTTGTGTTCCAGCGCATCGTTGCGCTCGAGGCCAAGGAGTGCGGCAAGCCCTGCGTGGCCACGCCCGCCCAGATCCGCGCCGAGCGCAACAAGGTGGTGAAGTCCAACTTCGACGGCAGCAACGCCAAGTTCCAGGAGTTCCTGAAGGAGCAGGGCCTCAGCGCCGCCGACGTCGACCGCATCCTGCGCGCGGGCATCGAGGAGCCGCGCGTCACCAACCGCGTCACCAAGGGCATCAGCTTCACCCCCGCGCAGGCGCTCAAGTACTGCAGGGCCAACCCGCAGGAGTTCCGCCAGCCCGCCAGCCGCGAGGCCTCGCACATCCTCGTCAAGACCAAGGCCGAGGCCGACCGCATCCGCGCGCAGGCCACCACGGCCAACTTCGCCGACCTCGCGCGGCAGTACTCCACCGATGAGGGCAGCAAGGCGCAGGGCGGCGACCTGGGCACGGTGCAGAAGGGCGCCCTGGTTCCGGAGTTCGAGAAGGTGGCCCTGGCGCTGAAGGACGGCGAGATCTCGCAGCCGGTCAAGACCCAGTTCGGCTGGCACGTCATCACCGTGCGCGTGAGCCCGGCCCGCGACATCCCGTGCGATGAGGCCGAGAAGCAGATCATCCAGACGCAGACCTCGATCAAGAAGAACGAGGCCATCCAGAAGTGGCGCGAGAAGGTCACGAAGAAGTGGGAGGGCACGACCCTCTACGCCGACTCGTCCCTGGCGCCCACCTCCACCTCGGGGACCTAGGCCGCAGGTGATCCGGGTGATCGGCCTGGGGCCCGGCGCCCCCGACGCGGTCCCCGCCACGGCGCTCGCCGCCATCGACGACGCCCCGCCCGGCGCGGTGGTGGCCCCGCCGCTCGACCCCGCCCTGCTGCAGGTGCTGGGCGTGGCGCCGGGCCCGCTGCCCGCTCCGCTGCCCGACGGCGCGGTGGTGGTGGCCCCGGATCCCCAAGCGCATGCCATCGCGGCGGACCTTCCGCACGCGGTCACACTGCCGGACCGCCCCGCCCTGCGCGCCCGCGCCATCGGCGCCCGGGTGGCCGAGCTCGCGGTGGTGGCGTCGCGGCTTCGCGCCGAGTGCCCGTGGGACCGCGTGCAGACCGCGCAGACCATCGTGCCGCACACGGTGGAGGAGGCCTTCGAGGTGGCCGAGTCCGTGGCGGCAGGCGACCCCGTGCATCAGGCCGACGAGATCGGCGACCTGCTGTTCCAGTCGGTGTTCCTGGCGGCGCTGCTCGAGGAGGATGGCCATGCCGACCTCGCCACGGTGGCGCGCGGCCAGGCCGACAAGCTCATCAGCCGCCACCCCCACGTGTACGGCGACCAGGCGGCGGCCGACGCCGGCGCCGTGGTGGACATCTGGGAGCAGCGCAAGCGGGCTGAGCGGCCCGACGAGGGGATCTTCCACGAACTGCCGCCCGGCCTGCCGGCCCTGGCCTACGCCGCCAAGGCGCAGAAGCGCGCGGCCAGCGCCGGCTTCGCGTTCCCCGACGTCCGGGCCGCCCTCGACAAGCTCGACGAGGAGGTCGGCGAGGTCCGCGCCGACCCCGGCCAGCACGAGGTGGGCGACGTCATCTTCGCGGCGGTGGCCGTGGCGCGTGCCGCCGGGGTGGACCCCGAGATCGCCGTGCGGGCCGCCGCCGCGCGGTTCCGCGAGCGCGTGGAGGGCGCCGCGCGCATGGCGGCGGACGCCGGCGAGGACTTCGAGCAGCTCGACCCGGCGGCCCAGCTCGAGTGGTACGCGAGGTTCCGCGCGCGTCCGTAGTATCGCGCCGTCACCCGCACTCCATCCGGAAAGGTCCCATGGCCCAGATCACGCGCGTCCACGCCCGGCAGATCCTCGACTCCCGTGGCCAGCCCACCGTCGAGGTGGAGGTGGAGCTCACCAGCGGCGCCTGGGGCCGCGCGGCGGTGCCATCCGGCGCCAGCACGGGCATGCACGAGGCCGTGGAGCTGCGCGATGGCGAGCCGTCGGCGTATGCCGGCAAGGGCGTGCTGAAGGCCGTGGCCAACGTGGAGGATGAGCTTTTCGGCGCCCTCGTCGGCCTGGACGCCGACGACCAGGCCACCGTGGACCGCACCATGACGCAGCTCGACGGCACCCCCAACAAGGGACGCCTCGGCGCCAACGCCATCCTGGGCTGCTCGCTGGCCATCGCCCAGGCCGCGGCCAACGACGCCGGCCTGCCGCTGTACCGCTACATCGGCGGCGCGCGCGCGCACCGCATGCCGGTTCCGCTCATGAACATCCTCAACGGCGGCGCGCACGCCGACAACTCGGTCGACTTCCAGGAGTTCATGGTGGCCCCGGTGGGCGCGCGCACCTTCGCCGAGGCCCTGCGCATGGGGTCCGAGGTGTACCAGTCGCTCAAGAAGGTGCTGCAGGACCGCGGGCTCGCCACCGGCGTGGGCGATGAGGGCGGGTTCGCCCCCGACCTCCCCAGCAACCGCGCCGCGCTCGACGTGGTGATGGAGGCCATCGCCGCCGCGGGCTACCGGCCCGGCGACGACGTGGCCATCGCGCTCGACCCCGCCACCACCGAGCTCTACCGCGACGGCGCCTACCACCTCGACGGCGAGGGCCGCGTGCTGTCGTCGGCCGAGATGGCCGCCCACTGGGCCGAGCTCTGCGATGCGTTCCCGATCGTGTCGATCGAGGACGGCATGGCCGAGGACGACTGGGACGGCTGGAAGCTGCTCACCGACGCCGTGGGCCAGGACGTCCAGCTGGTGGG
>CAZEUE010000036.1:0-15692 GCA_964514615.1 uncultured Bifidobacterium sp. | reverse complement strand
GCTCGTGCACCATCTCGTCGCGCGGCAGCATGATTCCGTCGGCGGCGAAGTCCTTGCTCTCCTCGTCGATGCCGTACCGGATGGGCAGGTCCACCAGCCGGCGGATCAGCTCCACCAGGTCGTCGCGCATGCCGGTGCGCGAGCCCGTGAACCGCGGGTTGGCCAGCGTGCGGGTGTCGGTGGTGCCGTCGGCGGCCAGGCGGGCGTCGAGCTTGTAGCGACCCACCTTGGTCAGGTCGTAGCGCTTGGGGTCGAAGAACAGGCCCCGCACGAGGTTGAGCGAGTTGACCTCGGTGGGCGGCTCGCCCGGGCGCTGCTTCTTGAATACCTCGATGAGGGCGTTCTGCATCAGGTCGCCGGCCCGCAGGTCGATGCGCTTCTCGATGCGCTCGATCTCGTCCTCGATGCGCAGGCGCTCATCGCCCGGCACCGTGTCGATGTCCGCGGACAGCTTCTGCATCTCGGCCACCAGGGCCTCGAGGTCCTGCAGCGACTTGCCGTTGCCCGACGCGGCCGCGCCCTCGGTCACGTCCTTCTCGAGCGTCATCTCGATGAATGGGTTGACGCGCTTCTTGTCGGCGGGGTGCGGGAACAGGTTGCGCACGTCGTCGCGCGTGTAGCCCAGCGCGAACAGCAGGGTTGTGACCGGAAGCTTGCGCTTGCGGTCGATGCGCACGTTGACGAGGCCCTTCTTGTCGATCTCCAGCTCCACCCACGACCCGCGGGCGGGCATGAGGTTGGCGATGAAGACCTGCTTCTCGCGGTCCTTGGGCTCCATGAGGTAGGCGCCCGGCGAGCGCACCAGCTGCGTCACGATGACGCGCTCGGTGCCGTTGATGATGAACGTGCCCCAGTCGGTCATGAGCGGCAGGTCGCCCATGAACACCTTCTGCCGGCGGATCTCGCCGGTCTCCTTGTTGACGAACGAAACCTCCATCGTGAGCGGGGCCGCGAAGGTGAGGTCCTTCTCGCGGCACTCCTTGATGGGGTTGTTCGGCATGATCTCGCTGAAGGGCATGCCCGGCTCCCACCCACCGATGGTGTAGGGGCCGAACTCCACCATGAGCGTGCCGGTGAAGTCCTGGATGGGCGAGATGTCATCGACGGTCTCGCGCAGGCCCTCGGTGAGGAACTGGTCGAAGCTTGCGCGCTGGATGTCGATGAGGTTCGGGACATCGGGGACGCTGAGGGCGTCCTCCGGCGGTCCGGAAGTTCCGGCGTGGGGGAAGAAATCCCTCTCGCGGGTGCGGCGGGCAGTGGGCGTGCTCAAGTCGCAGGGCCTCCTGGCGTGAGCTCGATGGTGAATGGGCATGCGGCGGCGGGCGCCGTGGGCGCGAGGACGCGGAGTATGTGGGCGAGCAGCGGTCCGGGCACGTCGTACGCGTCCGCCGGGAGCCGCCGCGCCGGGCGTGGGCGCAAGGGGCGGCGACGGCGGAACGGGCATCATACACCTTCGCGCGTGATGTGCCCCGGAGATGGCACGCGGCCGACCACGTCGCCATAATCCGGGGGTGGACACCGACGCGGCACAGGGCAGCGCGCAGTCGCAGGGCGACGCCATCGCGGCGCGCCTGGTGCCCCTGCTCGACTCCACCCACAAGGTGTGGTCGTCACCCCAGGAGCGGCGGCGCCTGCGCGCGTTCGGGTTCCGCCCGGCCGTGGAGGAGGGCGTGCTCAAGCGTGAGTGGGACGGCGCGCAGGTGCGCGTGGGACCCGATGCCCTCCGGGTGGTGGCCGAGGACGGCAGCGGCACGCTGGCATGGTCGCCGGCCACGGGACTCACGCTCGACGACGGCCCGTTCGCGCCCACGGGCGCAGGGATCGCCCTCGCCGGGGCCGTCAACGGCCTCATCCAGGGCTACGAGCGCTGGGTGGAGGCCCGGGAGGGGCGCGAGGAGCGCCTGCGGCGCGGCCACTGGAGTTCGGCGGACCGGCGACAGGTCAACGCCCTTGCCGAGACGCGCCGTCTTCAGCGGCTCATCTCGGCGGGACGCGCCACCCGGGCCCGCCGGTCCTGACGCCGGCCGGCCCGGGGCGCATCGGCCCTTCTCAGGCCATGCCGTCGGGCTGCGAGCCCGGGTCGCCCGTGCGACCGATGACCTTGCCGCCGGCCACGTGCTGGACATCCTCGATCCAGCCGGTCAGGCGGGCGTAGTCCTTGTCGTCGGGGTCGAGGGTGGCGCGGGCCGCCTCAACCTCGGCGATGACCTCGTCGGCGGTGGTCTTGTTGGCGAGGGAGACGCGGTCCCTCAGCTTGCTCTTCACTTCGCGGTCGAGCGGCATGGCTTACCTCGTTCGGGAAAGGGATCGAAGATGCGCGTCTGCAAGGCGCTGGTGAATTGTGCGAAATCCCCGCTGCAGATGCCCGGGGATCGGTACTAGCGGCCCAGCCGCACGGTGCGCGTGGTGGTACGCCGGTGCCCGGCCGCATCCGACGCGGCGATCGTGACCGCGTAGCGCCCGGCCGGCAGCGACCCCAGGGGGATGGCCCGCTTTGCCCGGCCGCGAAACCGCACCTGGCGCCGCACCTCCCGGCCATCCGCACCGCGCAGGGTGAGGACGATGCGCGACGCGCTCACGTCGGATGCCGACAGCACGGCGCGCGCCGCGCGGCGCGGTGCCCGTGCGCCGGCCACGGCACGCTCCCGCCCCACACGCTCCAGGCGGAACGTGCGCACCCGCGGGGCACGGGTATCCACCAGCACCTTCATGGAGCGCACGCCGGTGTTACCCGGCCAGTCAGCGGCGCGCAACTGGATCACGTGCCTGCCGTCCCGCAGCCACCGACGCCCCAGCGCCGCGCGCGGCGGCCGCTCGCCCCACCGTCGCATCACGCGCTTGCCGTTGACGTGCACCGACCAGCCGGTCAGGCGCGAGGCATCCTCCACCCGGGCCCCCAGCCGCACCGGCAGCTTCCGCACCAGCCGCGGGGGCCGGGCGGTGAGCGCGATCTCGGGGGGGTCCACGTCCACCCGCACGCGTCCGGCGCCGAACTGGTCGTCGGGGCCCGGCGCGCCCAGGTCGAGGGCCTGCGTGGCCAGCAGGTCGCGCAGCTCGTCGAGCGTGAGCGGCGCACCGGCGAGCTTGCGCGCGCCGATGATGAGCGCGATGGCCCCGGCGGCATTGGGCGCGGCGTTGGACGTGCCACCGATCGACCGGGGGCCAGTGGCGGTGAGAACCCGAGTGTTGGTGGGCGCGGTGATGTCGGGCTTCATGCGGCCGTCGTCGGTCGGGCCCCGCGACGAGTAGGCCTTGAGGCCGTTGCTGGCCCAGCCCACCGCGCCCACGGTGATCGAGCCCTCGGCATCGCCGGGCGTGGGCACGCTGCCGGGACCGGGGTCGCCGATGGCGCTCATGGGGATCTCGCGCGAGAACAGCGTCAGGCGACCGCCCGGCTCGGGGCCCGCGGCGTGCACCACCCGCACCCGGAACTCGCCCCCATCACCCGAGGGCACGCCCGTGAATCGCTCCGCGGCCCGGGCGCCGTCCTGCTGCGCGTCGCGCGACGCGGCCACCTCGGCCCAGCCGCCCGCGGCGTCGCGCTTGTCGAGCACCAGATCGAGGTCGGTCACCTCGGTGCCCTCGTCCTGCTCCCACGACAGGGCGAAGGTGATGGGGCGCCCCGGGTCGACCGTGAAGGTCCAGCCCGGGGTGACGGGCCAGTCGAGCACGTCGTCCCCGTCGGCATCGGTCCAGGCGCCCTCCCAGTGCCGCTGGGCGTAGTTGCCGGCCGAGTTGACCCACGCGATGCCCGCATCCGCCGCACGATCCACTGCGCGCGCGGGCGCGCCGTCGCCATCGAACGTGCCCTCGATGAAGCTGTTGCTGTGCACCACCACGTCGGGACGCCGCTGGATGATCCACTCCACGGCGGCCTGGAACTCCTGCTCGGTGTGGTAGTTCACGAACAGGTACCGGGCGGCCGGCGCGAAGTCGTACACCGTCTGCGCCACCAGCTCGCCGTGGTTGGTGGCGTTGCCGTAGGCGTTGCGACCGGCCAGCCCCCACCGGGCGTCGAAGCTCGCGGTCTCGAGCCGGCTGCTGGGCGGCAGCTCGCGACGGCGCTGCAGCAGGGGGATGCGCGACGCACCGAATCCCAGGTCGAGCACCGCGATCACCACGCCCCGGCCATTGCGCGCAAGTGGCTGCATGGCGTCGGCACCGATGCGCTCGAAGCCCTCCGACCGGATGCGCCCGGTGGCGCGCACGATCGCGCCGGGCTCGTCGGGGTCGGTGTCGGCCGCAGCCGCCCACGCGAACGGGGATGCCGCCCACGGCGCGCCGTGGCCCAGTGCGGGGGCCAGCGCCACGGCGGCGGCGGCCGCCCACCCGGCGATGGCCCGGTGGCGCCTGGTCATCGGCGCACCAGCACGCGTCGGACCACTGACTGATTGCCGGCCATGTCACGCGCGCGTACCTCGATGCGGTTACGACCCGGGCGCAGCCACACGCGCTGGCGCAGCTGGGGACCGGGCCTGGTGCGCATGAGGCGGCCATTCAACCGCAGCTCGACGGCGGCCATGGTCCCGGCGTCGAGCGCGCGGACGCGCACCACGGGCCGCGGACCCCGGGGCAGCGTCAGCAGGATGCGCGGAGCCTTGATGTCCACCCGGGCCATCCCGGCACCGGTGGCGGCATCCGGTCCGCGGGCACCCAGGTCGCGGGCGCGCCGCACGATGTCCGCGCGAAGCGACCACACGTCCACCGCACGGCCGGTGGCCAGGCGCTCGTGGCGGATGAGGGCCGCGGCCCCGGCCACGTGCGCGGTGGATGCCGAAGTGCCCGCGGTGCCGGGGAACAGGGGGTTCGCGGTGACGTACGTGGGGCCCACCAGGTCGGGCTTGGTGCGGCCGTCCTGCGTGGGGCCGCGCGACGAGTACCGCGCGGGCTCGGTGCCCTGCCACGGCACGGCGCCCACCGAGAGCGCGCCCGCGGCGTCGCCCGGGGTCGCCACGCTGCCGTCCGCCACGGCGGCCGCGCCGAACCCCACGGTGCGGGAGAAGAGGTTCACCGGGGCATCGCCGCCGGCCGTGCGCACCACCACCACGCGCCAGGCGCCACCATCCACCGTGACCGGGGGGGTGCGCCGCGTGGCGTCGCTGCGGGCCACGTCGGACCACGAGCCATCTGCCTGCTGCCGCTGCACCACGAGCACGGCCTCCACGCCCGGGGCGTTCCACCCCACGCCGAACGCAATGGTCTGGCCCGGCGACGGGGCCACGGGGACCTCGGTACCCGTGGGCGCGGGAACGCCACGCCAGTGGCGCTCGGCGAAGTTGCCGGCCGAGTTCACCCACAGCACGCCCCGTGCGGCGGCCGAGTCCACCGCGCGGGCCAGCGGGCCCGTGCCGTCGAAGGGCCCTCCCAGGATGGAGTTGGAGTGGCTCACCACGGGTATCCCGTTCGCCGCGATCCACTCGACCGCCTGCAGGAAGCCGGCGATGTCGTCGTAGTTCACCAGCACGAGGCGCGCCCCCGGCGCGACGTCGTGCACGATCTCCGCCATGCGCGTGCCGTGCTGGGTGGGGGCGCCCAGGTTGTCGCGGCCCTCCAGCCCGTGGACGGGGTCGAACGACTTCGCGCGCATCGCCGAGCGCGGTGGGAGCTCGCCCGCGGCGATCGATGCATCGAGACCCCCGAAGCCGGGATCGAGCACCGCCACCTCGGTGGCGCTGCCGTCGATGCCGCGCGCCCATGCGGCGTCGGCACCCATGCGGAAGGTGCCCTGAGACACCACTGCCGCGGCGGGGGAGGCGGCGCCCGCACCGAGCAGCGCGAGACCGGCCATGCTCAAGAGCAGGCGATTCATGCGCTTGCAGGTAAGCAAACGGCCCGGGCGGCGAATGCCGGCCCGGGCCGTTCACGACATCCCGGCGCGGGGCCGGGGGAAATCGGGCCGCTCGGAAGGAGCCCCGGTAACCGGGACGGGGGACAGTCCCCCTTCGGGGACAGTCCCCCTTGCCCCATTCGCTCAGTGTCGCTCTCTACGAGAGCGACACCGCTCCGCCGGCCTCCTCCAGCTGGGCCTTGATCTGCTCGGCCTCCTCCTTCGGCACGCCCTCCTTGACGGTGCCGGGGGCGCCGTCCACCAGGTCCTTGGCCTCCTTCAGGCCCAGGCCGGTGACCGCGCGGACGACCTTGATGACCTGGATCTTCTTGTCACCCGCGGCGTCGAGGGTGATGGTGAAGCTGTCCTGGTCGGCCCCGCCGCCGTCGGCCTCGCCGCCGCCGCCCGCAGGCGCAGCTGCAACCGCCACCGGGGCGGCCGCGGCGCTGACGCCGAAGGCCTCCTCGAGCGCCTTGATGCGCTCGCTCAGCTCCAGGACCGAAATCCCCTTGAGCTCGTCGATCCACTCCTCGGTGGTCATCGCCATGGTCAGTCTCCTTCCGTGGTGTCGTCGGCAGCCGGCTCGGCGTCCGTGGTGTCGTCGGCTGCCGGCTCCTGCACGGCCTCCGTGGTGTCCTCTGCTGCGGCCTCGGCCTGCGGGGCCTCGTCGGCTGCGGGTGCCTCCTCGGCTGCGGGTGCCTCCTCGGCTGCCGGGGCTGCTGCCTCGGCAGGCACCTCGGCCGCACGCTGCGCGTGGTAGGCCCCGAGCGCACGGGCCATGCCCGAGAGCAGGCTGTCCAGCGCGTTGGCGGTACCCTGCAGCGGGCTGGCCACTCCGCCCACCAGTCGCGCCAGCAGCTCGTCGCGCGACGGCAGGGATGCGAGCTGCTTGAGCTCGTCCGCCGAGATCGGGGCGCCATCGAGGATGCCGCCCTTCATGCTCAGCCGGTTCTCGGTGGCCTTGGCGAAGCCGTTGAGGGCCTTCGCCACCGCCGCCGCGTCGCCGGCCGCCCACACCAGCGCGGTCTGCCCCTCGAGGTACTCGAGCAGGGCCTCTGCGCCGGCCTGGTCGCATGCGCGACGCGCGAGGGTGTTCTTGACGACCTGGAACTGGCCGCCGGCCTCGCGCAGCGAGCCGCGGAGGTCCTCGACCTCGCGGACGCTCAGCCCGTGGAATGCCGCCGCGATGACGGTCTCCGTGGTGGAGAGGCGCTCCGCGATCGCCGCGATGGCCTCTGCCTTCTGCTCCCTGTTCAGTTCCTCACCTCCTCCTCTGCTGGCCGCGCGAGGGCGGGCCGGGAGGAGGTGGCGCGTGGCACGTGGCCCCGCGCGCTCTCCGTGGCTCCGTCCTCACACGGGTCGGGGTCTCCCCCTGGTTCAAGGCGGCCGTCGGGCCGCCCCCGTGGTCTTCGGTCGGGGATGCTCTGCGGTGGGGCCGCCCTAGGCGGTGGCCTCCTCGAGCAGGTTCTGGGTGTACTGCGGGTCGATGTCGATGCCCGGCCCCATGGTCTGGGCCACGCTGATCGACTTGATGTACTTGCCCTTGGTGGACGCCGGCTTGGCGCGCAGGATCTCGTCCAGGATGGCGGCGTAGTTCTCGGTGAGCTGCTCGGGCGTGAACGACTTCTTGCCGAGGCCGATGTGCACGATGCCCGCGCGGTCGGTGCGGTACTCCACCTTGCCGCCGATGACGTCGGTGACGGCCTTGCCCACGTCGAACGTGACGGTGCCCGTCTTGGGGTTGGGCATCTTGCCCGAGGGACCCAGTACGCGACCCAGGCGGCCCACGGCGCCCATCATGTCGGGGGTGGCGATGGCCACGTCGAAGTCGGTGAAGCCCTCCTCGACCCTCTTCACGAGGTCCTCGCCCCCCACGATCTGCGCGCCGGCCTCCTCGGCCTCTCGGGCCTTCTCGCCCTCGGCGAACACCGCCACGGTGACGGCGCGCCCGGTGCCGTGCGGCAGCGCGATGGTGCCGCGCAGCTGCTCCTCGGCGTGGCGCACGTTCACCCCGAGGCGGAAGTGGGCCTCGACCGTGGTGTCGAAGCGGGCGACCTCCTGGCTGACCAGCAGCCGGAAGGCCTCGAGGGGGTGGTAGTTGCCCTCGGGGTCGATCTGCGCCTTGGCGTCGTCGTAGCGCTTGCCGTGCCTGGCCATCCCTAGCCCTCCACCGTGACGCCCATCGAGCGGGCGGTGCCCGCGATCATCGAGATGGCGGCGTCGATGTCGTTCGCGTTGAGGTCCTGCATCTTGGTCTCGGCGATCTGCTGCAGCTGAGCGCGCGTGATGGTGCCCACCTTGGTGCGGTGCGACTCGGGCGAGCCCTTGGGAAGCTTGATGGCCTCCTTGATCAGCACCGCGGCCGGCGGGGTCTTGGTGATGAACGAGAACGAGCGGTCCTCGTACACCGAGATCTCCACCGGCGTGATGACGCCGCCCAGGTTCTGCGTCTCGGCGTTGAACGCCTTGCAGAAGTCCATGATGTTGATGCTCGCGGCACCCAGGGCCGGGCCCACCGGCGGGGCCGGCGAGGCGCCCCCCGCGGGGATGTGGAGCTTGATGATCTGCAGGACCTTCTTCGCCATGCGGGCGTGACCTTCCGGAACGGGACCGTCTCGAGCGGCCCGGGATCATACATCCGCGCGCGCGAATGACCAGCGGCAGCCGCCGGTCCGCGCGCGCGAGGTCTCTACGTGAGCTTCTTGACCTGGTCGAACGACAGCTCGGCCGGCGTCTCGCGGCCGAAGATGGACACCAGCACCTTCACGCGCCCCTGCTCGGCGTTGATCTCGGCGATCTCGCCGGTGAAATCGGAGAGCGGACCCGAGATGACCTTGACGCTCTCGCCCACCGTGAACTCGGCGCGCACCTTGGTGCGGGTCTCGGTCTGGGTATGCAGCAGGCGGTCCACCTCGGCGCGCGTGAGGGGGGGTGGCCGGTGGTCGTCGTGCTTGGTGGCGCCCACGAACCCCGTGACCCCCGGCGTGTCCTTGATCAGCGACCAGGCGTCGTCGTCGCCCATGTCCATGTTCACCAGCACGTACCCGGGCAGGGTGCGGCGCTCGGTCTGCACCTTCTGCCCCTCCTTGTTGGTCTCGACCACCTGCTCGGTGGGGACGATGACCTCGCGGATGGACCGGCGCCGGTGCTGGCTCTCCACCCGGCGGAGGATGTTGGCGCGCACCTTGTTCTCGTGGCCCGAGTAGGTGTTGATGACGTACCAGCGCAGCAAGCGGTTCTCCTAGAAGAGGGCGTCGACGAGGCTCGACATGACCAGGTCGACGATCCCGAGGTACACGGCGACCACGGCCACGAATATCAGCACGACCGCGGTGGCCTGGAACAACTGGGCCCGGTTGGGCCAGGTGACCTTCTTGAGCTCGGTGGCCACCTCGCCCACGTACCGGCGACTGCGGCTCTCCTGCACCGACTTGGTGACCGACCCGGCCTTCTCGTTCTTGGCCTGCTGGCGGGGGCGCGGCTGCGCGGTGGGCTGGCCGCCGCCCGACGACGACTTGCGGCGCCGCCGGCTGGGAACGGGCGGCGGCTCGGCCCCTCCGGGGCCGGTTTCGTCGGGGCCTGGTTCCCCTGAGCTCTGGCCCTTGGACGGGCGGATTCGTGCCATCTGGCTGGCGGCCTTCTCAGTCTGTCGCGATCTGCTGGACAGGGCCGGAGGGACTCGAACCCCCAACCCCCGGTTTTGGAGACCGGTGCTCTACCAATTGAGCTACGACCCTAGGTACTGCCCCTACCGCGTCTCGCGGTGCTCCGTGTGGCGGCCGCACCAGCGGCAGTACTTCGAGAGCGCCACGCGGTCCGGCGTGTTGCGCCTGCTCTTGTTCGACTGGTAGTTGCGCCTCTTGCAGTCCTGGCATGCCAGGGTCACGGCGATGCGCTGGCCGGTCTTGCCCACAGGGAAGCCTCCGGTCGTTGGCGGGCCCGGGAAGGTACCACAGTGATTTGGCCGCCCCGGTAGCCTCCGCGCATGACCGCCGAGTGGAGTGACTGGTACACCAAGGAGGACATGACGGGGTGGGTGCTCCCCCGCATCCTCCGCGAGCGCGCCGAGGCGCATCCGGACCGCCCGTACATCCGGTCCGGCGACGGCGAGTGGGTGACCTACGGCGAGATCGACGCCCGCGCCAGCCGCATCGCCAACGCGCTCATCGCGCGCGGGCTCCAGAAGGGCGAGTGCGTCAGCACCCTCATGCCCAACTCGGTGGACCAGGTGGCGCTGTGGTTCGGCATCCTGCGGGCGGGCGGCGTGCAGTCGCCCATCAACCTCGCCTACCGCGGCGACTTCCTCAGCTGGGTCATCAACCTCCCGCAGTCACGGTTCCTGGTGATCAGCGACGACCTGCTGGACCGGCTGGACCACGTGGCCGCCGAGCTGCCGGTGCTCGAGCACGCGTTCGTGTGGGAGTCGGGCTCGCCGCACGGGCCCGCGCCGCGGGTGGCCCACGAGCCGTTCGCGGTGCTGGACGATGCCCCGGACTCCGACCCGGGCGTGGAGGTGACCTGGGTGGACGACGCCCGGATCATGTTCACCTCGGGAACCACCGGGCGCAGCAAGGGCGTGATCAAGCAGCACGCATCCGACTACTTCTCGGGGCGCACGTACATCGAGGTGTGCCGGGTCACCGAGGACGACGTCTTCTACACCTGCCTGCCGCTCTTCCATAGCAACGCCCAGGTGCTCAACTGCTACCCGGCGCTCATCGCCGGCGCGCGCATCCAGCTGTCGGCCCGGTACTCGTCCACCAACTTCTGGCGCGAGGTCACCGAGTGCGGCGCGACCATCCTCAACACGGTCAGCGCCATGAACTACTTCATCTGGAACACCGACCCCGGTGAGCTCGACCGGGCCCACTCGGTGGAGCGCATCATGGCCATGCCCGCCCCCAAGGACATCTACCACGAGTTCAAGGAGCGGTTCGGCATCCGCTGGCACGAGGGCTACGGCCTCACCGAGACCGGCATGGTCACCTACGTGCCGCCGGGCATCGAGAAGCCCGGCTCGTGCGGGAAGGCGAGCCCGGGGTTCGAGGTGAGCGTGGTGCAGCCCGGCACCGACATGCCGCTGCCCCCCGGCGAGCCCGGGGAGATCGTGGTGGACATGAAGCTGCCGAACATCGTGATGCGCGCCTACGCCGGCATGCCCGAGAAGACTGCCGAGGACTTCAGGAACCTGAAGCTCCACACCGGGGACCTGGGCGTGATGGACGAGGACGGCTACCTGTACTTCAAGGACCGCGTGAAGGACTACATCCGCCGGCGCGGCGAGAACGTGTCGTCGATGGAGGTGGAGCGCATCGTGGCCTCGCACCCCGGCGTGCTCGAAGCCGCGGCGGTGGGCGTGGCGGCCGGTGAGGGCGCGGGCTCGGAGCAGGAGATCCTCATCTGCGTGGTGCCGCGCGAGGGCGTGCCCGACCCGCATGAGTTGCTCACCTACTGCAGCGACAAGATGCCCTACTTCGCCGTGCCGCGGTACGTGCGCTTCATGGAGCACCTGCCCAAGACCCCCACCGAGCGCGTGCGCAAGGTGGAGCTGCGCGAGATGCCCCTCGACGACGCGGTGTACGACCGCGTGGTGAGCGGCCCGACGATCAGCGCCTGATGGACGACGACGACCTCGACCTGGGGGAGGCCGCTGCCTTCATCCTGGGCGAGCGCCCCCGGCTGCAGGAGGACGACGTCTGGACCGTCCTGAAGGAATTGGGCGACCCGCCGGTGCGCAATGCCGACGGCATGGCGGTGGACCTGGTGACCCGGCTGCACCCCGGCATCAGCGGCAGGGCCGTGCGCATCATCCTCGACGAGTGGCGCGAATACGCCCGGCTCGCCGTGGAGGACGACTGGGACTGACCCGGCGGGCGCGTCAGCGCCGCGTCGCGCTGCCCCTGCCCAGCAGGATCTCGCGCGCGGCGTTGAGCGCCACGGTCATGTCGGCGGCGCGCTGCTGCAGGTCGGGGTGGAGGTCGGCGGTGCGGTCCGGGTGGCAGCGGGCCACGGCGCGGCGCCACGCGCGCTCCACCTCCTGCGCGGACGGCCGGGGTCCGAGCCCCAGCAGGTCCGCGGCCTCCGCGGCGCTCGTGGGCGCCGCCATTCCCGAGGCCTGCTGCTTCTCGAGCAGCCCCTGCGCAAGCGCGCGCAACCGGGCCTTCTCAGCCTGGATCTCGCCCCACTCGTCGTCCAGGGCCTCCTGCCGCTCGGCCAGCCGGGCGCGCTCCTCGCGCACCTCCTCCGCCAGGGTGGCCAACGCGCGATCGCGCGACCCGCTGTCGGCGCGCAACAGCTCGAGCATGACGTCGGGGTCGGCCGGGGTCGGCGCGTCGCCCGGCACCGGGCGGCCCTGGCCGTTCTGGCCCTGGCGCACCATCGCGATGACCTCGTCGAGCGAGTGGTGCGCCGAGTTGGACATCGCCGGCCCGTCGGACGGGGCGAGGCGCACGAGCGCGAGGGAGTCCCACGACGGGTCCACGAGGAACGCCGCGGACGAGCGCCCCGCAAGCAGCACGCGGCGCTCGGGCGTGCCGCTGTGCCCCAGCAGGGCGAAGCGCGCGCCCGCGCCGTCGGTGCCCCCGCGCAGGGCGGAGAGCTCGGCGGCCAGGTCGTCCAGCCGGCGGGCCACATCGCGGCCATCCGGTCCCTGCGGTGCCACGCCGCGTGCAGCGGCCAGGGCCGCGTCGAGCCCCCCGGCGTCCTCCCCCTGCCCCACGGCCAGCACGGCCCACCAGCGGGTCCACGGGTCGTCGTCGGGCGCCGCCACGAGGGCCCGGCCGGCCTCGACGGGGTGATCCAGCGACTGCAGGGCCGCCGCCAGCGCGGGGCGGGCCGTGCGGTCACCCAGCGACGCGGCCACCGCCAGCAGCGCGACCTGGCGCCAGCGCGCGGCGTCGCCGCGGGGCGGCTGCGATCCGGCTGCGCGCGCGAAGGGGTCGTTCACGGGGGCAACCGTAGTGCAGGCGCCGTGCGCTGCCGCCGCGCCCGCGGCCCGAGGCCCGTGGCTCCCGGCTCCGCGGGCACGGGGCAGCGCCGCGGTGCGAGGATCGGCTCATGGCCAACCAACTCGCCCACGAGGCCTCGCTGTACCTGCGACAGCACGCCGGCAATCCCGTGGATTGGTGGCCGTGGGGGCCGGGTGCGCTGGCCGATGCCCGCGAACGCGACGTGCCCGTGCTGCTGTCGGTGGGCTACTCGTCGTGCCACTGGTGCCATGTGATGGCGCACGAGTCGTTCGAGGACCCGTCCACGGCGGCGCTGATGAACGACCTGTTCACCTGCGTGAAGGTGGACCGCGAGGAACTGCCCGACGTCGACGCGCTGTACATGCAGGCCACCGTGGCCATGACCGGCCACGGCGGGTGGCCCATGACGGTCTTCCTGACCCCCGCGGGCGAGCCCTTCTGGGCGGGCACGTACTTCCCGCCCCAGCCGCGGCAGGGCATGCCGTCGTTCACGCAGGTGCTCATGGGCGTGGCGGAGGCGTGGCGCGAGCGGCGCGACCAGGTGATGAAGCAGGCCGGCCTGCTGGTGGATGGCCTGCGCGACCAGTCGGCCGTGCAGGTGACCGGCGCCCCGGGCGAGGACGCCCTTGCCGCCGCCGTCCGCACGCTGGCCGACCTCTACGACGACACCCACGGGGGATTCGGCGGCGCGCCCAAGTTCCCGCCCTCGGTGGCCATCGACCTGCTGCTCCGGCGTCACTGGGCCGGCCGTGACGACGGCCGCGCGCTGGCGATGGCGGTGGGGACGCTCGACGCCATGGCCGCGGGCGGGGTGTTCGACCAGGTGGGCGGCGGCTTCCACCGGTACTCGGTGGACGACATCTGGCTGGTGCCCCACTTCGAGAAGATGCTCTACGACAACGCATTGCTGCTGCGCGACTACGCCCTGGCCGCGCGGGTGACCGGCGACGACCGCCATGGCGCGGTGGCCGCGCGCGTCGCCGACTACCTGCTGCGCGAGATGCGCGTGGAGGGGGGTGCGTTCGCGGCCGCCCAGGACGCCGATTCCCCCGGCGGGGAAGGGGTGTTCTTCACCTGGACGCCGGATGAGATCCGCGAGGTTCTCTCCCCCGATGACGCCCGCGCGGTGATCGCGCGGTTCGGCGTGACGGACCGCGGCAACTTCGAGGGGCGCAGCATCCTGCGCGTGGTGGATCCGGGCGCGCCCGTGGCCCCCGCGGCCCTCGACGCGCTGTATGCCGCGCGCGCCCGGCGCCCCGCGCCGGCGCGCGACGACAAGGTGGTCGCGTCGTGGAACGGGCTCGCCATCGGCGCGCTGGCGGAGGCCGGCATCGCGCTGCGCCGCCCCGAGTGGGTGGAGGCCGCGGGGCAGGCCGCGCGGTTCGTGCTGGACCGCATGGTGGTGGACGGCCGCCTGATGCGGGTGCATGCCGGCGGCTGCGCGCGACACCTGGGCACGCTGGACGACCACGCCGACATGGCCGATGGCCTGCTGGCGCTGTATGCCGCCGATTTCGACTGCGCCTGGCTGGATCATGCGCGCGGGCTCGCCGACGCCATGCTGCGGCTGTTCGCCGATCCGGACGGCGGGCCGTTCTTCATGTCGGGCTCGGACGCGCCACCCCTGGTGGCGCGGACACGTGACCTCGAGGACCATCCCGCCCCCTCGGGAAACGCACAGGCCGCGTGGGTGCTGGCCCGGCTGCGCATGCTGACGGGCGACGACCGCTACGAACGGGCCGCACGCACCGCGGTGGGCGCGGTGGCCACCCAGGCCGCCCGGTGGCCGCAGGCCTTCGCCCGGGCCCTGGCCACGGCCGACCTCCTGGCGTCGCCCCAGGGGGAGGTGGCCATCGCCGGGGCGCCGGACGACCCCCGCACGGCAGCCCTGGTGGATGCCGCGCGCGGGCATGCCGGCCCGTACGCGGTGGTGGCCGCCGGGGACCCGTCGGACGCCCGCACCACGACTGCCGTGCCGCTGCTGGCCAACCGGCCACTGCTGCAGGGAGCCCCTGCTGCATACGTATGTCGAGGATTCGCGTGCAAAGCCCCGGTATCCGACCCGGCGGTACTGATCTCTTCGCTGCGCGAGGCCTGACGCCCTATCCTTGCGCGCCATGGCCGACCTCGACGAGATCCGCAGCCTGATCGAAGCCGCCCTGCCGGGCGCGCAGGTGGACGTGCAGGACCACGGCGGCGGGGATCACCTCGCCGCGGTGGTGGTGGCACCGCAGTTCGAGGGCATGAGCCGCATCGACCAGCACAAGGCCGTCTACGCCGCCGTCCAGGCGCGCATCGACGACGGCCAGATACACGCGCTCGCGCTGAAGACGCGCGCGCCGGAGGCATGATGAGCGACGTCACCACGATGACCGACGAGCAGATCCTCGAGCAGATCCAGTCCGAGGTGGGCGCGAACCCGGTGTTCCTCTACATGAAGGGCACCCCGGAGGCTCCCGCGTGCGGTTTCTCGATGCGCGTGGTGCAGATCCTCGACCACCTGGGCGTGCAGTACGGGTCGCGCAACATCCTCGAGGACCCACGGGTGCGCGTGGTGCTGTCGGGTTGGTCCGACTGGCCCACCATCCCGCAGCTCTTCGTGGACGGCTCGCTGGTGGGCGGTTGCGACATCGTCACCGAGCTGTACCAGGACGGCGAGCTGCAGAAGATGGTGCCGGCCTGATGACCAGTCACCCCCTGGAATTCTCCGAGGACCTGCAGGACACATCGCCGGCCACCCGCATCGGGTTGTCGCGCGCGGGCGTGAGCAGGTCGGCCAAGGCGATACGCCTGGCATTCGCCGGCGGCGAGCACTACATGGACGCCACGGTGGAGTGCGTGGTGGACCTCGACCCCGACCAGAAGGGCGTGCACATGTCGCGCTTCGAGGAAGAGGT
>CAZEUE010000035.1:0-15829 GCA_964514615.1 uncultured Bifidobacterium sp. | reverse complement strand
AAGTACGTGCAGATGGTGAACCTGGCCGTGCCCGCCATTCGCAAGGCAAATCGCCGCGCCGTGCCGATCGTGGGCGTCACGGGTCCCAAGGGCAAGTCCAACAAGACGGGCCGGGGCACCCTTGACTGGATCAATGACCTGCGCCGGTACGGGATCAAGCGGGGCCCGTGGCAGTACTCGCAGCACATCTACCCGGCGGTGGGCCCCACCAGCAAGCGCCGCGTGGTGCCGTCGTGGGGCACGCTGCCCGAGATCGCCCGGGCGGTGAACCGCCTGCCCGGCGGCAGGTCGAAGAAGATCTACATCACCGAGGCCTCGTACACCACGGCGAGGACCACCTATCGCAAGGTGGCCTTCACCACGCGCCAGCAGCGCACGTTCATGCGCCAGATCTTCCGGCTTCCGTTCGTGAGGAGCAGCCGCGTTCCGGTGGTCGTCTGGTTCCAGCTGCAGGACAACCCGGACTGGCCGGGCGGCCTGCTGTTCAACGCCGGGGGCGAGAAGCCGGCGTACGACATGTTCCAGAAGATCGCCCGCACCAACCCGCCCAAGGGCAACCTGCGCCCGGGCAGGTAGCGCCTCGCACGGGTCACCTCACGGCGCCACCTCGCGCCGTGAGGTGACCGCCAGCGCGAGCGCGGTGGCCACCACGGCCACGCCGATCAGCACCGCCCAGGTGGAGCCCGGCACCGAGCCGGTCCCCAGGATGGTGGCCGGGCGGTACCAGTGCATCACCGACAGCGGGCCCAGGGGCTCGGCCACGCCCCACACCTGGGCCAGGTAGTCGAGTGCGTAGGCCACCAGCGCGAAGGCCGTGCCCCACCCGATGGCTCGCGCGCCCGTGCGCGAGAACGATCCCGCCAGCATGGTGACCGCCCCGATGCCGAGGAAGAGGATCAGCAGCGGGATGGCGGTGAGCAGCAGGTTGGCGGCCGACACCGGGGCCAGGGCATCCACCGTGGTGATGGCGATCAGCGCGCCCGCGAACCCCATGGTGGCCACGATGACCAGCTGGATGACCATGGCGATCACCTCCGCGCCCAGCCATGCGGTGCGCGTGAGCGGGCGCGACAGCATCAACTCGGCCACGCCGGTCTCCACGTCGCGGGCGGGCGCGGCCGCGGCGGCGACGGCGGTGGCCGCCATTATGGACAGCGTGATGGGGTGGATGAAGGTGGACCCCAGGTACCCGGCCGGGCTGGCGATGTCGGAGCCCTTCACGAATGCCTGGAGCGCCGGGGGCAGCGACTCCACCAGGCTCCGGATCTGGTTCTCGTCCACCGAGGAGTAGGACAGGCCCACGAGGAACAGGAATGCGCCCAGCGCCACGCCCAGCAGCAGGGTGCGACGGATCGAGCGGCGGAGCGCAAGCGACAGGACGATGCCCATCAGTCGCCCTCGCCCAGGTAGAGGGCGCGGAAGACGTCCTCCAGGCGCGCGGCCTCGATGGTGATGTCGCGCGGAGCGAGGGGGCCCAGGCGCGTGAGCAGCGGGCCGGGGTCGCCGGACAGGGTGAAGTGGTGCACGTGGCCCTCCACCCGCACGTCGCCCATGCCGTCCACGCGGTAGGTGGCCGGGTCCATGTGGCGATCGAACAGCACCTCCACGGTGCGCATCCGGGCCCGGCGCAGCTCATCGACGTCGCGCACCAGCAGCAGCCGGCCCCCGCGCACCATGGCCACGCGGTCGCAGAGCTCGTCGACCTCGCCCAGAACGTGGCTCGAGAAGAACACCGTTCGCCCCTCCCGCGCGCGCTCATCGAGCACCTGGAGCAGCCGGGCCTGCATCACCGGGTCCAGGCCCGAGGTGGGCTCGTCGAGGATGATCACCGGCGGGTCGTGCTGCAGCGCCGCCACAAGGCCCAGCTTCTGGCGCATGCCGGTGGAGTAGTCGCGGATGCGCTTGCCCAGTGCGATGTCGTCCAGTTCGAGCGCCGCGAGCAGCCGCTGCTGCAGCACGGGCGGGCGCGGGTGCAGCCGGGCCAGGGCATCGAGCATGCGTCGGCCGGTGACCTGCTTGATCATTCCGAGGTCGCCGGGCACGTAGCCCACCTGGGCCAGCGCCGCCATGCGCTCGGTGCCCACGTCGTGCCCCAGTATCTCCACGGTCCCCGCCGTGGGACGCAGCACGCCCAGCGCGCAGCGGATGAAGGTGGTCTTGCCGGCCCCGTTGGGGCCGAGGAACCCGATGCGCTCCCCCTGCTCCACCTGCAGGGTGACGTCGTCGAGGGCCGGCGCACCGGCCCCGTACGACTTGCCGAGCCCGCTGGCCCGGATGGCTGCCACATCGCCCACGGCGAGGAGCCTAGGTGCTCGCCCCGCCCGGCGGTCACCGATCGGCGCACGCGGGACGGCGTGGTCCTGTGCATGGGGCCAATCGCCCATCGGCGCGGGGGGCATACCATTGGCGGGTGCTTTTCCAGGAATACGACCCCGGGGACTTCTACGACGAGATGTTCATGGCCGCCGGGCACCCGCGCGACCACTATGCCCGCCTGTACCGGGGCCTCCATGCGCTGGCCCCGTCGGCCTTCGCGGGCAAGGCGGCCCGCATCGACGACCTGTACCGGTCACAGGGGATCACCTTCGACCATCACGGGAAGGAGCACACCTTCCCGTTCGACCTGCTGCCGCGGGTGATCCCGGCGGATGAGTGGGCGCACATCGAGTCCGGCCTCTGCCAGCGGGTGCGCGCGCTCGACATGTTCGCCGCCGACATCTATGGCGAACGACGGGCGGTGTCCGACGGCGTGGTCAGTGCCGAACTGCTGGCGACCGCCTCGGGGTACCGCCGCGCGGCCCACGCGGTGCGGCCTGCCGGTGACCGGTGGATCCACCTCTCGGGAATCGACCTGGTTCGCGGGGACGATGGCACCTGGCGCGTGCTCGAGGACAACGCCCGCGTGCCGTCCGGGCTGTCGTACGTGGTGCAGAACCGGGCATTCATGCGGCGCATCTTCAGCGAGGCCTTCGAGCGCCAGCCCATCCAACCGGTGGAGCATGCGCCGCAGATGCTGCGCGACGCGCTGGCGTTCGCGGCCCCCGGGGGACCCGCCGGGCCGCACATCGTGCTGCTCAGCCCGGGCCCCTTCAACCCGGCGTACTACGAGCACGCCTTCCTCGCGCAGCAGATGGGAATCACCTTGGTGGAGGGCCACGACCTGGTGGTGCGCGATCGCCGCGTGTGGATGGCCACCACGTCGGGGCGCACCCCGGTGGACGTCATCTACCGGCGCATCGATGACGAGTACCTCGACCCCGTGGCATTCCGCGGCGACTCCCTGCTGGGCGTGCCGGGGTTGATGGAGTGCATGCGCGCGGGCACCGTATCGGTGTGCAACGCGGTGGGCGTGGGCGTGGTGGACGACAAGTCCGTGTACGTCGACGTGCCCGACCTCATCCGCTACTACCTGGGCGAGGAGCCGGCGCTGGCCCAGGTGCCCACGTACCGGCCGGACGATCCCGACGACCTGGCGATCATTCTCGACCGGATGGAGCACCTGGTGGTGAAGGCGGTGGATGGCGCCGGCGGGTACGGCATCCTGATCGGGCCCGTCAGCACGGCCAGAGAGCGCGACGAGTTCGCGCGGCGGGTGCGCCGGAACCCCCGTGGCTACATCGCGCAGGAGACCATCGCGCTGTCCCGGGCGCCGGTGTTCCTGGATGGCCGCTTCCATCCCCGCCATGTGGACCTGCGCCCGTTCGTCGCCTACGGCGAGGAGCCACGCGTCATCCCGGGCGGGCTCACGCGCGTGGCGCTGACGGAGGGCTCGCTGGTGGTCAATTCGTCGCAGGGCGGGGGAAGCAAGGACACCTGGGCGCTCACCACGGCCGGCGCGGCACGGGGAGCGCAGCGCTAGTGCTGGCGCGCGTCGCCGAGGCCCTCTACTGGACGGCCCGCAACCTCGAGCGCGCCGACGATACCGGCCGCATGCTCGAACTGAGCCACGCCTTCGCCCTCGATTCCTCGGGCGACCCCGCCGGGCCCGGCGTGTGGATGCCGGCGGTCATCGCCAGCGGTGGCGCCAAGGTGTTCACCCAGAACCACCTGCGCGCAAGCGAGCGCAGCGTGGTGTGGTTCCTCACCTTCAGCGAGATCAACCCCAACTCAATGCGCGCCTGCACCATGCGTGCCCGCGCCAACGCGCGCGGCGTGCGCGATGCGCTGCCCCCCGAGGTGTGGGAGGAGATCAACTCACTGGCACGCGCGGTGGGCCAGTGGACCCCCCGGCGCCTGGCGCATGACGGCGTGTTCACGCTGTGCCGCATCATGCGGCGCGCCCTGCACCAGGTGGAGGGCGCCATGGATGCCGAAATGCGCCGCGACGAGGCATGGCACTTCCTGCGCATCGGCAGGTTCCTCGAGCGCGCCTCCACGGCCGCCCGGCTGCTGGAGGCCCGCTGGCGCATCATCGGTGACCGGGCCATCGCGCCCGGCGACCGGGTGGCGCCCGACGAATGGCATGCGCTGGTCGGCGCGGCCGTGGCACCCGCGGTGATGATGGCGGCGGCCCCCGGGGCGCTCACCGCCGAGGCCGCCGTGCGCCTGCTGGTGGCCGACGAGCGGTTCCCGCGCTCGGTGCGCTACTCGCTCGATCGCGTGGAGGATTCCCTGCTGGAACTCGAGGCCATGGGCGCTGCCGGGCGCCGCAACACCGGGCGCGACCTGGTGGCCGAGGCCCGCAACCGCGTGTACATGCTCGACCCCCTGCCGGTGGGCCCCGACCTCACCAGGTTCCTCGACGAGATCCAGGAACGCTGCAACCTGATCGGCACCCACATCGCATCGTGCTTCTTCGACTACCGACACGAGGACCCGACCGGACATGACAGGCAACGCCCTCAGGCTGCACGTCAGGCACAGAACTGACCTCGCCTACGCGGGGTATGCCCGCGAGAGCGTGAACGAGGCCCGGCTGCTGCCGGTGGACGGACCGCGCACGCGCGTGGAGCGCATGCGGCTCGACGTCAGCCCCGAGGCGCCGGTGCACACGCACCACGACGTCTACGGGAACCTCGTCGCGTGGTTCCAGGTTCCCGACCAGCACCGGCGCCTGGTCGTCGAGTCGCATGGGGTCGTCACGTCGTGCGACCAGCCCCTGCTGTGCTGCGATCTGCCGGCCGACGCGCAGTGGGCCATGCTGCGCGAGCAGGCGTTCCGCGATGCCCACGCGGACTTCCTGATGCGGTCGCAGTACACGGAGTGGGGGCCCCGCGTGGCCGCGCTGGCAGAGGACCTGCCGTCACCCGACGGCATGGGGGTGGGGGACTGGGCCATCACCATGACCACGGCCGTGCACGGGGCCATCGCGTACACCCCGGGGGCCACGATGGTGGATACCCCGGTCGAGGTTGTGGCGTCCGAGCGGCACGGCGTCTGCCAGGACATGGCCCACCTCACGATCGCGCTCTTCCGCCGCGTGGGCGTGCCGGCGCGCTACGTGAGCGGCTGGCTGCACGACCCGGCCCGTGGTGCCCCCGGCGAGAGCCACGCATGGGTGGAGGCCATGGTGCCCGGTACCGGGTGGCACGAGCTCGACCCCACCCACCCCGAGCCCATCACCGGCCGCTGGGTGCGGGTGGCAACGGGGCGTGACTACGCGGACGTCACCCCCCTGCGCGGCACCTACCAGGGCGACCCCACCGAGCGCATGAAGGTGACGGTGGAGACTGAGGAAGAGTCCTAGGGGACAGTCCCGCGCCGGGGACAGTCCCGGCGCTGGGACTGTCCCCGGGCTGGGACTGTCCCTCCCGGCGGGGCTAGTGGCTCTCGATCACCCGGTCCACCAGGCCGTACTCCGCGGCCTCCTCCGCCGTGAAGAAGCGGTCGCGCTCCGAGTCGACGTGGATCTGCTCCTCGGTCTTGCCGGTGTGCAGCGCCAGGATCTGGTCGAGTCGCGCACGCAGGTTGAGCGTCTCGCGTGCGTGGATCTCGATGTCGGTGGCCTGCCCCTGGAAGCCCGACAGCACCTGGTGGATCAGGATGCGGCTGTTGGGCAGCGCCATGCGCTTGCCCGCGGCTCCCCCGGCCAGCAGCAGTGCGCCCATGCTCATCGCGATGCCGCAGCAGATGGTCTGCACGTCGGGCTTGATGAAGTTCATGGTGTCGTAGATGGCAAGGCCGGCGTACACCGAGCCACCCGGCGAGTTGATGTACAGCGAGATGTCCTTGTCGGGGTCCTCGCTCTCGAGGTGCAGCAGCTGCGCCACGATGAGGTTTGCGATCTGGTCATCCACCGGGGTACCCAGGAAGATGATGCGCTCGTTCAGCAGGCGCGAGTAGATGTCGAACGAGCGCTCGCCGCGGGCGGTCTGCTCGATGACCATCGGGATGAGCGGGCTCATGCGGTGGTGACTCCTTGGTCTGTCGTGGGATTCTGGGATGCGAGGAATGCCCCGAAGGCGGCGAACGCCCGCAGGTCCTCCTGGTGCAGGCGGCCGGCGGCCCAGTCGATCTCGTCCCGCGGATCCGGGGCGAACCCGAGCGGACGACGCGATGGCCTGGGCGGTGCCGCGCCGAGCGCGATGGCCAGGTCGAGGAACACCTCGCCGGCCCCCACGCCGATGGCGTCGGCAATGCGCCCGAGTGCCCCGAACGAGGGCTCCTTGAGCCCCCGCTCGACCTCCGAGAGGTGCGCCGGGCTCATGCCGGCGCGCTCGGCGGCTGCCCGGAGCGACAGCCCGGCATCCTCCCGGCGGGCGCGCAGCGCCTCCCCGAGCAGGTCTCCGATTGACTGTTCGCTCTCAGCGGACATCTGCACGCTGAGAGCGTATCGCAGCTACTTCTGAACCTGGTCGCGTACGTCCCTCAGGAACCGCACGCCCGACGACTGGTATTCGCGCGGCGGCGGCGGGCGGTAACCGAAGCGGCCGCGCCACTCCGCGCGCGGCTTCAGCCAGTAGTGCTCCATGATGACCATGCAGATGATGGCCGCGATCGTGGACATGGCCAGCGACACGATCGCGCCGGTGCCGAACACCTCGGGCACGATCACCAGGGCCGGGATCCACACGATCGCGAAGGCGAGCATGCCCCGGGCCACCTTGCGGGTGAGGCGCTCCTGCTGCCCGTAGACATCGGCAACGTCGGCCTCGGTGATGGGGTCGTAGTACTCACGGCGCGCCATGCCCCGGATTTTAGGGCGTGAGCGGTCCGATCATGCCGAGGAGCAGCGCCACCACCAGCAGCACCACGCCGATCGTGAGCAGGACCTTGGCGGCCCTCACGCCCACGCGCAGGACGAACCGCAGCAGGATGAGGATGATCCCCAGCACCAGCAGGCCCGTGGCGATGTTGATGAGGATCATCGGCGTCCGGCCTCCAGTGCCGCCCGCACGGCGGCGGTGAGGGCGGGTGCGTCGTCGGGCACGCGGGCCACGGCCAACGCCCCCCGCCAGTCCATGTCGCACGGGCCATCCAGTGGCATGCCGTGCTCGTCCACCACGATCACCCCCGCCTCGGCCGCGATGAGCATGGCGGCGGCGATGTCCACGATGCGCCCCGGGCGCAGCACCGCCAGGCCGTCCAGCCTGCCCAGCGCCACGTAGGCGATCGACAGCGCCAGCGAGCCCAGGCTGCGGATGCGGCTGGCGTGGGCCAGGGGCGGCAAGGCGGCGGTCAGCCGGCGGGGAGATGCGCCTTCCACCACGACCAGCCACAGGCCGCGGTAGGGGCGCGATCGCATGGGCGCGCCATCCACCCACACCCCCTCGCCGCGCACCGCCACGATGGTCTCGCCCGTCCCCAGGTGGCGCAGCAATCCCACCCGGACGTCCGACAGCCGCGGGCCGTCGGTGACCGCCAGCGACACCGCGAACTCCGGCAGCCCGCGCCGGGCGTTGCGGCTGCCGTCGATGGGGTCCACCACCACCAGCGTGCCACCACCACCGAACGACCGCTCGCCGACCTCCTCCGAGATCAGGTCGAACCGCATGCCGCCCGCATGGGCCTGCTCGAGCACGCCGATGATGGCGGCCTCGGCGTCGCGGTCGATCACCAGGGTGGTGTCGCCGCCCTCGCCCTGGCCCACCTCGGTGCCGCGCTCGTGCGGCGGGATGGCCGCCACGGCCTCGGCCGCGCGGTCGGCCGCGCGGGTGAGCACCTCCACCCAGGCCGCGGCGTCGGCGTCAGTCGGCCAGCGGCTGGAACGCAACGCCCGAGAGCAGCTTGGGGAAGAAGTAGGTCGATTTCTGCGGCATGACCCCGCCCTCCTCGGCCACGGCCGCCACCTGGTCGGTGGGGATATGGCGCACCACGAGCGCGGCGGCGGCGCGCCCTGAGCGCACGGCGTGCCAGGCGTCGCGGGAGTCCTTGGTGTAGGTGAGCAGCCCCTCGTGGGCGAGGTGGGCCTGGTCGCCACCGAGCGCCGGCACAAGCAGGTCGCGCTCCAGCACGGCCAGGTCGAGCCGCTCGGCGGCCGTGTCGCCCGCGCGGGGGGTGGTGAGCAGCAGGGCCCGGTCGGGCAGCACCAGGCCGGCGGCCACCTGGTCGGCCGGAGCCGCGGCCAGGGCAGCCTCCAGTGCCTCTAGCGAGTCGTCGAGCGGGGTCACGTCCAGGTGCTCCTCCGCTCCCGCGGGCCACTGCTTCAGCACGCGGTGGGTGGGCAGCACCACCAGGCCGTCGTCATCCAGCGACGTCAGGCCCATCAGCACGAAGTCGTACGGCTGCTCGCCATCGCCCGCGCCATCCTCGGCGCGCCGCTCATCGCGGTACGCCAGGGCGGTCTCGTACCGGTGATGGCCGTCGGCGATCAGGATCCACCGGCCGGCCAGCGCCAGCCCGATGGCCTCGAGCCGGGCGGGGTCGCTGATGGTCCACAGCCGGTGCACGGTGCCGTCGTCGTCGGTGATCACCGCATCGGGCTCGCCCTCCACCGCGGCGGCCGCCCAGGCCTCGCCCGCGGGGTCCGGGTACAGGCCGAACACGGGCGAGAGCTGCACCTTGGTGGCGTTCATCAGCCGCAGGCGCTCCTCCTTGGGGCCTGCGTGCGTGCGCTCGTGCGGGCGCACCACGCGCGCCTCGTACGGCTCGGCGCCCACCACGGCCACCAGCGTCTTGCGCGTGCGGTGGCTGCCGTCGGGCAGGTCGAACTCCTGCGTCCAGGCGATCATCACCGGCTGGTCGTGGCGCGTCAGCACCCCCCTGTCCGTCCAGTCGGCGATGGTCGCGGCCACGGTGTCGTAGGGGATGCTGGGCAGGTCTATCCCGACCACGTTCCACGGGTTGCGCGACGCCAGCTCGTCCCGGTACTCGGGGCCGATGACGTCGTAGGGAGGCGCCACGAGGGTCTGCATGTCGCCGGCCACGGCCGGGTCGAAGACCAGTGCTCGGAAGGGGCGGACGCGGGCCCCGCGGAAGTCGTCAGTCACGTGGCGGCACCCTACCAACCCCGGTGCCAGGCACTTCACCGTGCGTCACGTGACGCGTGACGCACGGTGAAGTGCCTGGCACCGGGCGTCCGCGGCGCGGCTTACCATGAGGCGTCCTTTGATCGAGGACCTCACACCGGCGCAGGCGCAGGCGGTTACCCACCAGGGCGGGCCCATGCTGGTGCTCGCAGGAGCGGGCGCGGGAAAGACCCGCGTGCTGTGCAACCGGCTCGCCTGGCTCGTGAACGAGGGCGCCGACCCCGCCGAGGTCCTGGCCCTCACCTTCAGCGCCAAGGCCGCGGCCGAGCTGCGCGAGCGCGCCGAGGCCATGATCCCCGGCAGCCACGAGATGCTGCGGGTGACCACCTTCCACTCGTACGCGCTCGACCTGGTGCGCACGCTGGGCACCGACCGCGACCTCGCTCCGGTGCTGCAGCCCGCGGGCACCGAGGAGCGCGTGCTGGTGCTGCTCGACCGCCTGGCCGACCTGGAGCTCACCGACCGCGGCAACGACCTGCGCACCAACCCGGTGCAGGTGGTGCGGGGGTTCATCGACCGCATCGACCGCTGCCGCGACGAGCGCGTGGACCCGCGACGGTACGAATCGTGGGCGCAGGCATCGCTCGACGGCGCGCGCAGCAGCCGCGATGCCGCGGACGCCCGCCGCGAGGTGGAGTTCGCCCGGGTGTTCCGCCTGCACGACGAGTGGCTGGCCGACCTGGGAATGGAGGACTTCGGCCGGCAGATCACCCGGGCCATCGACCTGCTGGCCGAGCACGCTGACCTGCTCGACATCGCCCGCTCGCGCGCCCGCCACGTGCTGGTGGACGAGTTCCAGGACACCAACCACGCGCAGGCCGAGCTGCTGTACATGGTGAGCCAGCGCAGCGACTCGCTGGTGGTGGTGGGAGACGACGACCAGGGCATCTACCGCTTCCGCGGCGCCTCGGCCAAGAACATGGCCGACTTCCGACTGAAGTTCCCCGAGGCCCCGGTGGCGCGACTGGAGCTCAATCACCGGTCCACGCAGGGCATCCTCGACGCCGCGCACGCCGTGGTGGAGCCCATCATCGCCCGCGAGCCCAAGGTGCTGAAGGCCCTGCCCGATGCCACCGGGCCCATGCCGGAGTTCTGGATGGCACCCGACCCCGCCGGGCAGGCACGCGCCGTGGCCGCCGAGATACTGCGCCTGGCGGAGGGCGGCACGCCGTATGAGGAGATGGCGGTGCTGATGAAGGCCGTGCGCACCGAGGGCCGGGTGATCGTGGCCGAGTTGGAGCAGGCCGGCATCCCGCATCAGGTGCATGGCGGCACCGACCTGTTCGACCGCCGCGAGGTGCGCCTGGCGCTCGCGTGGATGCGCGCGCTCACGGACCCCACCGATGCCATCGCGCACCTGCGCGTGGCGGCCGACCCCTCGCTGGGCCTGCCGTGGGCGCCGGCCGCGCAGGTGGTGAGCGAGGCCGCCGCGGCGGGCACGCACATCACGGGTCCACTGGGCGCGCTGGCGGACGGCACGGCCGTGTCCGAGCTGCTCGACCACCTGGGGCGCACCGCCGCCCTGGCTGCCCCGCTCGACCTGGTGCGCGAGGTGCTCGACCGCACCGGCATCCGCGTGCGGGCGCTGGCGCTCGGCGGCGCGGAGGGCGCGGCCCGCCTGGCCGACCTCGCCGCCCTCGAGCGCCTGGCGCAGGAGGTGGTGGCCGCCAACCCGGGCATGGACGCCCCCGCGCTGGTGCGCCACCTCGATGGCCTGGCGGGAGTGGGGTTCCGCGCATCGGGCGGCGCGCCGGAGCGCCTGGGCGTGCAGGTGATGACCATCCACCAGTCCAAGGGCCTGGAGTTCGACGCCGTGTGGGTGCTGGGCATGACCCGGTTCAACTTCCCCGGGCGTGACCGGGCGCGCACCGACATCCCCGATGCCCTGCTGCCCGAGGCCCTTCCGCGCGGCACGGACGCCCACGTTGCAGAGCAGCGCCGCCTGGCCTATGTGGCCATGACCCGCGCGCGGCGCCACCTGTACGTGTGCACCTTCCGGGCGGGCGACAACGGGATGGGGCAGAGGCCGTCGCCGTTCGCCGAGGAGGCCCGGGCCGCCCTGGGCGACCCGCCCTACCTGGACGTGGGGGCCGCCCCCGATCGCGCGGTGCTTGATGCCGTGGGATCCGCGCGCATGCGCCTTGAGGACGCCGTCAACCGCGCGGCCGAGGCCGGTGCCGAGGGCAACGCCGACGCCCCCGCGCTGGTGGAGCAGGCCGCGGAGGCCGCCCGGGCGCTGGTGGCCGCGCGGGCGGACGTGCTTGCCGGGCCGCTCCCCACCGATCCGGCCGCGCCCGAGCCCCGGGTTCCCCGTCCCGGCCTGCAACTGAGCCCCACCGACATCGCGCGCTACATGGGCTGCCCGTTGGCCTATCGCTTCGCGGCCATCGACCGCGTGCCGCCGCGATGGGACCCCAACCGGGCCATCGGCAACTCCATCCACGCCGCGCTCGAGGCGTGCTTCCGCGATGGGGTTCCGGAGGACGGTGCCGACAGGGTGATCGCCCGGTTCGCCGCCGAGATGAAGGGGAGGGGCGCGGCCGACACCGCGGTGGGCAAGCAGGCGCTCGACCGGGTGCGCGAGCACATCCCGCGGTACCTCGATCGGGTTCGCAAGAGCGGCGTGCGCCCCGTGGGCGTGGAGCGGGCGTTCAGCCTGAAGGTGGGCCCTCATGTGGTGCACGGCCGCATCGACCGCATCGACAGCCATCCGCAGGGCGGGCATCAGCTGGTCGACTACAAGAGCGGCCGGGCGCCCATGCGCGAGACCGAGGCCGGCCGCGTGGTGCTGATCACCTACATCGAGGGCGCGCGCGATGCCTGGGCCATCGAGCCACGCGGCGCCACCCTCGAGTACGTACTCGATGGCGAGGTGCGGAACGTGCACCCCGATGGCCACGAGCGCGCGGAGGCCATGGAGATGGTGCGCGACGTGGCCGATTCCATCTCTGCCGGGGAGTTCGATCCCACCCCCGGCTGGGCATGCCGCACGTGCGACTTCAACATGATCTGCCCCGCGCAGGACCGTTAGGGTGGCGGCCATGGCCACCCTCGAGCCCGGTCGCCCCGTGGAGGGCGTGTTCGCCGTGCGGCGCAAGGAGCGGCGCATGAGCCGCAAGGGGTCCCCCTACCTCGCGCTGACGCTGGGCGATGCCACCGGGACCATCCCGGCGGTCATCTTCGACGAGCCCGACTGGTTCGCCGGGCAGTTCGAGGAGGGCGATCGCGTGCGCGTGACCGGCGAGGTCACCGACCGCGGCGGGCGGGCCGTGCTGCGCGTGCGATCACTGCGCCCGGCCGAGGCCGCCGACGCCGAGGTGGACCTGCTGCCCCGCAGCCACCGCGATCCCGATGACATGTGGGGGTTCGTGCTGGGCCTTGCCGACGAGGTGCACGATCCCGGCCTGCGCACCCTGCTCAATGCTCTCACGGCCGACACCGCCCTGGCCGATGCCTGGCGCACCGTGCCCTGCACGCGGTCCGGCCACCACGCCTACCTGGGCGGCCTGGTGGAGCACACCGTGGGCGTGGCCATGCTGTGCCAGAGCCTCACCACCTGGCACCCGCGGCTGGATGCCGACCTGCTGCTGGCCGCGGCCCTCCTGCACGACATCGGCCACACGCGCAACTGGGATGTGCGCCCCGCCACGGTGGAGCAGAGCGACGAGGGCAGGGCGCTCGGCCACTTGGCCCTGGGCCTGCAGATGGTGGACGATGCCGCGCGTCGCACCGGGCTGCCCGACGAGCGCCGCCTCGCCTTGCTGCAGGCCATCGCGTGGCACCACGGGCCGCCGGCCGGGCAGCAGGTGGGGCAGGCGTCGCCCGAGGCGGTGGCCCTGTGGCGTGCCAACTCCATGGAGGCTGGGGTGAAGGCCCGCATGGAGGGCGCGAGCCAGCTGGACGACTAGTGGCCCCGGGTCCTATCGGGCCTGGCTACCGCGCGGCGGCCAGCTGGGCCCGGGCCCGTGACAGCAGGCTCGGGGGCAGCGGCGCGTAGCCCAGCCCGGCAAGCAGCCCCTGCGCCTTCGGGCCGAGGAAGTAGCGGATGGTCCTGCGGGTACTCGCGCGCATCGGCCGGTCCTTCCGCACGATCACGTACGTGGCGACCGTGATCGGGTACGCGCCCTTGGCCTGGCTGTTCGTCAGGTCAATGGTGAGGTCGCTCCTGATCCTCGATGCGGCGAAGTGGCCGGCCTTCTGGATGTCCGCGGTGGTGGGGTGCATGAAGACGTTCTTCTCCACCACGGTGCGGTTGGCGCCTTGGCCATAGGTGACCTTCTCCCGCTTGCCGACGGCCACGATGTCCCGGGCGAGCCCCTCGGTCATGGCGTCGGAGAAAGGCAGGAAGGTGATGGCCCCGCGGTGTCCCTCGACGCACTCGCCCACCTGGGTCACGTGCGGGGTGCGCACGATCCTCGTCCCCTTCCACGTCGGCAGCATCGATGGCTTGCCGACGTGGGTACGGAAGGCGGCGCTCACCTTGCCCAGGTAGTCGCTGAAGTCCCACGACGTGCCTGATGGGTGCCCCGGTACGCAGAGGGTGATGGGCAGGTTCGTGGGCATGGGGTGGCGCAGGTTGGTCCGGCGGATGCGTCGGTCGTTCCAGTTGGTGATGCGCCCCGCGAAGATCTCCCCGATGGTCGTGCCGCGCAGGTCGATGCCGTGCCCGTCGATGCCCGGCACGTTGACCGCGACGGCGATCCCCTCGAGCATCGTGGGGTAGTACGCCACCGGCCCGTCCGCCTGGCGTGCCTGGCCGGGGGACAGCGGCTCATCCACTCCTGCCCAGTCGACCGCGCCGAGGGCGAGGCCCTTCACGCCCGCCCCTGAATCGCGCACCGCATAGGTGCAGAGGTCGGATGCCCGGCACCACGCCTGGTACGCGGGAGCCGGCATCTCGGCGCCGGCACCCCTGGCCGGGGCGGCTGCCGCTCCGCCCGTGACGCCGCCGGCCACGGCCACGACCACCACCGATGCCGCGCACGCGGTCCGGAGCCGCATCACAGGTCGTCCCACGTGTGGTGGTACACGCCCGCCCACTTCGGGTTCAGGCGAAGGCGCCCCGAGCAGCGGAAGTCGTCGCCCAGCACCCCGCAGCCGATTCCACCGGATACCCGGTTTGCGTCGAATGCCCCGCCGGCGCCCGCGCCACCGGTGAACGCGGCCCCCGGCGACGGCTGGTAGACCGTGGCCGCGAACCCGATGCCGATCGTGACGTCCCGGCGGAAGTGCCTGCCCTGGTACTTGCGCGAGAAGTGGCGCGTGGCGCTCAGGTCGACCGACCCGAAGAACCCCTGCTGGTACCCGATGGGCTTCGCGAACTGGGGACGGAACGTGCCGGGCGTGCCGTACCACGCCACCGAGAGCGTTCCCGACTTGGTCACGTTGTTCCACTTCTGCTCGTGCGACACCGTAACGCTGAACTCGAAGGTGGTGAGCGTCGAGCAGGTGACGATCACGTGCACATCGTCGAGCGCGTAGGTGGTGCTGCCCATGGTGATCGACATCGTCGCCTGCGAGTCGATGGTGGTGCACCCGCTCGAGGGCGTGGTGACGTCGTAGTGGAAGGCGAAGGAGTTGACCGTGAAGCTCGTGGACGCGCCCTTGAGCTCGGCTCCCGTGAAGTCGATCGAGAGCGTGTACTGATCGGGCGTGGCGTTACCGGGCTTCGTGGCCTTGATGTCCACGTCGAAGTTTCCGCCGTCGGTCTCGAGCGATGCCGTCAGCTCCGCGAAGGCGTCGATGGTCGATACCTCGACGCTGGCGTGCGTGAGCGTCATGCCGCCGATCTCGAGGTCCTCGACCACCGACGTCGCCACCCAGCCCGTGGCGTCGATGTATGCGGTCATGTCGAAGGTGGCATCGCCGAGGACGTAGCCGTGGAGGATGAGCTGATAGCTCATCACGCCATTCGTCCGGGCGATCGTGCCGTCCACGTCGTTGATGTCCAGCGAGGTGGGGCTGGCCGGCGCATACGACGACCCGGCCCCGTTCCGCACGACGTCGATGGTCCAGTTGTCCGAATCGCGGTACGTGATGCTGACCGTGACCGGGGTCGTGCTCGTGCCCGCGTACAGCGTGGCCGCGGCCGTCACCCCGCCGCCGCTCGTGGACGTGACCGACACATCCTCCAGGCGGATCGCGTCCGCTGCCTGCACCGACCCGATGGTGCTGCCCGGGGTCACCTGCTGGCCGAACATCTCGGCTGCGGAGGCCTGCGAGGCGCCGAAGACGGCGAGGGCCAGGAATGCGGGCGCGAGGATGGCTATGAGGTATCGGCGCATGCCGTTCCCGGGGAGGCTGGGCTGACGGACCCAGCCTACCCAGTGCCTCCGGGCACGCGCGGGGGGCCGGGTGCGGGCCTCAGACGTTGAAGCGGATCTGCATCACATCGCCCTCCTGGACGATGTAGTCCTTGCCCT
>CAZEUE010000034.1:0-15947 GCA_964514615.1 uncultured Bifidobacterium sp. | reverse complement strand
ATCCTGAACGGCGTCTTCATCATCAGCCTGTTCTTCGAGTGGGGTGCCGGAGGCGCGCGGGCCTGGGATGCCGACTCGGTGTGGCTGCCGTTCCTCGCCGCCCTGTTCGCCGGGCTCATCGCATTGGCCGACGCCTTCGACTACGAGGTCCCCCGACTGCCGGGAACCGGCGTGTCGGCGTACCTCACCTCGATCACGCTGGTGTACACCGTGGTGGCCCTCATGGACATCCGGGACCAGTCATGGGGCATCATCGTGTCGCTGATCGTCTCGATCGTCTCCACCTTCATCGCCTTCGGCACGTGGAGGGCCGACCGGGACTGACCGAGG
Organism: uncultured Bifidobacterium sp.; assembly: GCA_964514615.1. GTDB lineage: Bacteria > Actinomycetota > Thermoleophilia > Miltoncostaeales > Miltoncostaeaceae > SYFI01. The sequence goes on along the minus strand of CAZEUE010000034.1, from coordinate 15,617 downwards.
AGCCGGAGATGGGCTTCACCGACAAGGCGAAGGAACTCGCCAACAAGACCGCGGATGCCGCGCAGAAGGGCGCGCGCGACGCACGTGACATGGGCGAGAAGCTCATGCTGCAGCGCAAGCTCAACGCGTCGGCCGAGGAGCTGGGGCACGTGGTGTACCGCCAGCACCAGGGCATGGAGGGGCTGGACGGCGAGGTGGAGCGCCTCGTGTCCGAGATGAAGGCCCTCCACGCCGAGATCGACGCCATTCCCGACTAGGCCGATGACAGCACTGGCGTGGGTAATCACCGTGCTCGCGCTGGTGATCGCGATGCTGGCGCTGGCGGCCCTGCGGCGCGCCCGCGCCGTCGACGTGCCCGAGGCGCCGGTGGAGGACCGCGACCCACCGCCCGCATCCGACCACTTGGCCGCGGCCTTCGACGCCCTGCCGGTGACGGACGTGCTGGTGGGCTCAGGCGGTGAGGTGGTGCGCGTGAACCCCGCTGCGCTCGCGGCCTTCCCCTTCCTGCGCACGGGGGTGGGGGTGCTGGAGGCCTTCGGCGACCACATGCTCGCGGGCCGCGTGCGCGACGCCCTCGCCACCGGGCGCGACGACGAGTTCGAGATCAAGCTCTTCGTGGAGGGGCGCCGCACGTTCCGCGCCATGGTGGCCCCGTTCCGCGCCGACGGCGAGGCGGGCGCGGTGCTGACGCTCGCCGATGCCACGCAGGCCGTGGCGTACCAGGACCTGAGGTCGCAGTTCGTGGCCAACGTGTCGCACGAGCTGCGCACGCCCCTCACCGGCCTGCGCGGAATGCTGGAAGCGCTCGAGGACCCGGACCTGCCCCCGGACATGCGGGCCGACTTCGTGAGCCGCTCGCGGTTCGAGACCGAGCGCCTCGAGGCCCTGGTGGACGACATCCTGTTCCTGTCGGAGCTCGAGGCCGCGCAGGGTGCCCCATCGGGCGAGCGCAGCGACATGGGGGCCGTGGCCCACGTGGTGGCCGACGAGCTCCAGGGCGAGGCCGCCGAGCAGGCCGTGGTGCTGCAGGTGGAGGCCGCCGACGGCATGTGGACGGCGCTCACCGACCGCATGGCGCATACGGTGGTGCGCAACCTGGCCGAGAACGCCGTGCGCTACGCCGGCCCCGGCGCCGCGGCCACCCTGCGCGTGCGACGCGCCGGGGGCGACGTGGAGGTGGAGGTGCAGGATGATGGCCTGGGCATCCCCGACAAGGACGTCCCCCACGTGTTCGAGCGCTTCTACCGCGCGGATCCGTCGCGATCGCGCCGCCTCGGGGGCACGGGCCTGGGCCTGTCGATCGTGAAGCACATCGCAGAGCGCATGGGCGGATCGGCGGCTATCACCTCGCGCGAGGGCTTCGGCACCATCGTGACCGTGCGCATTCCCGCCGCCCCGCCGCAGGTGACCGACGTCCCTGGTGATGCCGGGGCCGATTCCGGCGCCCGCCCGCGTTGGTAACGTCGCGCGCCGTGAGCATCCCTCTCATGGACATCCGTGCGCAGTACGCGCCGCTTCGCGCCGAGCTCGACGCCGCCCTCGCCGAGATCCTCGACACCGGCGCGTTCATCCTGGGCCCGCGCGTGCGGGCCATCGAGGAGGCCGTCACGGCGCGCCTGCAGAACCGCCCCGCGGTGGGCGTGGCCAACGGCACCGACGCCCTGGTCATCTCACTGCAGGCGCTGGGGGTGGGCCCGGGGGACGAGGTCATCACCACCCCGTACACCTTCTACGCCACCGCCGAGGCCATCGCGCGCCACGGCGCCACCCCGGTGTTCGTGGACGTCGAGCCGGTGGCGGCGTGCCTCGACCCCGAGCTGATCGAGGAGAAGGTCACCGAGCGCACCAAGGCCATCATTCCGGTGCACATCTTCGGTCACCCCGCCGACATGACCCCCATCCTCACCACCGCGGCCGAGAACGGCTTGCCGGTCATCGAGGATGCCGCCCAGGCCTTCGGCTCGGCCGATGGCGAGTGGGAGGTGGGCACCATGGGCGACATCGCCACGATCTCGTTCTTCCCCACCAAGAACTTCCCCGGCATCGGCGACGGCGGAATGGTGGTGTGCCGCGACACCGACCTCGAGCGCGAGGTCCGCCGCCTGCGCTTCCACGGCTCGGACGACAAGCAGACGTTCCTCGAGGTGGGCTACAACTCGCGCCTCGACGAGATCCAGGCGGCGGCCGTGAACATCTTCCTGCCGCACGTGGACGACTGGAACGACCGCCGCCGCCAAGTGGCCGATTGGTACCGCGAGGCCGGGCTGGGGCAGTACGTCACGCTGCCCGAGGAGCGGGATGGCGTGCGGCACATCTACCACCTGTACGTGGTGCGCCATCCGCAGCGCGATCGCCTGCGCGAGCTCCTCGTGGACGACGGCATCGGCGCCGTCGTCTACTACGGCACCCCGATGCACCTGCAGCCGGTGTTCCAGGGGCTCGGCTACGCCACGGGTGACCTGCCGGTGGCCGAGGAGTGGGCCGACACCGGGCTGGCCCTGCCCATGCACCCCAACCTCACCCGCGAGCAGGTGGACGAGGTGGTTGCGGCCGTGGGCCGCGCCGTCGCGCGCGTCTAGTACGACCAAGGGGGTGCCCATCCGGGTCTGGGTCGACTGCACCAACTCACCGCACGTGTTGATCTTCCGCCCGCTCATCCGGCGCATGCAGGAGCGCGGGCACGAGGTGGTGGTGACCTCGCGCGACTTCGCCCAGACCATCGGCCTGCTCGACAGGTACGGCATCCCGCATCGGGTGATGGGCGCGCACGGCGGCGGCGGCCTGGCCGGCAAGGCGCGTGCCATGGGCTCGCGCACCTGGCAGTTGGCGCGGATGGCGCGGCACGAGCACTTCGACGTGGCGGTGGCGCACGGCAGCACCGACCAGCCCGTAGTGGCACGCCTCAATGGCGTGCCACAGGTGACGATGTTCGACTACGAGTTCGCCGCCGCCATGCATCACTCCAACGGGCGACTGGCCTCGCGGGTGCTGGTGCCCGACGCCATCCCGGAGCAGGCGCTGTCGCGGTACGGAATCCGCCCGCCCAAGCTCATCCGGTACCCGGGGCTCAAGGAGGAGTACTACCTGGCCGACGACCCGCCCGATCCGGGCGTGGCCACCGAACTGGGCCTCGACCCCGGCAAGGTGATCGTGGTGCTGCGCCCGCCGCCCGAGGTCACGCTGTACCACCGCGGGGCGTCCACCGAACTCTTCGCGCAGGTGGTGGACCACCTGGAGGCCGCCGACGACGTCCAGGTGGTGGCGCTGCCGCGCATCGAGGAGCAGCGCACCGCGCTGAAGGGTCGCGGCATGATCGTTCCCGACAGGCCGGTGGACGGCCCCGGGCTCATCGCGGCGTCCGACCTGGTGGTGAGCGCCGGGGGCACCATGAACCGCGAGGCAGTGGCCCTGGGCGTGCCGGCATGGAGCCCGTTCGCCGGACGGCTGGGTGCCGTGGACGCATCGCTGATCCGGCAGGGGCGGCTGCACCGCCTGGTGGACCCCTCGGACATCGTGCTGGCAAAGCGCGAGCACCGCGCCGCCCCGCCCATGCGCGACCCCGACGTGCTGGTGGACCTCATCCTGGGGGCTGCTGAACCGCGCCGTTCGGGGTGGCTGCGGCGGTCCAATAGGATGCGCGGCCGATGAGCGCGCGCATGGGACGCATCGCGTGGCGGGGGCACCTGCACCGCGTGGGCCAGGTCGGCGTCGACCTGGCGCTGGTGTCGCTGGCCTGGTGGCTGGCGTTCGTGGTGCGGTTCGACGGCGACCCGCCCGGCCGCTACGAGCGGCTGTTCCTGATCACGCTGGGCGTGGTGGTGGGCATCAAGATCCTCACGTTCATCGCCTTCCGGCTCTACACGCGCTGGTGGCGGTTCACCGGCATCCAGGACCTGGAGCAGATCCTGGTGGCCTGCCTGGTTGCGAGCGGCCTGGTCACGCTGGCGCTCACGCTGTGGAGCCCCGAGGGCTACCCGGCCGTGCCCCGCGGGGTGTTCGCCCTCGACTTCCTCTTCACCGTGGTGCTGATCGGCGGGGTGCGGTTCCTAGTGCGGTCGGTCATGGAGCGCTCCAGTCGCGGCGCGGGGGTGGGCAACGGCAAGCCGGTCATCGTCTGCGGCGCGGGGAACGCGGCCAACTCGCTGCTGCGCGACATGCGCGCCAACGCCGCACTGGCCTATACGCCGGTGGGGCTGATCGACGACGACCCGCGCAAGAGGGGCGTGCGCGTGGGCGGGGTCAAGGTGGTCGGCACCCGTGACGACCTGGCGCGCGTGCTGCGCGAGACGCGCGCCCGCGAGGTGATCATCGCCATGCCCTCGGCGCCGGGCGACGTGCGCCGCGACATCGTGGAGCGCTGCCGCGTGGCCGGCGTGCGCGTGACCACCCTGCCCGGCCTCCCCGAGTTGATGAACGGCGAGGTGTCGGTGCAGAAGCTGCGCGAGGTCCAGGTGGAGGATGTCCTGGGCCGGGCGCCGGTGGAGATCGACATGGCGCGCGTGGCCCGCTACCTGAACGGCCGCCGCGTGCTGGTGACCGGCGCGGGCGGCTCCATCGGCTCGGAGCTGTGCCGGCAGGTGGCCGCGGTGGGTCCCAGCAGCCTCGTCATCGTCGACCATGCCGAGAACAACCTGTTCGAAATCGACCTGGAGCTGCGCGATCGTGGCCACGCCCCCACCCCGGTGGTGGCCGATTGCCGCGATGCGCACCTGATGGAGCAGGTGTTCGCCGCGCATCGCCCGGAGATCGTCTTCCACGCTGCGGCCTACAAGCACGTGCCCATGATGGAGCTCAACCCCATCCAGGCGATCGCCAACAATGCCCTGGCCACGGCCACGCTGGCCGACCTGGCGGTGCGCCACCGCGTGGAGCGGGTGTGCCTCATCTCCACCGACAAGGCGGTGGAGCCCAAGACGGTCATGGGCGGCACCAAGGCGCTGGCCGAGCGCATCGTCGAGATGCACGGGCGCGACGCGCATACGCGGTTCGCGGCCGTGAGGTTCGGAAACGTGCTGGGCTCGTCGGGGTCGGTGCTGCCCATCTTCCGGCGCCAGATCGCCGCGGGGGGCCCGGTGACCGTGACGCACCCCGACATGACCCGCTACTTCATGACCATCCCGGAGGCCGTGCAGCTGGTCATCGAGGCCACCGGCATCGCCGAGGGCGGCGACGTGTTCGTGCTCGACATGGGCGAGCCCGTGCGCATACTCGACCTGGCCCACAACATGATCCGGCTCTCCGGCATGGAGCCGGGCACGGACATCCCGGTGGAGATCACCGGAGTGCGACCGGGCGAGAAGCTGCACGAGGAGCTGTTCAACCTCGACGAACAGGTGCGGCCCACGCGGTACGGGGGCATCCTGCGGGCCACGCGGCCGGCGCTCGATTCGCAGGCCCTGGTGGAGGGCATCGCGCACCTGCGGGCGGCGGTGGGCACGGGCGACCCCGTGGTGGCGTCGCGCGCGCTCTGGAGCGCCCTGCGCGCCGGCAGGGACGCCGACGCCATCGGCGAACCTGAGGACGTGCAGTCACGCGACAAGGGAGACGATCGTTGAGCACGGCCAAGGTGGCGGTCCTGTCCGGACCCGACATCCTCCCCCCGGGCTACGTGCACGTGCGCCCCGGCGGCGTGCTGTCGCGCGTCCGCCGCACCTGCACCGCCCATCGCTGCGACGCCACCTGCGTCGGTCGCCACCCATCCGGCGACGGCCTCGTGTACTGGTGCCCCGACGGGCACCACCACGTCACCTCCGACCGCCGCTAGCCCTCCGCGCCACCGCGCTCGCGGGAACGGCCCAGGGGGTCGGACATCGCCCTCCTCCCTTCTGAACGGTCGTTCGGACGATGTCCGACCCCCTGGGCCTGCGCGCCGCGGCGCAGGCCCGGATGGGCCGATTTCGGTCGTACGACCGTTCAGAAGGGAGAAGACCGAAGATCGGCCCATCCGGGCCGTTCCCGTGAGGGCGGCAACAGCACCGGCGGGGGTCTGGGATAAGGTGTGCTTATGGACCTGCGGCAGCTGCTGACCCTGCGGACGGTGGTGGACAAGGGGTCGTTCTCGCATGCGGCAGAGGAGCTCGGCATCTCGCAGCCGGCGGTGTCGTTCCAGGTGCGGGCGCTGGAGGACCGCATCGGCGAGAGGCTGCTGGACCGCAGCGGGCGACGCGTCACGCTCACCGATGCCGGCCGCGTGGTGGACGCCCACGCCCGGCGCATGCTGGCCCTCGAGGACGACATGCTGCGCGAGGTGGCGGGGCTGGCCGACCACCTGTCGGGGCCGTTGCTCCTGGGCTCCTCGACGGGCCCGGGCGAGCTGCTGCTGCCACACCTGCTGGGCGGGTTCAAGCGCGACAACCCCGAGGTGGAGGTGTCGCTGGTGGTGCAGGACACCCAGACGGTGTGCGACCGGGTGCTGGAGGACGAGATCGAGCTCGGCGTGGTGGGCGCTGCGCGCCCTCACCGGGGGCTGGTGTTCGAGCCGTTCGTGCGTGATGAGCTGGTGGTGATCTGCCCGCCCGATCATCCGCTGGCCTCCGCGGGCCGGGTGGCCCTGGCCGACCTGGCCGCCCAGCCGATCATCCTGCAGCAGCGCGGCTCCGGGGTACGCGCGGTGCTGGAGTCGGCGCTCCGCGCCGCGGGGATCCGCATGCGCGACCTCGACGTCACCCTCGAGCTGGGGCTGCAGCAGTCGGTGCGCGCGGCGGTGCTGGACGGCCTGGGCATCACGGTGATCTCGCGGCTGGCGGTGGAGCGCGACGTGGCCGAGGGTCGGCTGGCCGCGGTGCCGGTGGATGGCGCGGTGCTGGCGCGCGACTTCTCGCTGGTGCGGCATGCGGGTCGCACCGCCAGCCGCGTGAGCGAGGGGTTCGTGGATTACGCGCGGCTGAACCTGGGTGACCTGGTGCCGCCCGTCGGCGGGCCTGCCGCGCCCGCGGAGCCCGGGGAGTCGTGACCGGGCCCGTCGAGCGGTGCGACGTGCTGGTGGTGGGGTCCGGTGGCGCGGGCATGAGCGCCGCCGTGGCCGCCCGCGAGGCCGGCGCATCGGTGGTGGTGGTGACCAAGTCGGCCCTGGGGGCGTCCAACACCGGTCGCGCGCAGGGGGGCATCCAGGCAGCCGTGGGCCCCGACGACTCCACGGCCGACCACCTGGAGGACACCTTCGCGGCGGGCCACGAGCACGCCGACCCCGCGCTGGTGCGCACGCTCGTGGAGGGCGGGCCAGAGGCGGTCGCATGGCTGGCCGGCCTGGGCGTGGAGTTCACGCGCGATGACGGCCGCCTGCGGGTGATCCGCTGCGGCGGGGCCCGGCGCCCCCGCCTGCTGCAGGCGGGCGAGCGCACCGGTGCCGAGATGGTGCAGGCCCTGCGGGCGGCGGTGCGCGCGAGCGGGGCGCAGGTGCGCGAGTCGACGGCGCTCAGGGCCCTCGAACCGGTCACCGGCGGGTGGCGCGCGCTGCTTCGCGCGAAGGATGGCGGCGAGTGCATCGTGGAATGCGGCGCCGTGGTGCTGGCGGCAGGCGGCGGCCTGGGCGGCGAGGCCGCGCGGATCGGCGAGAGCTCCACCAATCATCCCGACGCCACCCCCGAGGTGCTGGAGATGGCGCTTGCGCTGGGCGCCGAGGGCCGCGACCTGGACAGCTGGCAGCGCCACCCCACCGGTGCGGTGTGGCCTGCCGGGCTGGCGGGCTATGCACTGCCCGAGACCACGCGGTCGTACGGCGCCACGCTGCACGACGCCGCGGGCGAGAGGTTCGTGGACGAGCTTGCACCGCGCGACGTGGTGGCCCAGGCCATCATCGACGTGGTGGATGCCGGGCGCGGTGCAGCCGCGCCGGATGGCAGCATGGGCGCGTGGCTTGACACCACGGCCATCGATCGCGAGCACGGCGAGGGGTTCACGGCGGACCGCCTGGCGTATGTGCACAACCGGTACCTGAAGCAGGGAGTCGACATCACCAAGGAGCGCGTTCTGGTGTACCCGGTACTGCACTACCGCAACGGCGGGCTGGTCATCGACGCCCAGGGCCGCACCACTCTGCCGCGGCTGTTCGCCGCGGGAGAGATCACCGGCGGCGTGCACGGCACCAACCGCCTCATGGGCAATTCGCTGCTCGACACCGTGGTGTTCGGCCGCATCGCGGGCGCGGCCGCGGCGCGCGAGGCAGTGGCATGAGCCATGCGGGGGAGTTCCTCACGCTGCCGGGGCGCCCGGCCAAGCCGCGGCACTTCGGCCTGACGCACGTCATCGACAAGGGCCTGTCGCTGCGCCAGGTGGAGGACATGGTGTCCACCAGCGGAGACCACATCGACATCGTCAAGCTGGGGTGGGGCACGGCGTACGTCACCCCGGTGCTGCGCGAGAAGGTGCGGTTGTACGAGCAGCTGGGCATCCCGGTGGTGATCGGGGGCACCTTCTGGGAGGTGTGCCTGGTGCAGGGCAAGCTGGAGGAGTGGAAGGATTTCGTGGGCGGCCTGGGCCTGCGCCACGTGGAGGTGTCGGATGGCACGGTGGACCTGCCGCACGAGAGGAAGCTCGAGTACATCGAGGAGTACGCCAAGGACTTCACGGTGCTGTCGGAAGTGGGCTCCAAGGACAACGACGTGGTGATCGCCCCCTATCGCTGGGTGGAGATGATCGACGCCGAGCTCCGCGCGGGCGCCTGGAAGGTCATCACCGAGGCCCGTGAGAGCGGCACGGCGGGCGTGTTCCGGGGCGACGGCGAGGTGCGCATGGGCCTGATCGACGAGATCGTCCACGCCATCGACGTGCATCGCCTGCTGTTCGAGGCCCCCCAGAAAGCCCAGCAGGTGTGGTTCGTGCGCGCGTTCGGGGCCAACGTGAACCTGGGCAACATCCCGCCCGACGAGGTCATCCCCCTCGAGACCCTGCGCCTGGGCCTGCGGTCGGACACCCTGTTCACCATGACCCCCATCGGCCATACCGATGGCGCGGGCATCTAGCCTGCACCTCATGCGTCGCCCCGCCATCGCCATCGCCATCGCCGGGGCCCTGGCCGCGGTGCCCGTGGTGGCCGCCCCGGCCGACGCCCGCCCCATGGGCCACGTGTTCGACTGGAACCACGAGCTCAACCTGGAGCAGCACCCGCGCTGGAAGCCCAGGGGCCCGCTGCCCATCCCCCGGGCCAAGTGGCTGCCCATGGTGAACAAGATCCTGCTCACCGAGGGCGCCAACTACCTGTGGGGCAGCGGGTTCGCATCGCTGCCCTTCGACATCCCCGTGTCGCCGCGCGAGCCGTCGTCGTGGCGCAACCCCGCCAACTTCCTGCGCCTCTACAGGGCCACCGGGCTGTCGTGGGATGCCAACGTCGAGGCCCGGGCCGCCAAGGAGGCCCTGTGCATCTTCCCCCGGCGGCCCAAGGCGTGCCGCCCCACGGGCATCGTGTTCCAACCCGACACCAAGGCCCCCACCCGGCGCATGTCGTTGCTCGACCCGGCGTACCAGCGCAAGGCGCTGTCGGAGATCCGCCGCATCGTGCCGCGGCTCCGCAATGCGCCGTACGTGTACGCGTACAACGGGTCGGATGAGCCCCTCGTGGTGCTGCCCGCGGGCAAGGCGGTGCGCAGCAAGCTGTGGCGTCGCCAGGCGGCGCAGATCAAGCGCCAGTACGGCTGGGCACCGCCGCGGTCGGGGGCCAAGCGCACGCGGTCCTCCATCGCCGGGTTGCGGTGGCTGGCCTACTCGCGGTGGTCCGGCACGAGGTTCTTCGCAATGAAGGCCCGCCAGGCCGCCCTCATCCGCCGTCTCGACCCCGACGCCCGGGTGGTGCCGAACAACTACAACATGATCGACGGGTTCAACCCCTGGGACTACACGCGCCTGGGCGCCTTCGCCGACATCGTGGAGACCGACCCCTACGTGTCGTATGCGGAGCGCGCCAACCCGGGCCGCGGGCGGTACAACCCGGGCTTCGGCGCCAAGTTGATGTCCGACCTCACCGGCAAGCCCGTGCGCATCATCGTGCAGGCGTTCCCGTACGCGCGATACACGCCCGGTATCGCCGACGTGGAGACCTGGACCAGCCAGGCCCTGCGCGCCGGCGCCACGCACATCACCTTCTACGCCAAGGGCAACCCGCGCTTCACCAATCGCACGATGTATGACGGCATGCTGTCGCTGGCGTCGCGCCTGCGTGGGCGCGACCTGCCCGACGCCCCGGTCGACCCCTCGACGGTGGTGGTGTACTCGCTCATGAGCGAGGGGCAGGGGCAGCCCGACAAGCGCGGTGATGCGCGCTACCGGACCTCGGGCGATGCGCTCTACACCACGCATTCGCTGCTGGGCGAGCTGAATGGCGCGCCCTTCGTGTTCGACACCGACGAGCGGCTGGCGGCGCAGCGCGAGCGGCTGGCGCGCGCCCGGGTGGTGTGGCTGCCCCGCGGCGACACGCTGTCGCGGCGATTCGCCGAGGCGCTGCGCGACTGGGTGAACGCCGGCGGGTTCCTGGTGGTCACCGACCCCACGGCGTTCGCGCGCACGCCGGACAACAAGAGCCTGTCCGACATCGGCGCCGCGCTCAAGGGCGGGCGCCTGGGCGGCGAGGCCGGCGGGGTGCTGCTCATGCGCAAGGGTGCGCTGGGCGCGGCCACCCCGCCCGACCTCCACGCCATCCCCGTGGCCGATCGCCGCTCGTGGGCGTTCACGGACGTCCCGGCGGGGGCCAGCGTGGTGGCCACGCACCTCGACCAGCGCCCGGCGGCGGTGCTGCGGCAGGTGGGCCGGGGGCAGGTGCTGTCGTTCGCCGCCGACCCGATGACCCCCGGTTCGCTGGTGGAGCCGATGGACCTGGTCCCGCTGGTGGGGATGATCCAGCGCATGGCGGGTGGCCAGACGGGTCATGCGGCGTGGAACTGGCGGGTGCCCGGCACCCGCGACCTGCCCCCGTGGAAGGGCTCGTACGACCCCTGATCCACCCGGTCGGCTAAAAACATCCAAACATCTGGGATTTTTTGTGGTATTACTCCCGGCCGTTCGCGACATCCGTCGCCCGCGACCAGGAGCCGATGAGCCACATGACGACTTCCGCCACCCCCGGGGGGCGCACCGGGACCCTCGACAACCCCGAGCTGCACCCCGAGGTGCCAGGGCACGTGATCCCCATCATCGAGGGGGAGTTCGATGACTTCGACACCGCCGCCGCGCGATTCGCCCGCGGCGAGATGGCGCAGGAGGAATTCGACGGCGTGCTCCGCCCGCAGGGCGTGTACGGCCAGCGCCAGCCCGACGTGCAGATGGTTCGCGTGAAGATCCCCTTCGGCGGCATCACGCCCGACCAACTCGACGCCTTCGCGGACGTCATCGAGAAGTGGGCGCCGCTGCGCAAGGGACACATCACCACCCGCCAGTGCATCCAGGTGCACCACCTGCCCATCGCCGACCTGTCGCTGCTGATGCGCGAGATCGCCACGGCGGGGCTGACCTCGCGCGAGGGGTGCGGTAACACCGTGCGCAACGTCACCGGCGACCCGCGCGCGGGACTGCTGGACGACGAGCCGTTCGACCCCACGCCGTATGCCGCGGCCTACGCCCGCTACTTCGTGCGCAACGAGGTGTGCCAACTGATGCCGCGCAAGTTCAAGACGGCGTTTGCGTCTTCGGACGCCGACCGGGTGATCACCGGCATCCACGACGGCGGGTTCATCCCGCGCGTGCGCGAGGTGGACGGGCGGCAGGTGCGGGGCTTCGAGATCCGCATCGGCGGGGGCACGTCGATCATGCCGCGCATCGCCCCCACGCTGTTCGACTTCGTCGAGGCCGACAACGGCGACTTCATCAAGGTGACCGAGGCCGTGCTGCGCATCTACGACGGCCGCGATGAGCTGCGCAGGAACCGCGCCCGCGCGCGGATCAAGGTGCTCATCGACTCCATCGGCATGGACGCCTTCCGCGAGCTGGTGCTGCAGGAACTCGAGGGCGACTGGGTGGCTGATCGCGACTACGACGTGGCGCGCCTGGCGTACCTGCACGACGAGCAGGCCCACGCCGCCGCGCTGCCGGTGCCCGCAGGCCTGCCGCAGCCGGGCGACGTGGACGCCGCGTTCGCGGTGTTCGCCGACTCCAACGTGCAGCCGCAGCGGCAGGCCGGGTTCTCCACCGTCGAGGTGCGGGTGCCCCGCGGCGACCTCACGCCCGAGCAGTTCCGCGGGCTGGCGTCGATCATCCGCGAGTTCTGCGGCGGGTACGCGCGCACCACCATCCAGCAGAACATCGTGCTGCGCTGGGTGCGCGATGAGGCCGTGTTCGCGGTGTGGCAGCGGCTGGACGAGCTGGGCCTGGGCCAGGCCGGCGCCGAGGAGATCCGCGATGTGGTGTCGTGCCCCGGCAGCGACAGCTGCAAGCTGGCCATCACCAGTTCGATGGGCCTGAACCGCGCCATCGAGGAGCGGGTGACCGCCATGGGCATCACCGACCCCCTCACCCGGCGCATCCACGTGAAGATGAGTGGCTGCCCCAATGGCTGCAGTCAGCACCATATCGCCAACATCGGCTTCTACGGCGCGTCACTGAAGGTGGGCGACCGCACGCTGCCGGCGTACGTGCCCCACGTGGGCGGCCAGTACGAGGGCGGCCAGGTGGCGCTTGGCCGGCGCCTGAAGGTACGGCTGCCGGCCAAGCGCGTGCCCGAGGCGGTGTCGAGGTGGATCCTGCTCTACCGGGACCAGCGCGAGGACGGCGAGGAGTTCAACGCGTTCGCCGCGCGCGTGGGCACCGCGGCGTTCGAGCAGGCCGTGGCCGACCTGGCCCTCCCCGTGGAGTACGGCCCGGGCACGGTGGATGAGTTCATCGACTGGAACCGCACCGAGGAGTTCAAGGTCACGCGCGGGCGGTAGCCTTCGGGCGTGGCCGTATTCATCTGTCCCCGCTGCGCGCACCGCGTGGCCGGAGCCGAGCGCGCCGAGGGGCACCAGCCACGCGGGTGCCCCTCATGCGGATTCGGCTTCGTCTTCGAGCTCATGGACGACTACTACGCGGGTCCGGTGACCGCGCTGATCTGCTGCGACCAGCAGCGTCGCGTGCTGGTGGCCGGGCACGCCACCACCCCGGCAACGGGCTGGCCCGAGGGCGAGCTGATCGGCCTCGAGGTGTCCGCCGCACTGGGGCTGCGGTTTCCGGGCGTGGATGACGATCCCGTGGCCCGGGCCCTCGAGTGGGGAGTGCGCGTGCTCGAGCAACCGTGCGTGTTCCGGCCCCATCGCATGGGGGAGGACCGCGACGCCGTGGTGGATATCTTCCCGGCCTACGACGACGACGGCGGCCTGCTGGTGGCGCTGACGCCGGTGACGGGGGAGTAGCGGTGGAAACGCGGCGCCTGGGATCGTCCGACCTCGACCTCACGGTGATCGGGCTCGGCACGTGGCAGTTCGGCGGCCGGTGGGGCGGCGCCGACGACCGCGACAGCGCGGCGGCCTGCCATGCGGCCCTCGACGCCGGCATCAACTGGATCGACACCGCCGACATCTACGGCCAGGGCCGCGCGGAGCAGGTGGTGGGAAAGGTGCTGCGCGAGCGGTCGGATGACGTGATCGTGGCCACCAAGGGCGGCGTGGCGTGGGAGGCCACCACCGACGGCCTGCGCATCTGGCGCGAGGCATCCGGTGCGTACCTGCGAATGTCGCTCGAGCGCTCGCTCGCGGCACTCGGCCTCGAGGCCGTGGACCTCTACCAGGTGCACTGGCCGGTGGCCGACGTGCCTGCCGACGACACCTTCGCCGATCTGCTGGCGATGCGCGACGAGGGCAAGATCCGCTGGATCGGGGTGTCCAACTATGACGTGCCGGACCTCGAGGCCGCGCATGCCGCCGGCCCCTTCGTGTCGCTGCAGGTGGGGTACCACGTGATGCGCCGGACGGTGGAGGAGCAGGAGCTGCCGTGGTGCGCGCGGCACGGGGTGGGCGTGCTGGCCTACGGGCCCCTCGCCCACGGGCTGCTGGCCGGCCGCATGGACGAGCGCACCACCTTTCCGCCCAACGACTGGCGCGCCCAGAGCGAGTTCTTCGCCGATGACCACTTCGCCGACCGCGTGGCGGTGGCACGGGGCATGCAGCAGATCGCCGACCGCTCGGGTCGCGCAGGGGGGGTGGCTGAACTGGCGGTGGCCTGGGTGCTGCGCCGGCCCGAGGTGACCTCGGCGATCGTGGGCGCGCGCGATGCCGCCCAGGCCCGCGGCGCGGCGGCCATGGCGAGCACGCCGCTGTCGCCCGACGAGGATGCCGCCATCGAGGCCCTGCTGGCGCGGTACCCCGAGGCCGCCAGGCCCTACGGCCACGGCGAACCGCCGCCCCGTGGCGGGGCCTAGGGCACAATCCCGGCATGCGCGTCGCCATCACCGGAGCCACGGGCCTGATCGGCCGCCACGCCACGCGCGCGCTGCTGGACCGCGGCGACGAGGTGGTTCCGCTGTCGCGGTCGAACGGCGAGGTGCACGGCGTGCCCACGCTGCCGTGGGATCCGGTGTTCGACGACTTCCCGGCGGCAGCCATGGACGGCGTGGATGCGGTGGTGAACCTGGCCGGGGCATCGGTGGCCGATGGCCGCTGGACCACGGAGCGCAAGAAGCTCATCCGCGACAGCCGGGTGGTCACCACCACGCGCATCGCCGATTCCCTGGCGGCCGGTGGCGGGCCGGGGGTGCTGGTGAGCGGCAGCGCCACGGGGTACTACGGCAACCGTGGGGATCAGGTGCTGGACGAGTCGTCCGCCCCGGGCGACGACTTCCTCGCCGGCACGGCGATCGCGTGGGAGGCCGCCGCGCGGGCAGCCGCGCGCGGCGGGGTGCGCGTGGCCATCAGCCGCACGGGCATGGTGTTCGCCGAGGACGGCGGGGTGATCCCCCGGCTGGCCAAGCTTGCGCGCGCCGGCATGGCGGGGCCCATCGGCGGCGGTCGGCAGTGGGTGCCCTGGGTGGATATCGCCGATGTGGTGGGGATGATCCTCTGCGCCATCGATGACGACGCCTGGGAGGGCCCCTTCAACAACGTAGCGCCCGAGCCCCTGCGCCAGGTGGACGTGGCAAAGGCCTTCGGCCACGCGGTGGGGCGCCCGGCTGTGGTGCCCACCCCGGGCATGGCGGTGCGCATGACCATGGGCGAGGCCGCGGTGCTGGTGACTGACAGCGCCCGGGCAGTGCCCGGGGTGCCCCGCGCGCGGGGCTACGCGTGGGCGTTCGGCGACATCGCCGACTCGCTCGCCGCCCGCGTGGGCTAGTCGGCGTCGGGCGCGGAGTCGATGCCCGACTGCTCCGGCATCAGGCGGGCCAGGTCGGCCTGCAGCACCAGCCAGGTCTCGCGCAGGTGCGTGGTGAGCACGTGGTACCGCCCTCCGGGCAGCGCCGACGCCACGCGGTAGAGGGCGTCGGCCCCCTGGTCGTCGGCCTCGAACACCATGCCGCGGTACTGCTCGATGAGCTCCGCCAGCTCGCGGTGGTGCTCCTGCTGCATCAGCAGCAACTGGTCGATGCGGGCCAGGACCTCGTCGGACATGCGCCCACGATACGCGCCATGGTGGTGGTACCGTCTCGACCGCCCGGGGGATTAGCTCAGCTGGGAGAGCGCCTGCTTTGCAAGCAGGAGGTCACCGGTTCGATCCCGGTATCCTCCATC
>CAZEUE010000033.1:0-16149 GCA_964514615.1 uncultured Bifidobacterium sp. | reverse complement strand
GCTGTAGCGGATTGCGGATACAGGGCACCGCTAGCTCCCCGCCTAGCACGGTCACAGGGGTGACCATACCTCAGTGGGACTGCTTGCGGGCGTCCGCCTCGGCCTTGGACTGCGCGCGGGCCTGGGCCTTGGCCGCCTTGGCCTCGGCCTTGCGCTCGGCCTCGTCCTTGGGCATGAGGCGCGGGCTGATGCGCTCGCCCTTCTTGCGGGCGTTCATGGCGCCGAAGATGGCCGCCACGCCCCCGCCGATCATCGCCGTGGTGAGCGAGATGTACAGCCACACCGACACCCCGCCGTTGGCTCCCGTGACGGCCCACATGATGGTGCCCCACACCAGGCCCAGCAGGAACCCCCACAGCACCCAGCGGACCCGGCTGTTGCTGCCGCCCTTCTCGCCCATGCGCTGCAGTACGCCCATGCGGGGAAGTGTACGGATGCCAGCGGCGGGCACTACAATCGCCCGCTGGCCCGCCCCGAGGAGGTCTCCATCGCCATCAGGGTCATGAAGTTCGGTGGCTCGTCCGTCGCCGATCCCGAGAAGATCCGCACCGTGGCGCGTCGCATCGCCGATGCGCGCGAGCAGGGCGACCACGTGGTCGCCGTGCTCTCGGCCATGGGCAAGACCACCGATGGCCTGGTGGCGCTGGCGGACGAGATCTCCGACCGCCCGTCCCCGCGCGAGATGGACATGCTGTTGTCCACGGGCGAGAGGGTGTCGTGCGCGCTGATGGCCATGGCACTCCACGACCTGGGGCATGAAGCCGCGTCGTTCACCGGTTCGCAGGCGGGGATCCTCACCGACACCGCCCACACCAAGGCCAAGATCATCGAGATCAACCCCGAGCGGCTGCGGCAGGAGCTCGCCAGCGGCAACATCGTCCTGGTGGCGGGCTTTCAGGGCATGTCCACCGACAGGAATGTCACCACGCTCGGCCGTGGCGGCAGCGACACCACGGCGGTGGCCCTGGCCGCGGCGCTCGACGCCGAGGTGTGCGAGATCTACACCGATGTGACCGGCGTGTTCACCGCCGACCCGCGGGTGGACCCCAGCGCACGCAAGCTGCCGCTCATCAGCCACGAGGAGATGCTCGAGATGGCGGCCTCGGGGTCGAAGGTGCTGGCCCTCAGGTCGGTGGAGGTGGCGCGCCTGCACGACGTGCCGCTGCACGTGCGGTCATCGTTCGCTCCCGACGACGGAACCTGGATCACCAAGGAGACTCCCATGATGGAGAGGGCATTCGTGTCCGGCATCGCCCACAAGAGCGACGAGGCCAAGATCTCGCTGCTGGGCGTGGAGGACCAGCCCGGCGTGGCGGCCAGCGTGTTCACCGCGCTCGCCGACGCCCTCATCAACGTGGACACCATCATCCAGAACGTGGGCGTGGACGGCCGCGCCGACCTGTCGTTCACCGTGCCGCTGCCCGACCTGCCCAAGGCGCTCGACGTGATCAACGGCATGGGCGACCGCCTGCCGCACCGCGAGGCCATCGCCGATGACCAGATCGGCAAGGTGTCGCTGGTGGGCGAGGGCATGCGATCGAACCCGGGCATCGCCGCCACCATGTTCCGGGTGCTGGCCAGCGAGGGCATCAACATCCAGATGATCGACACCAGCACCATCCGCATCACGGTGGTGATCGGCCGCGGCGAGGTGGAGCGCGCGGTGCGCGCCCTGCACGAGGCCTTCGACCTGGCCAGCGAGGCGGAGCGCCGGGGTGTTTAACGTGGCCGTCGTCGGCGCCACGGGCGCCGTCGGCTCGCAGATGGTCCGCGTGCTCGAGGAGCGCGGGTTCCCGGTCACCGAGCTCCGGCCGCTGGCCTCGGCCCGCAGCGCAGGGAGGGTGGTGGAGTACCTGGGCAAGCCGTTCGAGGTGCAGGAACTCACCGAGGATTCCTTCGAGGGCATCCAGATCGCCCTGTTCTCGGCCGGTGGGCAGCGCTCGCGCGATTTCGCGCCCGCCGCGGTGGAGGCCGGCGCGGTGGTCATCGACAACTCGTCGGCGTTCCGCATGGACCCCACCGTGCCGCTGGTGGTGCCCGAGGTGAACGAGGCCGACCTGGAGGGGCACCAGGGCATCATCGCCAATCCCAACTGCGTGGCCGCCCCGCTGGTGGTGGCGCTCAAGCCCATCGCGGATGCCGTGGGGCTGGAGCGGGTCATCGTGTCGTCCTACCAGTCGGTCAGCGGCACGGGGGCGGCGGCCATCGAGGAGCTGCGCACCCAGACGGCGGGCAACCTGGCGGGCGACGAGCCCGCGCCGCAGGTGTACCCGCACCCCATCGCCTTCAACGTGCTGCCGCACATCGACGTGTTCGACGACAGCGGCTACACGGGGGAGGAGGTGAAGGTGGGCAACGAGACGCGGAAGATGCTGCACCTGCCCGACCTCGCGGTGTCGGCAACCTGCGTGCGCGTGCCCGTGATCCGCTCGCACTCGGAGGCGGTGCACATCGAGACCACCGATCCCCTCTCGGCCGACGCCGCGCGCGAGTTGCTGATGCTGGCCCCCGGTGCGGTGGTGGTGGACGAGCCCGCGAGCAACTCCTACCCGTTGGCGCGCGACGCCGAGGGGCGCGATGAGGTGTTCATCGGGCGCATACGCAGGGACGCCTCGCACCCCAATGGCCTGGCCATGTGGATCGTGGCCGACAACCTGCGCAAGGGCGCGGCGAGCAACGCCGTGCAGGTGGCCGAGAGCCTGGTCACCAAGGGCTGGCTCTAGGGGGCATCGAACGGCACGGGCCCGGCAGGGCCCGGCACCATGCGGCGCATCTGCGGGTGGCCCTCGTCGGCCTTCTCCCTGCAGGCGCGGCACGAGGGCCGCGTGATGCCATCCGGGCGCATGGGCGCCTCAGTGCTGCTGGGGCCGTGCGCGGGGTCGCAGCGGCAGAGCCCCTCGAACGGGTCGCCGGGGTCCGGTACCCCGGCCTCGCGCTCGGCATCGCGCAGCAGGTCGAAGGCCTCCGCCACCAGGTCCTCGGCAGCCGGGACCTCCTCCGTCGACCGCGCGCGGTCGAGCTCGGCCTGCGCGCGCCGGGCCACGCGGATGGCGGCATCCAGGCGGTCGTCGGCCCGCGCGTTGGGCCCCGGCAGCACGGCCAGCACATCCAGGCGGGCCCCGATGGCATCCAGCCGCACCCGGGCCACGGCGGTGCGCTCATCCATCCCCTGCCGTCGCACGCGCCGGTTGCGCCGGATGCCGAACGCCGCTGCCCATACGCCCCCCACCATCGCCAGGCCCAGGAGCGCCAGCAGGGTGCGCGTGGTGTCGGTGGCCTCCGGCTGCAGGAGGGGCCCGGCCGCTGCGCGCGCAGCTACCTCGGCCTTGCGGATGGGATCGGTGACCGACCCCACCCGGGCGGCGCGCAGGTCGCGGGTCATCGCCGCCTGCGTTCGGGGCCCCGACACGCCGATCGCCCGTCCGGGGGCCACGGCCACCACCAGGCCATCGAATCCCAGCGCCCGGCGCAGCCGGGTCGCATAGGCCTTCATCGAGGGAGCACCGGTGGGGCCGGGTATCACCGCGATCCGCACCGCCCGGCCGCCGCGGGCCAGTTCGTCGGCCACCTCCTCGAGGCGGGCCTGCGCCTGGCCGGCCCCCGCTCCGGCAACCACGGGGCTCACGTACGCCGATCCCTGCTCCAGCGGCTCGCGAGCGGGATCGGCCGCGGCTGCGCCGACGAGCGCCAGGGCCGAGGCGAGCACGGCCACGAACGCGCCCAGGCGGCGGATCATGCGGGCAGGGGCGTACCGCCCGGCGACGGGGTGAGGTCGCCGATGGCCGCGCGTGCTCGGGCGGCCAGGCCGGGTACCAGCCCGCCGAGTTCCATGCGCATCAGGCTCACCTGGCCACGAGACCTCACCGCCCGGAAGCCCAGGGCCTCGAGCATCTCGAGGTCGAACAGGGTGTGGTTGAGCGCGGCGCGCTCCGCCGCGGGCACCTCGTCGGGGTAGCGCATGGCGAACGCCTCGATGGCCTGCATGCCGCGACCCTTCACATCGGCCAGGGCCTCAAGCACCAGCCGCTCGATCGCCCCCGTGGGATCGTCGCCCGTCACATAGGCGCAGGTGATCAGCACGGCGTCGCGCGCCGGCGGGCCGGCGGGCAGCACCTGCGCGCGCGGGAATGCCTGCGACGGGCCGTACTGCAGCACGCCCAGCACCTGATCGCCATCGCTCAGCATGCGCCCCCACGGGCCGAATGACTGCTCGGTGCGGTGCGCCCACTGGTCACGCTTCAGCTCGTCCGCGGTGCCGCGGAGCGTCTGCCAGAACACGCAGCGCGTGCAGCACTCGGGCAATTCGCCGGTGGACGCGCGCGTGAGAGGTACCGGTCGCACGGGCGTAAGGCTATCGCTACCGCCAGCCGCCGCCGCGCGGGCCGCGCAGCGCCGAATCGAGGGTCATGGCGCCGTACAGCAGGCCGCTCAGCGGCAGCGCGAATCGCCACGGCCAGCCAAGCCCGAACTGCCGGCTTGCCGGGCCCGAAGCCACCGCCATGGCAAGCCACGCGGCAAGGCCAACCCCCAGGGTCCACGCCGCGCCGGTGCCGGCGCCGGCGGCGAGACCCACGGCGCCCGCCACCACTGCCACCAGCGGCCCGGCGAACATCAGCAGCAGCACCAGCAGCACGCCGGCCAGCAGTGGCCACGAGCGCCGCAGCTGCGTGAATGCGCTGCGACGCACCATGGTCCATATCGATGCGAGGTCGTCATAGGGCCGGGTGCTCGCAACGCGGCCTGCGGCCAGGGCCAGGCGGGTGGGCATGCGGGCCCGGAACTTGATCAGCCGGGCCATCGCGAGGTCGTCGATGAGGGCCCCGCGGATGGCCCGCAAACCGCCCGCGGCGCGCAGGGCATCGCGGCGCACCAGGTTGCACCCCCCCGCCGCCGACGCAATGCGCGAGCCCGGCCGATTGGCCCAGAGCGGGGGATAGAGCAGGAAGAAGAACAGGACGAACGGCGGGATGAGCAGCTTCTCGGCGCGTGAGCTGCAACGCAGGCGGGCCATGCGGCTCTCAAGCCCCACGCAGCCATCCATCGCCGATGCCATCAGCGCCCGCAGCGAGTCGGGTGCGTGGTGGATGTCGGCGTCGGTGAACAGCACCCACTCAGGCGGGTCGCCGCCGTCCTCGAGCACCCGCAGTCCCTGTTCCATTCCCCACACCTTGCCCACCCACCCCTCGGGCAGCGCGGCCCCGGGCACCACAACGGTTAAGTGCCTGGCACCAACGGTTAAGTGCCTGGCACCGGGGTCGGCGGCCGCTCGCCGTGCGGCGTCGGCCGTGCCGTCCGATGAGCGCTCGTCCACCACCACGATGCGCATGTGGCCGGGGTAGTCCTGGTCGTGGAGGGCCGCCAGCGTTCCGGCGATGGACTCGGCCTCGTTGCGGGCCGGGATGACCACGCCCACCGACGGCCAGTGACCGTCCGCCGAGCCGGGCCCAGGGGGCTGGTCATCGATGGGGCGCAGCAGCCACGGCCGGGCGGGGTGCAGCAGCACCCCCGCCCAGCACGCCAGGGCGAGCGCCCCGATGACCAGCGCCCAGGTCAGTGCCGGAAGTGGCGGTGCCCCGTGGTGACCATGGCCGCGCCCAGGGCGTCCACCGCCTCGATCACCTCGTCGTCGCGGATCGACCCGCCCGGGTGCGCGATGGCCGTGGCACCGCCCTCGATGGCCTGCACCGGGGCGTCGGGGAACGGGAAGAATGCGTCACTCGCCATGGCGCTGCCCTGGATGGGCAGGTCGTAGTCGGCGGCCTTCGAGGTGGCGATGCGCACGCTGTCGACCCGGCTCATCTGGCCGGCGCCGATGCCCACCGTAGCGCCGTCCTTCGCGAACACGATGGCATTGCTCTTCACGTGCTTGGCCACCTTCCACGCGAACACCAGGTCGGCCCACTCCTGCTCGCTGGGCGCGCGCTTTGTGACCACGCTCATGGTGTCGCGCGCCTCGCGCACGTCGTCGGGGTCCTGCACCAGCACACCGCCCAGCACCCGGCGGTACACCGGCTCGCCGGGGTTGCCCGGACGCACCTGCTCGCCGCCGGTGTCGAGCAGCCGCACGTTGGGCTTGCGCGTGAGCACCTCGAAGGCGTCCTCGTCGTACCCCGGCGCCCACAGCACCTCCACGAACATCTCGGCCAGGTGATCGGCCAGCGCCAGGTCCACTGTGCGGTTGACCGCGTACACGCCGCCGAACGCCGACACCGGGTCACATGCCTTGGCCCGAAGGTAGGCCGAGGCCAGGTCGTCACCCAACGCCACCCCGCACGGATTGTTGTGCTTGATGATCACCACGACCGGGTCGTCGAACTCGGCCGCAAGCCCGCGCGCGGCGTCGACATCGAGCAGGTTGTTGTACGACAGCGGCTTGCCGTGGCGCACATCCACCCCGCCCAGAAGGTGCTGCGGCGCGCCGATCTGGCGGTAGTACGCCCCGCGCTGATGGGGGTTCTCGCCGTAGCTGCACTCGAGCTCCTTGCGGAAGCCCACGGTGAAGCGATCGGGGAAGTCCACGTCGGCATCACCCTGCCCGGCCATCCACGCGGCGATGGCGGTGTCGTATGCCGCGGTCTTGCGGAAGGCCGCGGCCGCCAGCGCGCGCCGCGTGGCGTCGCCCACCCAGCCGCCCCCCGTGACCTCGGCCAGCACGTCGTCGTACTGCGACGGATCGGTGACGATGGCCACGCGGTCGTGGTTCTTGGCCGATGCCCGCACCATCGCCGGGCCGCCGATGTCGATCTCCTCCACCACGTCGGCTCGGCCCAGGCCGTCCCGCGCCGCGGCCTCCTCGAAGGGATAGAGGTTGACCACCACCATGTCGATGGCCTCGATGCCGTTGGCGGCCATGTCGTCGGCGTCGCCGGGGTGGTCCCGGCGGGCGAGGATGCCCCCGTGAACCCGCGGGTGCAGGGTCTTCACCCGGCCCCCCATGATCTCGGGGTGGCCGGTGACCTCGCTGACGTCCGTCACCTCCAGCCCGGCATCGCGAAGCGCCGCGGCCGTGCCCCCGGTGCTGATGAGCTGCACGCCCTCGGCGGCCAGCCCCCGGGCCAGCTCCACCAGGCCCGTCTTGTCCGATACCGACAGCAGCGCGCGGCGTGATGCCACCTCACGAACCTCCATCGTCGACGATCATGCGGCGAGGGCGCGCGGGGTCGCGGCGCACCTTGCCCTGTGCGTACAGCGTCACGCAGCGCACCAGCAGGCGGTGCTCCACCCCGTGCACGCGCTCCTCCAGCACCTCGAGGGTGTCGCCCGGCAGGATGGGCACGGGTTCCTGCAGGATGGGCGGCCCGCCGTCCACGGCCTCCTCGGCGATGTGCACCGTGACCCCCGTGACGCGGGCGCCCCAGTCCATGGCCTGGGCGATGGACTCCATGCCCGGGAACGCCGGCAGCAGCGACGGGTGCAGGTTGATGACCGTGTCGGGGAAGGCATCCAGCAGCACCGGGGTGACGATGCTCATCCACCCGGCCATCACCACCAGGTCGGGCGCCACCAGCCGCAGCAGGCGCACCACCTCGCCATCGCGCCGCTCGCGGTCGCCGCCGCGGCTCTCGAGCGTGACCACCTCGGTGCGGATGCCCGCCGCCTGCGCCCTCTCGATGGCCTTCACGCCATCCTTGGAGCAGATGACCATCACGATCTGGGCATCCACCCGCGGGTTGGAGTGGACGTTGTCGATGAGCGCCTGCAGGTTCGACCCATTGCCCGACACCATCACGGCGATGCGGTACATCACGCCTCCCAGGCCAGTCCGGGCGGGCCGGGCTCCACGCGACCCACCACGTGGCTGCCGTCCACGATCGACAGCGCCCTGTCCGCCGCGGCCTGCGGCAGCACCAGGCACATGCCGAGCCCCATGTTGAAGGTGCGCCAGGCGGAGTCCTGGTCCACCGCGCCGGATGCCAGCACATGCGCGATGGCCGGTGCCTGCGGCCACGCGTCGCGTTTCAGCACGGGGCGCAGCCCGCCGGGCAGGGCGCGCGGCAGGTTTTCCTCCAGGCCGCCCCCCGTGATGTGGGCAGCGGAGTGCAGCTCCACCCCCGCGGCCTGCAGTGCCTTGATGTCGGCGGGATAGAGACGGGTGGGGGCCAGCAGCAGGGGGTCGGGGGCCACCGCGCCGTCATCCACCAGCCTGCGCACCAGCGAGTAGCCGTTGCTGTGGATGCCGCTGCTCTCGATGCCGACGATCACGTCGCCTGCCTGCACCTTCTCAGGCCCCAGCATCTCGGCGCGCTCCACCGCGCCCACCGCGAACCCCGCCATGTCGAAGTGGCCGGGCTGGTAGAGCCCCGGCATCTCGGCGGTCTCGCCGCCCAGCAGCACGCAGCCGCTGTCCAGGCAGGCGGTGCGCACCGCGGCCACGATCTGCGTTGCCTCGTCCGGGTCGAGCTTTCCCACCGCCAGGTAGTCGAGGAAGAACAGCGGCCGCGCGCCCGTGCACACGAGGTCGTTCACGCTCATGGCCACCAGGTCCTGGCCCAGCCCCGACACATCGCCCATCTGCCGCGCGAGCAGCACCTTGGTGCCCACGCCGTCGGTGCATGCCACCAGCACGCCGTCGCGCATGGGCGGCATGGGCAGCGTGCCCGCGAACCCCGTGGTGCCGCCGTGCACCAGGTCGCGGATGCCCTCGGTCAGCGCCCGCGCGGCGTCGAGGTTGACGCCCGCATCGTCGTAGGAGGTTCCGCCCTCGGCCACGACGGGCAGGCTACCGGCCGCGCAGGGCGCGCTAGGGGGTTCGGGAAACCCCCGCCGTGGCCTCGAACCTCTCCTTGCCCGAGGCGTCGGGCACGGGGATGGGGTACTCGCCCGTGAAGCACGCGCGGCAGTAGCCATCGGCGGGTCGGCCCATGGCCACCTGCAGGCCATCGAGCGTGAGGTAGTGGAGCGAGTCGGCACCCACCGCCGCGGCGATGGCGGCTTCGTCCTGGCCCACGGCGATCAGCTCGTCGCGGTCGGCCATGTCGATTCCGTAGAAGCACGGCCACGTGATGGGAGGGCTGGAGATGCGCAGGTGCACCTCGGCGGCGCCGGCGTCCTTCAGCATCTGCACCGTGCGGCGCGTGGTGGTGCCGCGGACGATGCTGTCGTCCACCACGACCAGGCGCTGGCCCTCGATCACCTCGACCAGCGGGTTGAACTTGAGCTTGACGCCGTTGGCGCGGAGCTCCTGGTCGGGCTGGATGAACGAGCGCCCCACGTAGCGGTTGCGCACCACGGCCTCCGAGAACGGGATGCCGCTTTGCGTGGCGAACCCGATGGCCGCCGGGGTGCCGCTGTCGGGCAGGCCCACCACCAGGTCGGCTGCCGGCGTGGCCTCGCGCGCCAGTTGCATGCCCATGTCGCGGCGCGCCTGCCATACCGAGCGGTCGTCGATGATGCTGTCGGGGCGCGCGAAGTAGATGGCCTCGAAGATGCACAGCGATCGCGCGGTGGGCGGCATGGCCTGCCGGCCCTCGGTGCCCCCGGCCGTGATCCGCATGGCCTCCCCAGGGCGCACCTCGCGCTCGAACTCCGCCCCCACCTGGTCGAGCGCGCAGGTCTCGCTGGCCACCACCCACCCGCCGTCCAGGCGGCCGATCACCAGCGGGCGCACTCCGTTGGGGTCGCGGAACGCCACCAGCTCGTCCTCGGTGAGCGTGACGATCGAGTACGCCCCCTGCAGCAGGGGCATCACGTTGCACACGGCATCGAGGAGGTTGCCGGGCTCGTGGGCGATGAGGGCCGTGATGAGCTCGCTGTCGGTGGTGGCGCGGAGCTCGTGCCCCAGTGCCTCCACCCGGCGGCGCAGGGCGTCCGAGTTGGTGAGATTGCCGTTGTGCCCCAGCGCCACCAGGCCGTCGCCGCGTGGCAGGGCCACGGGCTGGGCGTTATCCCACTTGTTCTTCCCGGTGGTGGAGTAGCGCACGTGGCCGATGGCGCTGTGGCCCACCAGGCTGCGCAGCGACGGCTCGTCGAACACCGACGACACCAGGCCCAGTTCGCGCTGCACCATCACGTGCTCGCCGTCGCTCACGGCGATTCCGGCGCTCTCCTGGCCACGGTGCTGCAGCGCGTGCAGGCCGAAGAAGCAGACGCGTGCCACATCGCGGCTCGGCGCCACCACGCCGAACACTCCGCACTCCTCGTTGGGGTGATCCCCGTCCGGGGGATCCGCGAGCCGGATCACTGGGCCTCCAACGCCTCTGGAATCGAACCTTCCCACACGCGGGCCAGATCGGAAAGCGGGACCCGTGCGGTGGAACCCCCGGCCTCGATGGCCACGTCATCGCCCCCCACGGTGCCGATGCGCGCAACGGTCACCCCGTCCGTGGCCAGCGCGGCGATGGCGTCCAACTGCGCGGGGTCGCACGAGGCGATCACCCGGCCCCCGCCCTCGCCGAAAATGGCCTCGTCGGCGCGGCGCCCGGGAGTGATGGACACCTCGGCGCCGATGCCGCCGCCGATGCAGCTCTCGGCCAACGCCACCGCCAGGCCGCCCTCGCTCACGTCGTGCGCGCTCGTCAGCAGTCGTCGCTTGGCGCATTCGGCAAGCAGCTCGAACAGCGTGGCGTCCGTCGCGGGCTCGGGCGCGGGAGGGGCCCCGTCGCACCGGCCCAGGTAACGGCTGGCATCCACCCGCGGCTCGCCGTATCCGATGAGCAGCACGGCGTCGCCATGCCGGCCGAACGCCGATCCGATGCTGGTGGAGGCATCGTCGAGCAGGCCCACGATCCCGACGACGGGGGTGGGGAAGATGGGGCCGCGCGGGCTCTCGTTGTACAGCGACACGTTGCCGCTGACGATGGGCGCCCCGATGGCCGTGAGGGCGTCCGCCATGCCGCGGATGCTCTCGGCCAGCCGCCAGCCCGTGCTGCCCTTCTCGGGGTTGGCGTAGTTGAGGCAGTCGGTGGCCGCGATGGGCACGGCTCCCGTGCAGGCCACGTTGCGCGCGGCCTCGAGCACCGACGCCATGCCACCGGCGTACGGGTCGATCTCCGTGTGCCACTCGGCGCAGTCGAGCGTGACGGCGATTGCCCGGTTGGTGCCGGGAATCCTCACCACGCCCGCGTCGCCTCCCGGCCGCCGCATGGTGTTGGCGCCCACCAGCTGGTCGTACTGCTCGAACACCCAGCGCTTGCTGGCCACGTTGGGGTCGGCCATCAGCGCCAGCCACGCCTGCCCCAGGTCACCGGGCTCGGCCACGGAGGCCAGGTCGATCGGCTGCGCGGGCGGGGCGGCATCGCGTGGCACGTCGTAGAAGGGCACGTCGTCGGTGAGGTACGGCGAGGGGATCCTCACCACCTCCTCGCCCTGCCACAGCGCCTCGAGCTCACCGGTGTCCGTGACCTCGCCGATGTCGGTGGCGTCGAGTTCGTGGCGCCGCGCCATCTCCACCACGGCGTCCATGTTCGCGGGCTCGACGATGGCCAGCATGCGCTCCTGGCTCTCGCTCACCAGCACCTCGCCCGGGGCCATCCCCTGCTCGCGCAGCGGCACGCGGTCGAGGTCGATGGCCAGCCCCACGCCGCCGCGGCTGGCCATCTCGCTGGCCGCGCTGGTGAGCCCGGCGGCGCCCAGGTCCTGCAGCGCCACGAGAAGCCCCGCGTGGTTAAGTGCCTGGCACAGATCCATCAGCTTGCGCTCGGTGAAGGGGTCACCCACCTGCACGCTCGGGCGCTTGTCGGCGTCGTCGTCCCCCAGTTCGGCGCTGGCCAGCACGCTCGCGCCGCCGATGCCGTCGCGGCCCGTGCGGTTGCCGATCAGCACCAGGCGGTTGCCGATGCCCCGGGCCGCGCAGCTGAGGATGGCATCGTGCGGCACCACCCCCACGCACATGGCATTGACCAGGCATGAGTCCTCGTAGCGCTCGTCGAACTGCACCTCACCGCCCACGTTGGGGATGCCGATGCAGTTGCCGTAGTGGCCGATGCCCTCTACCGCACGGCGGAAGAGGAAGCGCGACCGCGCGGAATCGAGCGTGCCGAACCTCAGGCTGTCGAGCAGCGCGATGGGCTTGGCGCCCACGGCGATGATGTCGCGCACGATGCCGCCCACGCCGGTGGCCGCACCCTGGAAGGGCTCCACGGCGCTCGGGTGGTTGTGGCTCTCCACCTTGAACACGATTGCCAGTCCGTCGCCCACGTCCACGGCGCCGGCGTTCTCGCCCGGCCCCATCACCACGCGCGGGCCGGTGGTGGGGAAGCCCGTGAGCAGTGGCTTGCTGTGCTTGTACGAGCAGTGCTCGCTCCACATCAGGCTGAACATCACCAGCTCGGGGTCTGTGGGCGTGCGGCCCATCAGCTGCACCACGCGGTCGTACTCGGTGTCCAGCAGGCCCAGCTCCTCGTAGAGCGGCGTGCCGCTCTCGCCCATGGTGGGAGCGCCGCTCATGCGATGAGCGCGGCGAACAGCACGCGTCCGTCGGTGGAGCCCAGCAGCGGGTCCTGGGCCTCCTCCGGATGGGGCATGAGCCCCATCACGTTGCCGCCCAGGTTGGAGATGCCCGCGATCTTGTCGATGCTGCCGTTGGGGTTCCCGCCCTTGTAGCGCAGCACCACGCGGGCCTCGCCCGGGGTGCCGAACCACGCGCCATCGTGGTGCTTGAACGGGATCGACAGCACCTCGCCCGCCAGGCGGCCGCCGGTCCACGGGGTGCCCGAGTCGGCCACCTCCAGGTCGGCCTGCCGGCAGATGAAGCTGAGCGACGCGTTGGGGCGCAGCACGCCGGGCAGCAGGCCGCTCTCGCAGAGGATCTGGAAGCCGTTGCAGATGCCCAGTACCTTGCCGCCGTCCTTCGCGTGGCCGGTCACCGCGGCCATGATGGGCGTGCGGCTGGCGAGCGCCCCGGGGCGCAGGTGGTCGCCGTAGCTGAAGCCGCCCGGGATCACCACCGCGTGGGTGCCCTGGGGCAGCGCGGTGTCCTCGTGGTGGGTGAACACCGGTTCGGCGCCCACGCCCTCCACCGCCCGCGCCGCGCTCTCGTGGTCGAGGGTTCCCGGGAACCTCAGCACCGCCACCCGCGTGGCGCTCACCCGGGCACCTCCACGTGGAAGTCCTCGATCAGCTGATTGGCCAGCAGGTCCTCGCACATCTTGGTGGCCTGGCCCGCGGGGTCGTGGCCCGCGATCTCGAGCTCGATCCGCTTGCCCACCCGCACGTCCGACACGCCCGCGAACCCCATGTGCGACAGCGCGCCCTGCACGGCCTGGCCCTGGGGATCGAGCACGCCCTTCTTGGGCATGACGGTGACGACGACAAGGGTCATTCAGCGGCCTCCTCGAGCCATTCATCGAATGAGCGCCCCGTGATGCGCTCGTATGCCTCCACGTACCGCGCACGCGTGCCGGTCACGACCTCGGGCGGCAGCTCGGGGCCTGGCGGGGAGTGGTCCCATCCGCTCTGGTCGAGCCAGTCGCGCACGTACTGCTTGTCGTACGACGGGGGGCTGGCGCCGGGCCGCCACGTGTCAGCCGGCCAGAACCGCGACGAGTCGGGCGTGCACGCCTCGTCGCCCAGCATCAGCGCGCCGGCGTGCAGGCCCATCTCGAACTTGGTGTCGGCCAGGATGATCCCCGCCCGCCGGCAGTCCTCCGCCGCGCGGCGGTATACGGCCAGCGACACCCGCTCCAGCTCGGCCGCGCGCTCGGCCCCCACGGCCGCCACCACGTCGTCCATGGTGAT
The DNA here is from genome assembly GCA_964514615.1 of uncultured Bifidobacterium sp. Lineage (GTDB taxonomy): Bacteria > Actinomycetota > Thermoleophilia > Miltoncostaeales > Miltoncostaeaceae > SYFI01. The sequence goes on along the minus strand of CAZEUE010000033.1, from coordinate 2,475 downwards.
GTTCTCGTCGTGGTCGCCCTGCTCGGCCTTGCTCGCGGGGGTGAAGATGGGCTGGGGCAGGGCGTCGGCCTGCTGGAGGCCCGCCGGAAGCTGCACCCCGCTGGTGGCGCCGGATGCCTGGTAGTCGCGCCAGCCGCTGCCGATCAGGTACCCGCGCACCACGCATTCCACCGGCAGCATGTCGAGCGCCTGCACCAGCATCACCCGACCCGCGAACTCCTTCGTGCGGAACGCCTCGGGCATGTCGCTCAGGCGCCAGCCCAGCAGGTGGTTGGGCACGATGTCGCGCATTCGGTGGAACCAGTGCACGCTCAGGGCGGTGAGCACCTGCCCCTTGCCCGGGATCTCCGTGGGCATCACCACGTCGTAGGCGCTGATGCGATCGCTGGTCACCATCACCAGCCGGCCGTCGCCGACGTCGTGCACCTCGCGCACCTTCCCCCGGAGGATCACGCTCACAGGGCCTCCACCCGCTCGAACACCTCATCCAGGTGCCGCAGGTGGTGCGAGGGGTCGAACAGGGCATCCAGGCGCGAGGGGTCGATCGTGCCCACCACGTCCTCGTCCTCCGCCAGCAGGTCGCGCAGCGGGCGGCCGGTGTCCCAGGCGGTCATGGCGTTGCGCTGCACCGCGGCGTAGGCCTGTTCCCGCGTGAGCCCCTCGGCCACCAGGCCCAGCAGCACGCGCTGGCTGAACACCAGGCCGTATGAGCTGTCGAGCACCTGCTGCATGCGATCGGGCCGCACGACCAGGCCGTCCACGAGCGTGGTGGTGGTGGCCAGCAGGTAGTCCATGAGGGTGTAGGAGTCGGGCAGGATCACCCGCTCCACGGAGGAGTGCGAGATGTCGCGCTCGTGCCATAGGGCGACGTCCTCCATGGCCGGCAGCGAGTTGGCGCGGATCACTCGAGCAAGGCCCGTGATGCGCTCGGCCGTGATGGGGTTGCGCTTGTGCGGCATGGCCGACGAGCCCTTCTGGCCCGTGCCGAAGGCCTCCTCGGCCTCGCGCACCTCGGTGCGCTGCAGGTGGCGCACCTCCACGGCCAGGCGCTCCAGCCCGCTGGCCGCGATGGCGAGCGCCGTCACCACCTCGGCATGGCGATCGCGGGGGATCACCTGGGTGGCCACCGGCTCCACCTGCAGGCCCAGCTCGTCCATGACCTCGGCCTCCACGCCGGGCTCCAGCATGGCGTAGGTTCCCACCGCGCCCGAGAGCTTGCCGAAGGCGATCTGGGCGTGTGCCTCGTCGAGCCGGCGCTCGTTGCGCTTGCTCTCCATGGCGAAGCCGGCCAGGCGCAGGCCGAAGGTGGTGGGCTCGGCGTGCACGCCGTGGGTGCGGCCCACGCACAGGGTGTCGCGGTGCTCGAGCGCACGTGCCTTCAGCGCCTGGGTGAGCGCCCTCTGGCCCTCCACGATGATCCGGCCGCTCTTCACCATTGCCAGCGCCAGCCCGGTGTCGAGCACGTCGCTGCTGGTCATGCCGTAGTGGATCCACCGGCTCGCGGGGCCGATGTTCTCGTTGACGTTGGTGAGGAAGGCCACCACGTCGTGGTTGGTGGTCTTCTCGATCTCCAGCGTGCGCTCCACGCTGAAGGCGGCCTTCGACTCGATCTCAGCGAGGTCCGCCGGTGGGATGACCCCCCGGCGCGCCCATGCACGGCATACCGCGAGTTCCACATCGAGCCAGCGCTGAAGCTTGGCCTCGTCGGTCCAGATGGCGGCCATCTCGGGCCGCGAGTACCTCGGGATCATGCGTCCATTTCCGTCGCAGGAACGGGGGCCACCCTACCAATGGGTGCCACGGCCGGATGGGGGCGCGGCGGCGGCCGCTGGGCCTAGGCGCCGTCCATCCCCGCGGCGATGTCGCGCCGCATCTGCTCGCCATCGAAGTGCACGAGGTCGGCCGCCGCGTAGGCGGCCCCACGGGCCTGCTCCACGGTGTCGCCCAGGGCCTGCACCGCGAGCACGCGGCCACCGTTGGTCACCAGCTGGCCGTCGGCGTTCAGCGCCGTGCCCGCCTGGAACACCTCGGCCCCCGTGGCCTGGGCCTCGGCGATTCCGGTGATCACGTCGCCCGTGCGCGGGTCGCCCGGGTAGTCGGCGGCGGCCAGCACCACCGCCACCGACGCCTGCGGCGTCATGGGCACCGGCTGGTCGGCCAGCCCGCCGCTGGCGGCGGCCAGCAGGATCTCGCCCAGGTCGCCGCCCACGCGCGGCAGCAGCGCCTGCGTCTCGGGGTCGCCGAACCGCACGTTGAACTCCAGCACCTTGGGCCCGCCGGGGGTCATCATTATCCCCGCGTACAGCACCCCGCTGAACGGGATGCCGCGGCGCGCCATCTCGGCGATCACCGGGCGGTGCACCTCGTCCACCAGCTGGTCGGCCAGGCGCTCGGGGATGTCCGGCACGGGGGAGACCGACCCCATGCCGCCGGTGTTGGGCCCGGTGTTGCCCTCGCCGATGGGCTTGTAGTCGC
>CAZEUE010000032.1:0-16200 GCA_964514615.1 uncultured Bifidobacterium sp. | reverse complement strand
CAGGAGACCGTGCACTACGAGCCCGAGACCGGGCACATCACGTCGCTGCGCTCCAAGGAGGAGTCGCACGACTACCGGTACTTCCCGGAGCCTGACCTGGTGCCCGTGGCGCCCGACCCCGCATGGGTGGACGAGCTCCGCGCGGGCCTGCCCGAGCTGCCGGGAGCGCTCCGGCGCAGGATGGTGTCCGACATGGGGCTCAGCGCCGAGGACGCCGAGGTGCTCACCGAGGCCCCCGAGCTGGTGGCGTACTTCATGGAGGCGGCGGAGCACGCCGACCCCAAGGCGTGCGCCAATTGGATCCGCGGCGAGCTGCGCGCGCAGTTGCGCGACGCCGGCGTGGAGCCCTGGGACTCGCAGGTGACCCCGGGGCACGTGGCGGAACTGGTGGGCCTGCTCGAGGCCGGCACGGTTACCGTCCCTGCCGCCAAGGAGGTGCTGGCCGAGATGATCGCCAGCGGCGCCCGGCCCGCGGAGGTCGTGGAGTCGAAGGGCCTTGGCGCGATGGACGCCTCGGAGCTCGCGGCCATCGTGGCCGAGTTGGTCGCCGCCAACCCCGACCAGGCCCAGCAGTTGCGCGACGGCAAGGACAAGGTCATCGGCTTCTTCGTGGGCCAGGCGATGAAGCGCACGGGCGGCCGCGCCGACCCGCAGGCCGTGCAGGCATTGGTGCGGGAGGCCGTCGCCACCACCTGACCCCCCCGGCGCAGCGCGACCGGGTGGCGGGCGTTCCCGGAGGGAAGACCAGTGCCGCCCTGTCGCCCGGGCGGAGCCCCGGCGGCACGCGCTGCCCTGGCGGCCGAGGAAAGCGCCCGCCACCCGATCGCGCCGCCCCGGGCGCGGCCCCCGCGGTGGGGTATGCTCCCGCGCCGTGACCCAGCACACCCTCTCCGTCCTCGTCGAGAACAAGCCGGGCGTGCTCTCGCGCGTCGCCGGCATGTTCACCCGACGCGGCTACAACATCGACTCGCTCGCGGTGAGCCCCACCGAGGACGAGCACCGCTCGCGCATGACCATCACGGTGGATGCCTCCCGCTTCCCCGTGGAGCAGATCACCAAGCAGCTCGACAAGCTGGTGAACGTCATCAAGGTGCGCGATCTGGACCCCGGGAACATGGTCGCGGCCGAGCTGGGGCTGTTCAAGGTATCCACCACGGCGGCGCCGCGGGCTGAGGTGCTGGCGCTCGTGGACATCTTCAAGGGCGAGATCGTCGACGTCACCAGCGAGTCGATGATCATCCAGGCCACGGGCACCACCGCGGAACTCGAGAACCTCGAGGAACTCCTGCGGGGCAACGGCCTGGTGGAGATGGTGCGCACCGGCGTGGTGGCGCTGGGCCGCGGCGGCAAGACGACCTAGGCGAAGAAAGGCCCCATGAGCGACGAGCTGAAGATGATCTACGACGCGGACGCCGACCTGTCCCTGCTCGACGGCAAGACGGTTGCCATCATCGGGTACGGCAGCCAGGGCCACGCCCACGCCCTCAACCTGAAGGAGTCGGGGGTCGACGTGGTCGTGGGGCTTCGCCCCGACTCGCAGTCGGCGGCCAAGGCCGCGGCCGATGGCCTCGAGGTGCTCAGCCCGTCGGAGGCCGCGAAGAAGGGCGACCTCGTCATGATCCTCGTGCCCGACGAGATCATGGGCGACGTCTACGCGCAGGAGATCGCCGACAGCCTCGAGCCCGGCAACATGCTGCTGTTCGCCCACGGCTTCGCCATCCACTTCGGCACCGTCACCCCGCCCGAGGGCGTGGACGTGGCCATGGCCGCGCCGAAGGGGCCGGGCCACCTGGTGCGCCGCCAGTACACCGAGGGCAAGGGCGTCCCGGGCCTGATGGCCGTGGAGGTCGACGCCACCGGCAACGCCGACGCGCTCACCCGTGCCTACTGCAAGGGAATCGGCTGCACGCGCGCGGGCGTCATCCCCACCACGTTCCGCGACGAGTGCGAGAGCGACCTGTTCGGTGAGCAGGTGGTGCTCTGCGGCGGCCTCACGGAGCTCGTGCGGGCCGGCTTCGACACGCTCACCGAGGCGGGCTACCCGCCGGAGCTCGCGTACTTCGAGTGCCTGCACGAGGTCAAGCTGATCGTGGACCTCATGTACGAGAAGGGCATCGCGGGCATGCGGTACTCCATCTCGAACACCGCCGAGTACGGCGACCTCACGCGCGGCAAGCGCATCATCACCGACGACACCCGCGCCGAGATGCGCCGGATCCTGTCCGAGATCCAGAGCGGCGAGTTCGCCAAGGAGTGGATCGCCGAGTACAAGGCGGGCCTTCCGAAGTTCACCGCGATCGCCGAGGAGCAGGCCACCCACCCCATCGAGGTGACCGGCAAGAAGCTCCGCGGGATGATGGACTGGATCGACACCGAGTTCTGAGGACGGGTCTCGCACATGGGTGATCGTCCCCGGATCCTCGTCACCGAGAAGATCGCGGATGCCGGCATCGAGGTGCTTCGCGCGGTCGGCGACGTCGACGTGGAGCTCGAGTGGTCGGCCGACGAGCTGGCCGAGCGCATCGCGCCGTACAACGCCCTGGTGGTGCGCAGCGCCACCAAGGTGACCGCCGCCCTGATCGCGGCCGCGCCGCGCCTGGAGGTGGTGGGCCGTGCCGGCACGGGCGTCGACAACGTCGACGTGGAGGCCGCCACCGAGCGCGGCATCGTGGTGGTGAACGCCGCCGGGTCGAACGCGGTGTCCGCCGCGGAGCACGCCATCGCACTCATGCTGGCCCAGGCGCGCAACATCCCGCAGGCGCACATGGCGCTCGTGGACGGCCGGTGGGAGCGGTCGAAGTTCGGCGGCATCGAGGTGACCGGCAAGACGCTCGGGGTCATCGGCTTCGGCAACATCGGGCAGCTGGTCGCCGAGCGGGCGCTCGGGCTGGGGATGCGCGTGGTGGCGTACGACCCCTTCGTGGCGGATGCCCGCTACCGCGAGATGGGAGTGGAGAAGGCCGAGTCGCTCGACGAGCTCTACCCCGAGTGCGACTTCATCACCCTGCACGTGGCGTCCACGCCCGAGACCCGGGGGTTCATCAACGCCGAGGCCATCGGGAAGATGCGCGACGGCGTGCGGCTCATCAACGACGCACGCGGTGACCTGATCGTGGAGGCCGACCTGGTGGAGGCCATCTCGCGGGGCAAGGTGGCCGGCGCGGCCATCGACGTGTACCCCGAGGAGCCGGCCACCGAGAGCCCGTACTTCGGCGTGCCGGGCATCGTGGTCACCCCGCACCTGGGGGCATCCACGGGCGAGGCCCAGGAGCGCGCGGGCGTGGCCTGCGCGCAGCAGGTGGCGGCGGCCCTCACCGGAGGGGCTGTCACCAGCGCCGTGAACATCCCGGTGGTGTCCGCGGAGACCATGGCCACGGTGGGGCCATACCTGCCGCTGGCGGGCCACCTCGGGCGCCTGGCTGCGGGCATTGCCGGCGGCATCGATGGGTCGATCGCCGTCACCTGCGAGGGCGAGATCGCCGAGCACGACACCCGCCTGCTGGTGACCGCGGTGCTGGCGGGGGCCCTGTCGGGGCACACGGTCGAGATGGTCAACATGGTCAATGCGGCTGAGCGGGCGCGCGAGCGGGGAATCGAGTGGAGCGACTCCGCCACCACGGTGGCGCGCGACTACACCAGCCGCCTGAAGGTGGCGATCGGCGACGTGTCGGTGGCGGGGACGACGGTGGGCAGCACCTCGCGCCCGCGCCTCGTGGAGGTGCTGGGCCAGGGGATCGAGCTTGAGCTCGCGCCGCACGTGGGAATCCTGCGCTACCGGGATGAGCCCGGCAAGATCGGTACCGTCGGCACCACGATGGCGGGGGAGGGCATCAACATCGCCTCGATGGCGGTGGGTCGTTCGTCCGAGGGCCAGGCCACCATGGGCGTCACCGTTGACTCCCCGGTGCCGCCGGATGCCCAGGCGGCCATCGCACGGGGTTGCGATGCCGACGTATGGTTCGTCGACCTCGAGATGTGATGTCCACGCGTCGGGGGTTCCATCGGCCCCCGGCGAATACCACAGCGGTGCGGCAGGCCCGGAGGGCCTCCCGCCCCCGCGCTTTTTCGCCGGGGGCTGATGGAACCCCCGACGGCAGTGCGCTACGCTCCCCGGCGATGAGCGCCACCGCGAACACGAACCTCCTGGCCGGTCGCGGCACGCTGGGCGCCCTTCTGCTCCTCCCCCGGTAGGGGGAGCGAACCGACACCCACGCCCGGATGCGCCGGGCACAGGATCAGTCCACACGAGCCAGGAGGAAGCCCCCGTGCCGGCCGACGACGCCAGCCGAGACGACGCCACGCGCGTCACGTTCTTCGATACGACCCTTCGCGACGGCGAGCAGTCGCCGCGCATCCACCTGAACCTGCGCGAGAAGGTGGAGATCGCGCAGCAGCTCGCCCGGCTCGGCGTGGACGTCATCGAGGCCGGCTTCCCCATCTCGTCCCCGGGTGACCTCGAGGGCGTGCAGGCCGTGGCGCGCGAGGTGGAGGGGCCCACCATCGCCGGGCTCGCCCGCGCGAACGAGAAGGACATCGCGGTGGCATGGGAGGGCGTGCGCGATGCCGCGAAGCCGCGCATCCACACCTTCATCGCCACCTCCGACATCCACATGGCGCATAAGCTGCGCATGGAACGCGCCGAGGTGCTGGCAACGGCCGTCGACGCCGTGCGCCAGGCCGCGAGCCTGAGCCCCGACGTGGAGTTCTCGTGCGAGGACGCCACGCGGTCGGACCCGGCATTCGTGGCCGAGGTCATCGGCGCCGCCATCGCGGAGGGCGCGGGCACCATCAACATCCCGGACACCGTGGGCTACACCATGCCCACCGAGTTCCAGCGCTTCCTGCTCGAGCTCTACGAGCGCACGCCGTCACTGGAGGGCGTGACGCTCTCGGTGCACTGCCACAACGACCTCGGCCTGGCCGTGGCCAACTCGCTGGCCGGCCTCGAGGTGGGTGCCCGGCAGGTGGAGGTGTGCGTCAACGGCATCGGGGAGCGGGCCGGCAATGCCAGCCTGGAGGAGATGGCGATGATCCTGCGCACGCGCGCCGAGGACCTGGGCGGCCTCTGGTCGGGCATCGACACCACCGAGATCACCCGTGCGAGCCGGATGGTGAGCCGCCTCACCGGGTACGAGATCCAGCCCAACAAGGCGATCGTGGGCCGCAATGCGTTCGCCCACGAGGCGGGCATCCACCAGCACGGCGTCCTGGCGAACCCGCTCACCTACGAGATCATGGACGCCCAGAGCGTGGGGCTCACGCAGAGCGAGCTCGTGCTGGGCAAGCACTCGGGCCGCCACGCCCTGCGCCAGGCCCTGACCGACCTGGGGTACGAGCTCGACAGGGACGCCCTGAACGAGGCATTCCGGCGCTTCAAGGAGGTGGCCGACCGCAAGGGCGAGCTCACCGCCATGGACCTCGAGGCCCTCATGGAGGACGAGATGCGCGTGGACCACGAGCACTCGCTCGAGCTGCGTGAGATCGCCTTCTCGGGGGAGTCGGGCGACAAGGCGGGCGCTCGCGTGGTGGTGCGCGGGGCGGACGGCGCGGAGTTCACCGGCGAGGGCACGGGTGATGGACCGGTAGCCGCCATCATCGGCGCCATCGACGCGGCGGTGGGATCGGCCGGAACGCTGCTGGAGTACTCGGTGTCGGCCGTCACCGACGGGCCCGACGCCCTGGGCGAGGCACGCGTGCTCTGCCAGCTGAACGGCAGGCAGTTCACCGGGCAGGGCGTGTCCCCGGACGTGCTCGAGGCCAGCGCCATCGCGTACCTTCGGGCCGTGACGGCCAGCAGGAACGCAGATGCGACCGAGAGGATGGCCGGGAGCGGCGTGTAGCCGCCGGCCGGAGACCACGGAGGAGTACGCAGTGGGGAAGACCCTGTTCCGGAAGGTGTGGGACCTGCATGAGGTGGTGCCCGAGGGCCCGGGCGGCCCGGCGATCCTCTACATCGACCTGCACCTCGTGCACGAGGTGACGTCCCCGCAGGCCTTCGATGGCCTGCGCATGGCAGGGCGCACCGTGCGCCGGCCGGACCGGACGCTGGCCACGGTCGACCACAACGTGCCCACCATCGGCCGCGACAAGGGCATCGAGGACGAGCTCTCGCGCGTGCAGGTGGAGGCCCTCGAGCGCAACGCGAAGGAGTTCGGGATCCCGGTCTTCTCGCTCACCAGCCCGCGCCAGGGCATCGTGCACGTGATCGGGCCCGAGCTGGGGTTCACCCAGCCGGGCATGACGATCGTGTGCGGCGATAGCCACACGTCGACGCACGGGGCCTTCGGCGCGCTGGCCTTCGGCATCGGCACGAGCGAGGTGGAGCACGTGCTCGCCACCCAGACCCTGCCGCAGGGGATGCCCCGCACCATGCGCATCAACTTCGAGGGTGAGATGCCGCGCGGCGTGGTGGCCAAGGACCTCATCCTCGGCGCCATCGGCCAGATGGGCGTGTCGGGCGCGCAGGGCCACGTGGTGGAGTACGCGGGGTCGGCAATCCGCGGCCTCACCATGGAGGGCCGCATGACCGTGTGCAACATGTCCATCGAGGGGGGCGCGCGCGCGGGCATGGTGGCGCCGGACGACACCACGTTCGCCTACGTGGAAGGCCGCATGGCGGCGCCCGGGGACTTCGCGGCGGCCGTGGACGACTGGCGCGCGCTGCCGAGCGATCCGGACGCGGAGTTCGACCGCGAGATGCACGTGGACGTGCCGTCGCTGGCCCCGCAGGTGACGTGGGGCACGACCCCCGGCATGGTGGCGCCCATCACGGGGCGCGTGCCGACGCCCGAGCAGTACGACGACCCCGTGGACCAGGAGGCCGTGCGCCGGTCGCTCGAGTACATGGGCCTCACGGGCGGCGAGGCCATGGAGGACATCGCCATCGACACCGTGTTCCTGGGCTCCTGCACCAACGGCCGGATCGAGGACCTGCGCGCCGCCGCCGAGGTGCTGCGCGGCCACGCGGTGAAGGACGGCATCCGTGCCATGGTGGTACCGGGCTCCATGGCCGTGAAGGCCCGGGCCGAGGAGGAGGGGCTGGACGAGGTGTTCCGCTCCGCCGGCTTCGAGTGGCGCGACGCCGGGTGCTCGATGTGCCTGGGGATGAACCCCGACATCCTTCAGCCGGGCGAGCGCGCGGCCAGCACCAGCAACCGCAACTTCGAGGGCCGCCAGGGCAAGGGCGGGCGCACCCACCTGGTGAGCCCCGCGATGGCCGCCGCCGCGGCCATCACCGGCCACCTGGTGGACGTGCGCACCTTCGACGCCGCCCTCGCGGGCGCATAGGGGAGGATCCCGTGGACCCGATCACGATCGTGAAGTCGAAGGTGGCCCCGCTCGACCGGGCCGACGTCGACACCGACCAGATCATCCCGAAGCAGTTCCTCAAGCGCGTCGAGCGCACGGGGTTCGGGGAGTTCCTGTTCTTCGACTGGAGGCACGAGGACTTCTACCTGCTCGACCGGCCGGAATACGCCGGCGCGCGCATCCTGGTGGCCGGTCGCAACTTCGGCTGCGGCTCGTCGCGCGAGCACGCGCCCTGGGCCATCCAGGACTACGGCTTCGACGTGGTCATCGCACCCTCGTTCGCCGACATCTTCCGCACCAACTGCACGAAGATCGGCATGCTGCCGGTGGTTCTGCCCGAGGATGACGTGCGCACCATCTTGCAGGAGGCCATCGACCAGCCCGGCGTGGAGATGACCGTGGACCTCGAGGAGTGCGTGGTGGCGTTCCCGGACGGGCGGACCGTGGAGTTCCACATCGAGGACAGCGTGCGCGATCGCCTGCTGAATGGGTGGGACGACATCGGGCTGACCATGCTGAAGTCCGAGGACATCGACGCCTACGAGGCGAGCCGCGAGCGCCAGGGCCCAGTCACCACGGTGCTGCTGTAGTCCGCCCGACACGACGAACGAGGGAATGCCAATGCGCGAGGTGAAGGTCGTACTGCTGCCCGGCGACGGCATCGGCCCCGAGGTCATCGGCGAGGCCCGCCGGCTGGTGGACCACGTGGCGCCGCGTGACGGCATCGAGGTGGAGTGGGAGTCGCACGCCGTGGGTGGCTGTGCCATCGACGTGCACGGGCAGCCCCTGCCCGATGGCGTGATGGAGGCCTGCCAGGCGTCCGACGCCGTCCTGCTGGGCGCGGTCGGTGGCCCCAAGTGGGACACCACGAACCCCGACGATCCCCGCCCCGAGCAGGCCCTGCTCGCGCTGCGTGCGGGCCTCGGGCTGTTCGCCAACCTGCGGCCGGTCAAGCCCATCCCGTCCCTCTACGAGAGCAGCCCGCTGCGCACCGAGCGCATCGAGGGCACCGACCTTCTGGTGGTGCGCGAGCTGACGGGGGGCATCTACTTCGGCGACAGCGGCCGCGAGGGCGACAGTGCCTTCGACACCTGCGCCTACAGCCGCGACGAGGTGCGTCGCGTCGCCGAGGTGGCGTTCGAGTCGGCCATCGCGCGCAGGGGCAAGGTGACCTCGGTGGACAAGGCCAACGTGCTCGAGAGCTCGCGCCTGTGGCGCGACGAGGTCAACCGGGTCGCGGCGGAGCACCCCGACGTGGAGCTGGAGCACATGCTGGTGGACAACGCCGCCATGCAACTGGTCAGTCGACCCGCCGACTTCGACGTCATCGTGACCGAGAACATGTTCGGCGACATCCTGTCCGACGAGGCGGCGATGATCAGCGGGTCCATCGGCCTGCTGCCGTCCGCAAGCCTGGGCGGGCACGGACCGGGCCTGTACGAGCCCGTGCACGGATCGGCCCCCGACATCGCCGACATGGGCATCGCGAACCCCATCGCCACGTGCCTGTCGGCCGCCATGATGCTGCGCTATTCGCTGGATGCGCCGCACGCCGCCCAGGCCATCGAGGACGCCGTGGACGCCGTGCTCGGCACCGGCCATAGCACCCGCGACCTGGGGGGCACCTGCTCCACCCACGAAATGGGCGAGCTGCTGATCTCCGCCGCGGGCTAGACTGCCCGGGACGCCGACCGGCCGGCACCGCCTCCAACCCGAAGGGCACGCACGCATGCAGGAAGCCGAGAAGATCTGGATGAACGGGTCGCTCGTGGACTGGCACGACGCCAAGGTCCACGTGCTGTCCCACGGCCTGCACTACGGGTCATCGGTCTTCGAGGGCATCCGCGCGTACGACGCCGAGCAGGGCACGGCCGTCTTCCGGCTGGAGGACCACCTGAGGCGCCTCGAGCGCTCGGCGGCCCAGTACTTCATGGAGATCCCCTATGGGGTGGAGGACATGCGCCAGGCCGTGCACTCGGTCATCTCCTCAAATGGGCTCGGGGCCTGCTATATCCGGCCCATCGTCCTGCGCGGCTACGGCGTGATGGGCCTGTTCCCCCTTGATGCCCCGGTCGACGTGTCGATCGCGGCGTGGTTCTGGGGCGCGTACCTGGGCGAGGACGGCCTGAAGAACGGCATCGACGCCAAGATCGCCTCGTGGCGGCGCATCGGCAACAACACCATCCCGCCCACCGCGAAGGCCGGCGGCCAGTACCTCAACTCCATCCTCGCCAAGATCGAGACCCACAAGGGGGGCTACGCGGAGGCCATCATGCTCAACGAGCAGGGGATGGTGGCCGATGGCTCCGGCGAGAACATCTTCGTGGTGAAGGACGGCCTCATCACCACGCCGCCCGTCTCGGCCGCCATCCTGAAGGGCATCACGCGCGACTCGATCATGGAGATCGCCCGGGCCGAGGGCTATGAGGTGGTAGAGCGCGATATCTCGCGCGCGGAGCTCTACGACGCAGACGAGGTGTTCGTCACCGGCACGGCCGCCGAGGTGTGCCCCATTCGCTCCGTGGACGACCATGTCATCGGCCCTCCCGGCCCGATCACGCGTCGGCTGCAGCAGGTGTTCGCGGACGTCATCCACGGCCGTGACCCCCGCTGGGCGCACTGGCTCGACTACGTCACGGCGGCGACCCCCGCGGGCTGATGGAGCGCATCCTCCTCTACGACACCACGCTCCGCGACGGCATGCAGCGGGAGGGCATGAGCCTGTCGGTGGGCGAGCAGCTGCACGTGGCACTGAGGCTTGCCGACGTCGGGATGGACGTGGTGGAGGCGGGCTTCCCGTCGTCGAACCCCAAGGACTCCCAGCTGTTCGACCTGCTGGAGCGCGAGGACCTGGGGCACACCCGCATCGCCGCGTTCGGCATGACGCGCCGCCGGGACACCGACCCGGCCGACGACCCCGGCCTGCGGATCATGGTGGAGTGCTTCGCGCCCGTGGCCACCATCGTCGGCAAGACGTGGGACCTCCACCTGCAGAAGGTCACCAAGGTGTCCCGCGAGGAGAACCTGCGCATGATCGGCGAGTCGGTGGCGTTCCTGCTGTCGCAGGGCAAGGACGTGTTCTACGACGCCGAGCACTTCTTCGACGCCTACCGGGAGCACCCCGACTACGCGCTCGAATGCCTGCGCGCCGCGCACGGCAACGGCGCGTCGTGGCTGGTGCTCTGCGACACCAACGGAGCGACGCTGCCCATGGACGTGGAGCGCATCACCTGCGAGGTCGTGGCCGCCCTCCCGGATGCCCGCATCGGCATCCACACGCACAACGACGCCGAGTGCGCGGTTGCCAACTCCCTGGCGGCCGTGCAGCAGGGCGCCCGCCAGGTGCAGGGCACCATCAACGGCTGGGGCGAGCGGTGCGGCAACGCCAACCTCATCTCCATCGCGCCGTCGCTGGCCTTGAAGATGGGCTTCGAGGTCCTGCGCCCGGGCGGGCTCGAGGAGCTCACGCGCCTGTCGCACTGGGCCGCCGAGACCGCCAACCTGCCGCCCGATCAGTGGGCCCCGTACGTGGGCGCCAACGCCTTCGCCCACAAGGGCGGCATGCACGTGGCCGGCATGGTGAGCGACCCGCGCACCTTCGAGCACATCGACCCGTCGCTGGTGGGCAACGAGCGCGGCATGAAGGTCAGCGAGCTCTCCGGCCGGCACGTGGTGCTCGAGCGCGCCCGCGAGGCCGGAATCGACGTGGACGCCGATCCGGATCTCGCGCCGCGCATCCTGGCCCGCATCAAGGAACTCGAGCACCAGGGCTATCACTTCGAGGTGGCGGACGCGTCGTTCGCGATCCTGCTGGAGCGCGAGGCGGGCGTCCATGAGCCGGTGTTCACCCTCGAGTCGTTCCGGGTCATCACCGAGCGCGACGAGACCGGGCACGTGGTGACCGAGGCCACCGTGAGGGTGCACCACGACGGCGAGCGCCTGGTGGCCACGGCCGAGGGCAACGGTCCGGTCAACGCCCTCGACACCGCGCTGCGCCAGGCGCTTGCCGGCCGCATTCCGGGCCTGGACGCCATCTCGCTGGTCAACTTCAAGGTGCGGATACTGGATGAGGGGCAGGGCACCGACGCCACCACGCGCGTGCTCATCGACTCCACCGACGGCAGCTCCACCTGGTCCACCATGGGGGTGAACCAGAACGTGATCGCCGCATCGTGGGATGCCCTGGTGGACGGCCTCGACTACGGCGTGCGCCGGGCGGCGGTCCCCAGCACCGCCGGGGCGCGGGAGGCGTGAGCGCCGACGAGGTGATCCCGCTCGCGCGCCCGGTCATCGGCCAGCGCGAGCGCGAACTGGTGGACCAGGTGCTGGTGTCGCGGCAGCTGTCCCTCGGGCCCATGGTCACCCGGTTCGAGCAGATGTGGGCCGATCGCATCGGTACCCGGCATGCCGTGGCCTGCTCGTCGGGCACCGCCGGCCTGCACTGCTGCCTCCACGCCGCGGGCGTGGGCCCGGGCGACGAGGTCATCACCTCCTCGTTCTCGTTCGTGGCGTCGGCCAACGTCATCCTCTACACCGGCGCCACCCCGGTGTTCGCCGAGGTGGATCCGCTCACGTTCAACATGGACCCGGCCGCGGTGGAGGCGGCGATCACCCCGCGCACGAAGGCGATCCTCGTGGTGGACATCTTCGGGTACCCGGCCGAGCTCCCGGCCCTCGTGGACATCGCCCAGCGCCATGGCCTGGCCATCGTGGAGGACGCCTGCCAGTCGATCGACGGCGACTACGACGGCCGGAAGCTCGGCACGTTCGGGCACCCGGCGGTGTACGGCTTCTACGCCAACAAGCAACTGACCACCGCGGAGGGCGGGGTCATCCTCACGGACGACGCATCGCTTTACCGCGAGCTCAAGAGCCTCACCAACCAGGGGCGCTCCGACGACGGCGCGTGGTTGGTGCATTCCCGCCTGGGGTTCAACTACCGGCTTTCCGACGTGCATGCGGCCATCGGCGTGGCGCAGATCGAGCGCCTTGACTGGATGCAGGAGGCACGGGCGGAGGTGGCCGGGTGGTACCAGCAGCGCGTGGCCGGGATCGAGGGCGTCACCCCCATGTACGACGGGCCGCAGAGGCGCTCGTGGTTCGTGTACGCGCCGCGGCTTGATGCCGACCTCGATCGCGATCGCGTGATCGGGCGACTCGAGGCCGAGGGGATCGCGGCCAAGCCGTACCTGCCCTGCATCCACCTCCAGCCCTACTACCAGCAGGCACACGGGCATGGTCCGGGCGAGCTGCCCGTGACCGAGGCCATCAGCGCGTCCACGATCGCCCTGCCGTTCTTCTGCGAGCTCACCGAGGAGCAGGTGGACCGCGTCTGCTCCGCCCTCGACCGGGCCATCCGGGCGGAGCGGGCGGGGGCCCCGGGGCCCGTGGGCGCGGGGGCAACGTGAGCGATCCCACGGCGCGGTTGTGGGGTGGCCGCTTCACCGGCTCGTCCGCGGAGGCATTCGACGCCCTCAATGCCTCGTTGCCCGTCGACCAGCGGATGTGGCGCGAGGACATCCGCGGCTCCCGGGCGCATGCCCGCATGCTCGGCGCGCAGGGCATCATCACCGCTGAGGACGCGGCGGCCATCGACGCCGGCCTCGTGCAGGTGGAGGCCGAGATGCAGGACGGCCGCTTCACGTTCGCGCCCGGTGACGAGGACATCCACACGGCCGTGGAGCGACGCCTCACGGAGATCGCCGGCGACGCCGGGCGGCGGCTGCACACCGGACGCAGCCGGAATGACCAGGTGATCACCGACACGCTCCTGTGGCTCCGCGACCGGGGCGAGGAACAGGGCGCGGCGCTGAAGGCCCTCGCGCTGGCGCTCATCGCGCAGGCACGCAGGCACGTGGACACGCTGGTCCCCGGCTACACGCACCTGCAGCGCGCGCAGCCGGTGCGCCTCGCCCATCACCTGCTCGCCTATGCCTGGATGCTCGACCGGGATCACGTGCGGTTGCGGTTCGCGTTGGACGCCGCGTCGGCGAGCCCGCTCGGAAGCGGCGCGCTGGCAGGCAGCGGGTTCCCGATCGACCGCCAGGCCACCGCGCAGGAGATGGGCTTCGAGTCCATCACGGCCAACAGCATGGACGCGGTAGGCAGCCGCGATGCACTGCTCGACTACCTGGCGTTCGCCGCCCAACTGGGCGTGCACCTGTCGCGCCTCGGCGCGGAGTTCGTGTGGTGGGCGTCAGAGGAGGTGGGGTTCGTCACGGTGGACGATGCCTTCGCCTCGGGCTCGTCCATGCTCCCCCAGAAGAGGAATCCCGATGCCGCCGAACTGGCCCGGGCCCGCGCGGCGCGCCTGACGGCCGACCTCTCCGGCCTGCTCGGAGCCATGTCGGGCCTGCCCCTGGCGTACAACAAGGACCTGCAGGACGACAAGCACTACGTGTTCGACGCGGCCGACACCATCGACCTGCTCCTGCCGGCGATGACGGGGATGGTGGAGACCGCGGAGTTCGATGCCACCGCGATGAACGCGGCCGCGGGCGCGGGGTTCCTGGCGGCCACCGACCTGGCGGATCACCTGGTGCGCGAGGGCTGGCCCTTCCGGCGCGCGCATGAGGCCGTGGGGGCCCTGGTACGCGCCTGCTCCGCCCGCGGCGTGGGCCTTGCCGACGCCACCGACGATGACCTGGCGGCCGCGGGCCTGGCCGACGTGATGCTCCCCGACCTCAGCGCGGAGGCGTCGGTGGAGTCGAAGGACGTGCCGGGGGGCACCGCCCGCTCCCGGGTGATGGACCAACTGGAGGCCCTCGGGCAGCGGGTGGCCGGCTGGTGAGCCCGGGCGCCCGCCCCGTGGGCCGGGCGTTCTTTGACCGGGCACCCGAGGTGGTGGCCGAGCAGCTCATCGGGTGCGAGATCTCCTACGGGGGCTGCGGGGGCGTGGTGGTGGAGGCCGAGGCCTACGGCCAGCGGGATCCCGCCTCGCACTCGTTCCGCGGCGAGACCCCGCGTTGCCGGTCGATGTTCGGCCCCCCGGCCACGGTGTACGTGTACCTGCTGTATGGCCTGCACTGGTGCCTGAACCTGGTCACCGAGCCCCGGGGCACCGGCGCGGCCGTGCTCATCAGGGCCATCGAGCCCACGCACGGAGTCGACGAGATGCGCGCCCGGCGGGGCGTGGATGACGACCGCCTGCTGTGCGCCGGACCGGGCCGACTGACGCAGGCGCTGGGCATCACCGGGGCCGTCGACGGCATGTCGCTGCGCGCGGCGGGGCTCCAGGTGGGGCGCCGCCGTGGTGAGCCCGACGTCGCGCGGGTGCCGCGCATCGGTATCTCCCGGGCAACCGACCTGCCGTGGCGTATGGTGGCGCGCGGGTCCCGCTACCTGTCACGCCCGATCCCCAGGAGCATCCCCGGATGAGCACAGACGACCTCCTCGCGCGCGCCGTGGACGTGCAGCCGCCCGGCGAGCTGCGCCAGCGCCTGGACGAGGGCCGTCCCCTCCGGGTGAAGCTGGGGGTGGATCCCACGGCCCCGGACATCCACCTGGGGCATGCCGTGGTGCTGGGCAAGCTCCGCGAGTTCCAGGACGCCGGCCACACCGCGGTGCTGGTGATCGGCGACTGGACCGCCCGCGTGGGCGACCCGTCGGGGCGCTCGTCCACCCGGCCGATGCTCTCGGCCGAGGAGATCGACGCCAACGGGGTGACGTACCAGGAGCAGGCCTTCACCATCCTCGACCCGGAGCGCACGGAGGTGCGCCGCAACGGCGAGTGGTTCGCGGAAATGGGCCTGGAGCCCCTGTTCCGGTTGGCCGCCAGCGCCACGGTGAACCAGTTACTGCGGCGCCGGGACTTCGCGGAGCGCGTGGACGACGACCGCCCCATCTCGGTTCTGGAGCTCCTGTACCCGCTGATGCAGGCGTACGACTCGGTGATGCTCGACGCCGACGTGGAGCTGGGCGGCACCGATCAGTTGTTCAACCTCATGCTCGGCCGGGAGGTGCAGCAGGCGTATGGCGCCCGGCCGCAGGTGGCCATGACCCTGCCCATCCTGCCCGGCACCGATGGCGTGCGGCGGATGAGCAAGTCCACCGGCAACTACATCGGGGTCGCCGAGCCGGCCGAGGAGCAGTTCGGCAAGGTGATGAGCATCCCGGATGCCCAGATGAAGGAGTTCTACTCGCTGCTGTTCCCACGGGAGCCGGGGCCGAGCGGCCACCCCAACGACGACAAGCGGCGCCTGGGTCGCCTGGTCGCGGATGCGTTCCACGGCAGCGGGGCGGGGCAGGCGGCCGAGGCGCACTTCGACCGGCTGTTCAAGGACCGCCGGGCGCCGGACGAGGTGCCCGAGGTCGCGGTGCCCACGGGGGCGGTGCACCTTCCCGCCCTCCTGGTGGATGCCCTGGGAGTGGGCTCCAGGAGCGAGGCCCGCAGGATGGTGCAGCAGGGCGGCGTCAGCGTCGACGGCGAGGTGCTCACCGACCTCGACGTGGACGCATCCGCCTTGGACGGACGGGTCCTGCGGGCCGGGAAGAAGCGCTTCGCCCGCATCCGTGTCCCGGGCTGAGCGTGCTTAACCATCCACCCCGCAGTATTCCCGCAAATAGCGGTGTGCCGATTGCACGTTCGCCCTTGTGCGCCGGGCACGTGATCGCCATTATCCCCGTCCGGCTCGGGGGGCGTTTCGGCGCCGCAGTACCTCGGGCCACGGCCTTGTGCCGAGGCTCCGTTCGTGCAATACTGCGGAGCCCGGCGAAAGCCGGCGGGCACGTGTGCCCGAGATCCTTCACAACCCCATGGTTTCGCCCACCAGCGTCGTACGTGACGGCCAGCCGGCCGGCGTCGCTGCGCAGCGACCATGCGTGAAGGAGAGCCCCGTCCGGGGCCCGATCCTTGAAAACTGAACAGCGCGCATCATCTTCCCGCGTCTCATG
>CAZEUE010000031.1:2405-16228 GCA_964514615.1 uncultured Bifidobacterium sp. | reverse complement strand
GGCGTGATCCTCGACTGGGTCCCCGCGCACTTCCCGCGCGACGACTGGGCCCTTACGCGCCTGGACGGCACCGCGCTCTACGAGCATGCGGACCCGCGCCGGGGCGCGCACCCCGACTGGGGCACGCTCATCTTCGACGTCGGGCGTCCCGAGGTGCGGAACTTCCTCATCGCGAGCGCGTTGTTCTGGCTCGAGGAGTTCCACGCCGACGGCCTGCGCGTGGACGCCGTGGCGTCGATGCTCTATCGCGACTACTCCCGGGCCCCCGGCGACTGGGAGCCCAACGCGCACGGCGGCCGCGAGGACCTCGACGCCATCGCGTTCATGCGCGAGCTGAATGAGGCGTGCCACCGGGCGGCGCCGGGGGCGGCGATGGTCGCCGAGGAGTCCACCGCCTGGCCGGGGGTCACGCGACCCACCGACCACGGGGGGCTGGGCTTCGGCTTCAAGTGGAACCTGGGGTGGATGCACGACGTCCTCGGGCACTTCTCGCGCGATCCGGTGCACCGTCGGTTCCACCATCGCGAGCTCACCTTCCCGTTCCTCTATGCCTACTCCGAGCACTTCGTCCTGCCCCTCTCGCACGACGAGGTGGTGCACGGCAAGGGGTCGTTGCTGTCGCGCATGCCGGGCGACGGGTGGCGCCGGCGCGCAGGCCTCCGTTCGTTGCTGGGCTACATGTGGGCGCATCCGGGCAAGAAGCTGTTGTTCATGGGTGGTGAGATCGGGCAGGAACGCGAGTGGTCGCACGACCGCTCGCTCGACTGGCACCTGCTCGCCGACCCCGGGCACGCGGGCATCATGGCGCTGGTGCGCGACCTGAACCGGGCCTACCGCGCCCACCCCGCGCTGTGGGTGGCCGATGACACCCCCGAGGGCGTGATCTGGCTCGAGCCGGATGACGCCGACGCCGGCGTGCTGGCGTTCGCCCGCCGCGACCCGCGCGGCGCCGACGTGGTGACGTGCGTGGTGAACCTCACGCCGGTGCCGCGGCCGTCGTATCGCGTGGGCCTGCCCGCGCCCGGTGACTGGACCGAGGTGGTGAACACCGATTCGCGCCACTACGGGGGATCGGATGTCGGCAACCTGGGCGGCGTGCGGGCCGAGGCCGTGCCATGGCACGGCTGCGAGTGGTCGGCCCCGCTGGCGCTGCCGCCCCTCGCGACAGTGCTGCTCGCCCGCGCGGTCGGCACGTGACCTCCACGGCATGGCCGGGGGCGCCGTTCCCCCTCGGCGCGACGTGGGACGGCCATGGCACCAACTTCTCGCTCTTCTCGCAGGGGGCCGAGGGGGTCACGCTGTGCCTCTTCGACGACTCCGGGGCGGAGCACCGGGTTCCCATGATCGAGCGCACCGCGTACCACTGGCATGCCTACCTGCCGGGCACGGGGCCGGGGCAGCGGTACGGCTACCGGGTGCACGGGCGCTACGACCCCGCGGCCGGCCTGCGCTTCAACCCCGCCAAGCTGCTGCTCGACCCCTACGCGCGCGCCATCGACGGGGTGGTCGACTGGAGCCGGGGCAATGCGCTGCCGTACGTGCCGGGGGGCGGCCCCGACGCCGACCTGCAGCCCGACCCCGGCGACGACGCCGACGCCATGCCCAAGTGCGTGGTGGTGGATGACGTCTTCGACTGGGAGGGCGATGAGCACCCGCGCAGGCCCTGGGCCGAGACCGTCATCTACGAGGCGCACGTGCGCGGATACACCATGCGGCACCCGGGCGTGCGCGAGGACCTTCGCGGCACGTACGCGGGGCTGGCATCCGAGGCCGCCATCGCGCACCTGGTGTCGCTGGGCGTGACCGCGGTGGAGCTCCTGCCGGTGCACCACATCGCCGACGAGCACGAGCTGCACGAGCGCGGGCTCACGAACTACTGGGGCTATGCCACCATCGGCTTCTTCGCGCCGCACTCGGGATACGCCGCCACCGGCACGCGCGGGGAGCAGGTGCGCGAGTTCAAGGGCATGGTCAAGGCCCTGCACCGGGCGGGCATCGAGGTGATCCTCGACGTGGTCTACAACCACACCGCCGAGGGCGGCCGCCTGGGCCCCATGCTGGCCTTCCGCGGGATCGACAACGCGGCCTACTACCGGCTGGTGCCCGGGAACCCCCGCGAGTACATGGACTACACGGGCACCGGCAACACGCTGAACGCGGTCAACCCGGGCGTGCTGCGCCTGCTCATGGACTCGCTGCGCTACTGGGCCTCCGAGTGCCATGTGGACGGCTTCCGGTTCGACCTCGCCGCGGCCCTCGCGCGCGGGCTCTACGACGTCGACCGCCTGTCGGCCTTCTTCGACGTCATCCACCAGGACCCGGTGCTCTCGCAGGTGAAGCTCATCGCCGAGCCGTGGGACGTGGGACCGGGGGGCTACCAGGTGGGCAACTTCCCCGTGCTGTGGAGCGAGTGGAACGGGGTGTACCGCGATGTGCTGCGCGACTACTGGCGCGGCAACGCCCCGGTGTCGCAGCTGGCGTCGCGGTTCACGGCCTCGAGCGACCTCTACGAGGGCGACGGCCGCACGCCCTTCGCCTCGGTGAACTTCGTCACGTGCCATGACGGCTTCACCCTGCGCGACCTGGTCTCGTACGACCACAAGCACAATGAGGCCAACCTCGAGGACAACCGCGACGGCACCGACGACAACCGATCATGGAACTGCGGGGTGGAGGGGCCCACCGACGACCCCGCCGTGCTGGCGCTGCGCGCCCGCCAGCAGCGCAACATGCTGGCCACGCTGGTGCTCTCGCAGGGGGTGCCCATGCTGCTGGGCGGTGATGAGTTCGCGCGCACGCAGGGCGGCAACAACAACGCCTGGTGCCAGGACAACGAGACCTCGTGGTTCGACTGGGGCCTTGCCGACGACTGGGCCGATCTCCTGCAGTTCACCCATCGCCTGCTGGCCATCCGCCGGGCGCACCCGGTCTTCCGGCGCGGGCGGTTCCTCGAGGGGCAGTCGCGCTCGGGCAGCGGCCTGCCCGACGTGTGGTGGTTCCGCGCGGACGGCAGGCGCATGACCCGCGCCGACTGGGAGGCCGGTGGCGCAACGGTGGGCGTGTTCCTGAACGGCGCGGAGATCGCCGACCGCACCGCCGACGGCCTGCCGGTGGTGGACGAATCGTTCCTCGTGTTGTTCCACGCGCATCACGAGGATGCGGTGTTCACGCTGCCCTCCCGCCGCTACGGCAGCCGCTGGGCCCACGTGGCGTGCACGGCCGACCCGCTGCTGGGGCCCGACCACCCGCCGCTCCCGGCGCGCGCCGAGGTGCCCGTGATGTCCCGCTCGATGAAGGTGCTGCGCCGGGTGGGGTGAGCGCCCGTTACTGCGTGGCATAGATGCGACCCGCGTAGTCCTCCATCATGCGGGCCGCGCTGAACTCGGGCGCGAGGCCCGTGATGGCCGCGCGCATGCGGGCGATCCAGGCGGCCGGGAGGTCGTCGGACCCGCGCTCGTAGAACGCCGGCAGCACCTCGCCCTCGATGATGTCGAACACGGCGGCGGTGTCGCGGTCGTCCTGGGCGTCGTGGTCGGGGTCGGCGGTGCCGTCGATCGCCCATCCGCGCGAGGGGTCGTGCCCCTCGGCCCACCAGCCATCGAGCACGCTCAGCTGCAGGCCCCCGTTGATGCTCGACTTCATGCCGCTGGTGCCGCTGGCCTCGAGCGGCGGGCGCGGCAGGTTCATCCACAGGTCGCAGCCCTGCACCAGCGTGCGGGCCATCCCCATGTCGTAGTCCTCGAGGAAGATCACGCGGCTGTCGTGGCCACCGGTGGCGGGCGTGGCGAAGATGGTCTCGAGCAGGCGCTTGCCCTCGTCGTCACTGGGGTGCGCCTTTCCGGCGAGCACCAGCTGCATGGGCCGCGGGCCGGTGAGCACCGCCCGCGCGCGCTCGGCATCGCGCACCAGCAGGTCGAGGCGCTTGTAGGTGGCAAGGCGCCGCGCGAACCCGATGGTGAGCACGTCGGGGTCGAACGTGTGCGCGGTGGCCTCCACGTAGCCCGGCTCCTGTCCGCGCGCCAGGCGGTTGTGCGCGCCGCGGGCGCGGATGAACTCCACCAGCCGCAGCCGCTGCGCGCGGCGGGCCGCCCACAGGTCGGCGGCCGGGACCTGCTCGATGGCGGCCCACGTGGACGCCACCTCCGGGCGCACGCGCCACGATTCCCCGAGCGCATCGTCGAACAGCGACTCCATCTCGGGGCCGGCCCAGGACGGGATGTGCACGCCGTTGGTGACATGCGTGATGGGCACGCCGTCAACCGCGCGCCCGGGCCACATCGGGGCCCACATGCGGCGGCTCACCCGCCCGTGCCGGCGGCTCACGCCGTTGGCCGAGCGGCTCGTGCGCAGCGCCAGCTGGGTCATGCCGAAGTCCTCGTCGAGGTTGAGCGGGTCGGTGCGCCCCAGCCGCAGCAGTTCCTCGTCGTCGAGCGCGATCTCGCGGGCGTAGGCGCCCATTGCGCCGATCGCCCGCGCGGCCGAGTAGGTGTCGTTGCCGGCTGGCACGGGGGTGTGCGTGGTGAACACGATGCGCTGGCGGGCGTCACCGATGGCCGCGTCCACGCCCACGCCGTCGCCGATCTGCTGCCGCGCCATCTCGAGCGCCGCGAGCGCCCCATGGCCTTCGTTCAGGTGCACCACCGCGGGCTCGATGCCCAGCGCCGCGAGCGCGCGGATCGAGCCCACGCCCAGCAGCACGTACTGGGCGAGCCGCAGCTGCTGGTCGCCCACGTAGAGGCGCGCGGCGATCCAGCGGTTGATCGGCGAGTTGCCCGGGATGTCGGTGTCGAGCAGGAACAACGGCGCGCGGCCCACCTGCACGCGCCAGATCTGCGCACGCACCTGGTCGCTGCCCACGGGCACGTCGATGATCACCGGCTCGCCGCCCTGGGTCATGAGCGCCGCCGGCACCAGCTCGGGGTCGAGCAGGTCCCACCACTCGTGCTGGTGGCCCGTGGCGTCCACGCGCTGGCGGAAGTAGCCCTCGCGGTACATGAGGCCCACGCCCACCATGGGCAGCGCGAGGTCGGACGACTGCTTCAGGATGTCGCCGGCCAGGGCACCGAGGCCACCCGAGTAGATGGGCAGCGACTCGTGCACGCCGAACTCCGCGCACACGAAGGCCACCGGGTGGCGGCGGCTCACGCCCGTCACCTCCATGTCGGGGCGCTCATCGTCGGCGTCGATCCAGGCGGCGAGCGCCGCCGCGCGCTCGGCCAGGGCGCCGTCGGCCTCGAGCTCCAGCAGACGTGCGCGCGAGCAGTCGCGGATCTGCCGCACCGGGTTGCGGTGCACGCGCAGCCAGCGGTCCGGGTCGATCGAGGCGAACAGCGGGTCGCCGTCGGGGTGCCACGACCATCGGTAGTCGTAGGCGAGTCGCGCGAGCGGGGCGAGCCCGGGCGGGAGGGAGGCGGCGAGGTCGTCGCGCGCACGCACAGTGTCGCCATCTCCGGTGGCGGTGGCGGGCCTGATGTCCATTGCTGGATGGTGGCATCGCGCCGGGGCCGCGGGTGCCCCGCGCGCCTTCCGGTATCACGCTCGCTACAGGTGGCGGCAGCCCCTTCGGGCCCCCTGTGCACCGACCTAGCGTAGGACCGGTCAAGGTACTTGCCGGCCGGGAGGCATGGGAATGACGACCACCAGCATTCGGGCACGTGCCGCGGGGCCGCTCGAATCCGACCACCTCGCACGCATCGATGCCTGGTGGCGCGCGGCCAACTACCTCTCGGTGGGGCAGATCTACCTCATGGCCAACCCGTTGCTCCGCCGCCCGCTGGAGGCCGGCGACGTGAAGCCCCGCCTGCTCGGCCACTGGGGAACCACGCCGGGGCTCACCTTGGTCTACGCCCACCTCAACCGCGTCATCCGCGAGCGGGGCACCCAGGTGCTCTACGTCTGCGGTCCCGGGCACGGCGGGCCGGGCATGCTCGCCTGCGCGTACCTCGAGGGCACCTACGAGGAGGTCTACCCCGAGGTGTCGGCCGACGCGGAGGGCATGCAGGCGCTGTTCCGCCAGTTCTCCTTCCCCGGCGGGGTGCCCAGCCATCATGCGCCTCAGTCGCCCGGGTCGATGCACGAGGGCGGCGAGCTCGGCTATGCGCTGTCGCACGCCTACGGCGCCGCGTTCGACAACCCCGACCTCGTGGTGGCCTGCGTGATCGGCGACGGCGAGGCCGAGACCGGCCCCCTCGCAGCGTCCTGGCACTCGAACAAGTTCCTCGACCCCGTGGGCGACGGCGCGGTGCTGCCGATCCTGCATCTCAACGGCTTCAAGATCGCCAACCCCACGGTGCTGGCCCGCATCGGCGACGAGCAGCTGCTCGAGCTCATGCGCGGGTACGGCCACGACCCGGTGATCGTGCGCGGCAACGATCCGGCGGTGGTGCACCAGGAGCTCGCGGCCGCCCTTGACTACGCCATGGACCGCATTGCGGCCATCCAGCGGGCGGCACGTGACGACGGCGAGGTGGTGCGCCCCGCCTGGCCGATGATCATCCTCGCCACGCCCAAGGGGTGGACCGGACCGCTCGCGGTGGAGGGGCGCCGCACCGAGGGCAACTGGCGCTCGCACCAGGTGCCGATCGGCGACGTGCGCCACGACCCCGCGGCCCGCGCGCTGGTGCAGGAGTGGATGCTGTCGTACCGGCCTGATGAGCTGTTCGACGAGGGCGGCACGCTGGTGCCCGACCTGCAGGGGCTGAACCCGTCGGGGCATCAGCGCATGAGCGACAACCCGCACGCGAACGGCGGGCTGATGTTGCGCGACCTGCGCCTGCCCGACTTCCGCGAGGTGGCGGTGGACGTCCCCGAGCCGGGGGTGGTGGTGGCCGAGTCCACCCGCCCGCTCGGGGCCTGGCTCGCCCGGGTGCTCGAGCGCAACGCCGCCAATCGCAACTTCCGCCTGTTCGGGCCCGACGAGACCGCCTCCAACCGGCTCGCAAGCGTGGTGGAGGTGGGCGGCCGGGCGTGGATGGCGGAGCACGAGGATGGCGACGACGGCAACCTGCGCCAGGATGGCCGGGTCATGGAGATCCTCTCGGAGACCACCCTCGAGGGATGGCTCGAGGGCTATCTGCTCACGGGCCGGCATGGGGTGTTCAACACCTATGAGGCGTTCGTGCACATCGTCGACTCGATGTTCAACCAGCACGCGAAGTGGCTGAAGACCATCGGCGAGATCCCCTGGCGCCGTCCCATCGCGTCGCTCAACTACCTGCTGAGCTCGCACGTATGGCGCCAGGACCACAATGGCTTCTCGCACCAGGATCCCGGGTTCATCGACCACGTAGTCAACAAGAAGTCGGAGGTGGTGCGGGTCTACCTGCCACCGGACGCCAACACCCTGCTCGCCGTGATGGACCGGTGCCTTGCCAGCCGCAACCGCGTGAACGTGGTGGTGGCCGGCAAGCAGCCGGCCCTGCAGTACCTCGACATCGAGCAGGCCATCGCGCACGTGGATGCCGGCATCGGCATCTGGGGCTTCGCGAGCAACGACGCCGACGGCGAGCCCGACGTGGTGATGGCCTGCTGCGGCGACATCCCCACGCTCGAGACCCTCGCGGCCGCGGCGATCTTGCGGCAGGCGCTGCCCGACCTGCGCGTGCGGGTGGTGAACGTGGTCGACCTGATGCGCCTGCAGCCGCGCGAGGAGCACCCGCACGGCCTGTCGGACCGTGACTTCGACAGCATCTTCACCACGGACCGTCCGGTGATCTTCGCCTACCACGGCTACCCGTGGCTGATCCACCGCCTCACCTACCGCCGCACGAACCACGGCAACCTGCACGTGCGTGGCTACAAGGAGGAGGGGTCCACCACCACGCCGTTCGACATGGTCGTGATGAACGACATCGACCGGTTCCATCTTGTGCGCGACGTGGTCGACCGCGTGCCCGACCTGGGGTCGCCGGGGGCCTACCTGAAGCAGGCCATGCACGACCGCCTGGTGGCCCACCGCGAGCACGTGCGCTCGGCGGGCGAGGACCTGCCCGAGGTGCGCGACTGGACCTGGCGGGAGGCGCTGCGGGAAACGCCATGAGGGTGCTCGTGCTCAACTGCGGGTCCACGTCGGTCCGGTTCCGGGTGACGGTGGACGGGCTCGACGTGGACGGGGGCCGCATCCCCTGCAATGGCGCGCGCGCGCACGCCCTGGCCGTGGCGCAGGTGCTGGCGGGGCAGGAGGACCCCCCGGATGCCGTCGGGCACCGCGTGACCCACGGGGGGCCGGGGCTCGCCCGCCCGGCGCGGGTGGATGCCGCCGTCATCGACGCCCTGCGCGCGGCCCGGGGGCATGCCCCCCTGCACCTGCCCGTGCAGATCGAGGCCATGCTCGCGGCATGCGATGCGCTTCCCGGCGTACCCCAGATTGCCTGCTTCGACACCGGATTCCACGCCACCATGCCTGAGGTGGCGCGTCGGCTGCCGATTCCCGGGCGCTACGACGCACGGGGTATCCGCCGCTATGGGTTCCACGGCCTGGCGGTCGAATCGGTGGTGCGCGCCCTCGGGGCCGGGTGCCCCCCGCGCCTGGTGGTGGCGCACCTCGGTGGTGGCTGCAGCGTGACCGCGGTGCGCGACGGCCGGTCGGTGGATACCACGATGGCGTTCACGCCGGAGGGCGGGGTGATGATGCCCACCCGCCCCGGCGACCTCGACCCCGGGGTGGTGCTCGAGATCGCGCGGGCCGAACCGGATCGCGCGGACGAGGTGCTGGCCCGTGAGTGCGGGCTGGCCGCGGTGTCGGGAGGCACCGACGACGTGCGCGTGCTGCTGGCCGAGCGCCACGCCGACGCCCGGGCGGCCCTGGCGCTCGACATGTTCACCGCGTCGGTGCGCGGCGCCATCGCGGCCATGGCCGCGACCCTCGGGGGCATCGACTGCCTGGCGTTCTCGGGGGGCATCGGCGAGAACGCCCCCGCGATACGCGCCGATGCCTGCGCGGGCCTCGGGTTCATGGGCGTGCACCTCGACCCGGCCGCCAACGCCGCCGGCGTCGGGGCCGTGGGGCGCGAGGGCGCGCCCGTCGACGTGCGCGTGGTGCCGGCCGATGAGGAGGCCGTGATCGCCTGGCACGTGGTGGCCCTCCTCGCCGCGACGGAGGCCGCCGATGCAACCGCGGGGGCCGCTGCCGGAGGATCCGGAGGGCGAGCCGATAACATGCCGCCGACCTAGGAGGTGGTTCCGCAGCACGTCCTCGTCCTCAACGCGTCGTATGAGCCCATCAACGTGTGCTCCCTGCGGCGCGCCCTCGTGCTCCTGCTCAAGGAGAAGGCAGAGATCCTCGAGCACTCACCGCGCGGTATCCGGGGCGTCGCACGCGACTTCCCCGCCCCCCACGTGATCCGCCTGGTCTACCGGGTGAAGGTGCCCCGGTACGAGGCGCGCCGCATGAGCCGCCGCGCGTTGTTCGCCCGCGATGCCTACACCTGCCAGTACTGCGGCAGCCGGTCCAAGCTCACCGTGGACCACGTGGTGCCCCGCAGCCGCGGCGGCGACTCGTCGTGGTTCAACGTGGTCACCTCATGCGCCCCCTGCAACGCCCGCAAGGGCGACTCCCTGTGCCACGAGATCGCGATGTACCCGCGCAGCAAGCCCCGCCCCCCCCGCGCCGACGTGTTCATCGATGTCGCCACCCCACGCCGCCCCGAGGCGTGGTCGCCGTACCTGGCCGCGGCCTGACCCCGCGCCTGCCGCGCCTCGCGGCGCGCGATCTCGACGGCGCCGACCGCGTGCTACCCGGCGATCTCCCTGCCGACCCCTGCGTGGTGGTACTTGCCTTCCGCCGACGGCAGCAGCGCGACGTCGACGCCTGGGTGGCGGTCCTCGGCCCCGGCGTGCCGGTGGTGGAGGTACCCCTCATGGGCCGCAGGTGGAGGCGCGCGCGCGGTTGGATCGAGGGCGGCATGGCCACGGGAACCCCGGTTCCCGCCCGCGGCCGGGTGTGGTGCGCCTACGCCGGCGTGCGGGGGGTGCTCGCGGCCATCGGCCAGCGCGGCACCCGCGAGATCGCGGTGCTGGTGGTGCGCCGTGATGGCACGGTGCGCGTGGTGGCCCGCGGCGCACCCGCGCCGGCGACGACGGGTGCGATCATCGCCGCAATGCGCCCGTAGGCCCGGGGCGGGGGCCGGTACACTCAGGAGATTCCCTGCCCCCTGGAGTTCCTCGTGTCGCAGTCGCCGTCCCGTGCCCTCGTGATGACCGCCACCGGGCTTGCCGCCGGGCTGGCCCTTGCCGCCTCGGCGCATGGGCAGGGGGCGTCCACCGGCATCGTTGCCGCGCCGGGGTCATGGACCGGCGCATCCGACGTGACGCCCTCGGGGGTGCCGTCGGACGACCCGTGGGTGGTCGCGGGGCCGTCGAGCGCGGTCACCTACGCATGGGAGGGGTGGGACGGCCAGGCGTGGCAGATCCGCTCCCGCATGCGCGGCCCCAACGGGGGATTCACGCCCGTGGTCAACCTGTCGGCGCGCGGTGCCAATCACGAGGACCCCCGCATCGCCATCGGTGCCGATGGCCGCACGGCCATCGCATGGAAGAACATGCGCACGTGGAACCGCACCGTCCAGGTGCGCATCAAGGGCGCGGGGTCGCGCACCTTCGGTCCGGTGCGCACGCTGTCGAACCCCGGTGGCGACGCCACCGACAACCGCATCGCCATCGCCCCGAACGGGTCGACCGTGGTGGTGTGGGCCCAGGGGCAGGCCGGCAATCGCCGCATCCAGGCGCGCATCATGCAGAAGGGCGCCATGCGCTTCGGCCGTACCGTGAACCTGTCGGCGGGCGGTACCGATGCCATCGACCCGTCCATCGCCATCGCCGGCGACAGCACCATCACCGTCGCGTGGGAGCGGCCCACGCGCGACGGCAGGTCATTCATCATCCAGGCGCGCACGCGGTCGGCCGCCGGGGCCTGGGGCCCGGTGCAGGCCCTCTCGCTTCCCGGCGCCCAGTCGAACGACGCCGTGGTGATCGCCTCGCCCGCGGGCGAGGCGACCGCCGCGTGGGAGCGCGCGGTGGAAGCCACCGACGAGAACTCCCTGCGTCCGTCACCGGGACTCATCCAGGCCCGCACGCGCCCGGCCGGATCCACCACATGGGGGCCCATCGTGAACCTGTCCCGGCGCGGCACCCACGCCAGCGACCCGCAGTTGGCCGTGGGTCCTGACGGCACGGTGACCGCCGTGTGGGAGTGGGCGTCGGACGCCCAGGCGCAGCGCAAGATGGTGCAGTCACGCACCCGCGCGGCCGGCGGCGCGTGGGCCCCAATGCAGGTGCTCTCGGCCCGTGGCCAGGACGTGGATGACCCCGAGGTGGTGACCGCCCGGGATGGCGCCACCACCACGGTGTTCAAGCGCTCGTACGGCACCTCGGTGCGGGTGCAGGCCCGCACGCGCCCGGCCGGCTCCACCGCGTGGGGCACCCCCCGGTGGGTGTCGGGCGCGCGCGGCGAGGCAGACCAGCCCAACACCACCGTGGCGCCCGATGGCGCGGTGACGGTGGTGTGGAAGCTGTCGAGCCCCATCCGCGTCATCCGCGACCAGGACTTCTTCCTGCAGACCGCCCGCACCCGGGCCACGGTGCCCGCCTCCTAGGCGCGCAGGGCCCTCAGGGCGTTGAGGATGACGATGACGTCGATGCCCTCCTGCAGGAGGGCGCCGGCAACGGGCGACAGGTAGCCGAAGGCCGCGAAGCCCATGGCGGCGAAGCTCATGAGCATGCCGCCCACCACGCTCTGGCGCGCGATTGCCGACGCCCGCCGGCTGGTGACGATGGCATCGGCCACCCCGTCCACGCGGTCCACCATCACCACCGCATCGGCGGTCTCCGACGCCACCGTGGCGCCCGGGGTGCTCATGGCCACGCCCACGTCGGCCCGGGCCAGCGCCGGGGCGTCGTTGATGCCGTCCCCCACCATGGCCACGCGGCGACGGCCCTCGCCCTGCCGCATGGCGGCCACCACGGCCACCTTGTCCTCGGGGCTGCACTCGGCGTGCACCACGTCGATGCCCAGTTCGGCCGCCACGGCCTCGGCCACGTCGCGCTGGTCGCCGGTGGCCATGGCCACCTCCTGCACGCCCGCCGCATGCAGCCGGGCGATCATCTCGCGCGCATCGGGCCGGATGGGATCGGCCAGCACGATCAGCCCGGCGGGCGCCCCGTCCACGCCCACCAGCACCATGCCCCGCCCGTTGCCGGCGTGGGCGCCACGGGCGTCCAGCAGTGACCTCGGATCGATCCCGTTGTCGCGCAGCCACTGCGCCGACCCCACCGTCACGCGGTGCCCGTCGATCGTTCCCTCGATGCCCTGCCCGTGCACCTGGTGCACGCCCGCGGGGCGGTCCAGCGGCAGGGCGTCGCGGTGGGCGGCCTGCACCAGCGCACCGGCCACCACATGGGCGGAGTGCTGCTCCAGCGACGCCGCAAGGCGCAGCACGTCGTCGGCGTCGGCGTCGCCGGCGCCGGCCGTCGCGATGTGCTCGATCTCGGGCTGGCCCGTGGTGAGGGTGCCGGTCTTGTCGAGGAGCACGGCCGACGTGCGTGCCAGTTGCTCCACCACCACGCCCCCTTTCAGCACTACCCCCTTGCGCGCGGCGCGGGACACCCCGCTGACCAGCGCGATGGGCGCGGCGAGGATGAGCGGGCACGGCGTGGCCACCACGAGCACGGCGAGCGCGCGCACCGGATCGCCGCTGAGGGCCCAGGCCAGCCCGGCCACCACCAGGGTGACCGGCAGCAGCAGCGCGGCGTAGCGGTCGGCCATGCGCTCGAACGGCGCGCGCTGTCCCTCGGCCTCCGACACCAGGCGCACGATCGCGGCGTAGGCACTCTCCGATGCCGGGCGCGTGGCGACCAGCTCGAAGGCCTCGGCCGCGTTGGCAACCCCGCTCCGCACCGCGTCGCCGGGCATGCGCTCCACCGGCAGGGGCTCGCCGGTGAGGGCCGACTCGTCGAGCAATGCGGGAACGTCGAGCACGCGGCCGTCCACCGGGACCACCTCGCCTGCGCGCACCAGCAGCACGTCCCCCGGCTGCACCTCGTCCGCGGGCACGCGCTCGAACCTGCCGTCATCCCCCTGCCGCATGGCCCATGCGGGCACGCGGCTCACCAGCGCCTCCAGGTCGTGGCGCGCGCGTCTTCCCGCGGCTGCCTCGAGGGCGTTGCCCCCCGCCAGCATCAGGGCGACCACGGCCCCGGCCAGGAACTCCTGCAGCGCAAGGGCGCCGGCCATTGCAACGAGGGCGATGGCATCCACGCCCACGTCGCGGCGCAGCAGCGTGCGGACGACCGACCAGGTGAGCGGCACCAGAAGCGCACCGGTCACCACGCCCCATACCACGTTGGCGGCGGTGTCCTGCCCCACGGCGGCCAGCACCAGCCCGGTTGCCACGCCCGCCAACGCCGCCAGCGCCACCAGCACCTCGGGCTCGCGGAGCCACTGCACTGCCCGTCGGGTCGTCACCACCCCCGCAGAGTAGGCCCCGCCGGCACCGTGGTCGCCTGGGCACGGCGCCTGGCGGCGCGGCACCGCGAAGGGCGCTGCGTTCATCGCCGGGTGGTGCCCGTGCGTCGCCGCAATCACCGCGCTCACGCTGCTGGTCACCCGCGGGGTTTGCGGTGAGCCTCGCGCCGCTGTTGCAGCCCCGGGGCCTGATGGCCGCCGGCGTGACATCGGTGATGCAGGCCGACCGTGCCTCCGCCGGCAGCAGGGTGGGGGAAACCACACGACCGCGCAGGTGCCATGTGCCTAGAGTGCGCTGGCCAGCCCATCCCCAAGGAGTCGCCATGGCGCAGGAACTCGATCTCGGACCCGTCGACTACTTCCT
>CAZEUE010000031.1:0-2305 GCA_964514615.1 uncultured Bifidobacterium sp. | reverse complement strand
CCCAAGGAGTCGCCATGGCGCAGGAACTCGATCTCGGACCCGTCGACTACTTCCTGGTGGGCTTCCCGCCCGGCGCGCCGCTGGATGGCGGGGCCGTCATGCAGGTGGCGGCCCTGGTGCAGCAGGGCATCATCCAGGTGCTCGACGCCCTGGTCATCCGCAAGGACGAGGACGGCACCATCTCGGGGATGGACCTTTCCGAGGCCGGCGACGCCGCGGAGCTCATCGCCTTCTCGGGCGTGCGCACGGGCCTCATCCACGACGAGGACATGCAACTGGCCGCCGAGGAGATGCCCCCCGGATCGGTGGCGGCCTTCGTGCTGTACGAGAACACCTGGGCCCGTGGGTTCGTGACCGCCGTGCACGAGCGCGGCGGGGTATTCCTGGGGAGCGGGCGCATCGGCATGGACGACCTTCTCGCCGCCATCGAGGCGGCGGGCGAGTAGACGAGGAGACAGCAATGCCAGGACTTCTGAGGACCGTCGGCCGCACGGCCGTCATCGCCGGCACGGCAACCGCGGTCAGCGGCAACGTGCAGCGTCGCCAGGCCGAGCGCGCCGCCGGCGACGCCCAGCAGGCCGCCCCGCCCCCGCCTGCCGCCCCGGCCGGTGGCGACATCGTGGGCAAGCTCACCCAGCTGGCCGAGCTGAACGCCTCGGGCACCCTCACCGACGAGCAGTTCGCCGCCGCCGCCCGCAAGGAGTTGCTGGGCCAGTAGCCGGGTCGTCGGCGTCAGGCCGTCCCGCCGGGCGCCAACGGGCGCATGGCGGGCGGCACGTCGCCCCAGCGGCCAGCCAGCCATTCCACGTCGGCCAGCCGGGTCTCGAGCACCGGCAGGTCCTCGGCCGAGAAGTGCTTGGGCCACGCGAGGAACAGGAAGGACGGGTCGGCGTCCACCTGCCGCACGTCCTGCAGCCGTGCGCCATCCGCCAGATGCTCCTGCATGTCCGGGGGGATGAGCAGGAACACCACGTCCGGCTGCCACTCGTCGGGGATGGTCACCTGGAACTCCTTGGCGAAGGCGTCGTTCTCCACGTCCACCACCTTGCGCGCGGTGGCTGACGACCGGATGGCGTTGCGCAGCCCGCGCCCGAGCGAGATCGACCTGCGCACCATCGTGAGGGCCGGGCCCTGCCAGTGCCGGTGCACCACCACGATGAAGTAGTGGTCGTAGTCCACCTGCCGGCGCCCCTCGCTGTCGGTGCTGTCGTTCTCCACCGTGAAGTTGGCGAACTCCGCGGGGTGTCCGGCCAGGTGCCCGGTGGCGCCGTCCTCGCAGTAGCGCCGGTCGCCCTGCCGCAGGAACCCCAGGTCGATGGCCGGTATCCCGACCTTCTCGGCGTAGTGCCAGCCGTGGTCGCGCGCCCAGTCGGCGGCCACCGCCCGGTGCGCCGAACGCCGTGCCTGCGCGCGCACCACCAGCCACGCGATGCCCGCGCCCCCCACCACGCCGAGCACCCCGCCAACCACGGCCCCGCCCGCGCTGCCGGTCCACGCCCCGCCGACCGCGGCGAGCAGGACGGCCCCGAGCAGGCCGCTCACGGCCATCCACGCCCGGGCCCCCCGCGAGCGCTTGCGCCACTCCTCCTGCACTGCGGCATCGAACTGATCCCGGCTCATGGCTGAAGGCTAGGGCGTGGCCTCGCCCGGGTGCATGATCATCTGGCTCACGGGGGACAGGCGCGTGACGCTCACGCCCAGCAGCCGCACCGGCGGCGGGCGATCTACCAGCGCCCGCGACAGCGCTACCTGGGCCAGGCGGGCGATCTCGTCGGCGTCGTCGGTGGCGAACTCCGCCGACGCCGCGCGCGACTGGATGGAGAAGTCCGGGTAGCGCAGCTTCACGGTGACGGTGCCGGCTCCCCGGCCGTCGCGCCGCAGTCGCTCGGTCACCCGCGCGGCGAGGTCGTCCGCGTGCCCTGCCAGCACCTCCGGGTCGGCGACGTCGTGGGCGAAGGTGGTCTCGTGCCCGATGGTCACGGCCGGACTGGACGACGGATCGACCTCGCGGGGGTCGATTCCCCGCGCGCGGTCGCGCAACTCCCGGCCGTGCGCGACGGGCAGCACCGCGGACAGCGCCGTGTCGTCGAGGGCCGCGAGGTCGCCGATGGTGGCCAGCCCCGCCCGCGCCAGGCGCTCGCCGGTGACCGGGCCGATGCCCGGCAGCGCGCGCAGTGGCCGTGGCGCCAGGAACTCCGCCTCGCGTCCCGCGGGCACCACCACGAGCCCCCGCGGCTTGTCGGCATCGGACGCGATCTTCGCGACGGTCTTGCACGACCCGCAGCCGAACGAGGCGTGCAGGCCG
>CAZEUE010000030.1:0-16252 GCA_964514615.1 uncultured Bifidobacterium sp. | reverse complement strand
GCACGGCCGCCATGATCTTCCACGAGATCCGGCGCGGCCTCACCTCGAGCGTGCGCGGCAAGGTGGCCGGCGCGCTGGGCATGCCGGTGTTCAAGGACCTGCGCAAGCACATCGACCCCGAGGAGTACGGCAGCGCGTACCTGCTGGGCGTGCGCGGCATCTCGATGATCGGCCACGGCAACACCGGCACGCGGGGCATGACCAACGGCATCCTGCGCGCCGCGCAGGGGTTGCGCGAGGACGTCACTGGCCACATCCAGGCCGGGCTGGCCGCGGGGTCGTAGACCCGGGCCGGGCGGGCGGGGGCGTCCGGCTGCGCTGGTACGTTGAGCCGCGTACCGGTACCTCTCCCACGCCCTGAAGGAGCAATGGTGGATCGAGCGCAGGCCCTCTCCGAGCTTCAGTCAATCCTCGTCGAGCAGCTGGGTGTCGACGCATCCGAGGTGGTGGAGACCGCCTCCTTCCAGGAGGACCTCAACGCCGACTCCCTTGACCTGGTCGAGATGATCATGGAGATGGAGGACAAGTTCGGGGTGAAGATCCCCGACGAGGACGCCGAGAAGATCACCACGGTCGGCGATGCCGTCGACTACATCGTCGCCCGCTCCGGTTCCTGACGGCGCCGGACAGCACCCACGTGACCTCGCCGGGCTGCTGGACCTGCTCGACCCCGAACTCCGGGAGGAGGCCCTCACGCATCGCGATTGGGCCCCCCGGCGTTCCCGGTCGTACGAAAGGCTCGAATTCCTCGGCGATGCCGTGCTGGGCGTCATCGTGACCACGGCGCTGTTCAGCCGGCATCCCGGCAGCTCCGAGGGCGAGCTCACGCGCATGCGCCAGCGGGTGGTGTCGCGCGAGGCATGCGCCCGGGTGGCGCGCGCATGCGGGCTGCCCGAGGCCATGGTGCAGGCCGCCCCCACAGCGCGCGCGGACGACGCCGCGGCAATGGCCCGGCGCCCCAGCGTCCCGGCCGCGCTGGCCGAGTCGGTCATCGGCGCGGGGTGGATCGGCCCCGGCCCCGCGGCCACCACCAGTGCCGTGCTGGGCGCCTTCTCGGAGGCCCTCGACGCCGCGCCCGCCCGCATGCTCGACCCCAAGAGCGCGCTCCAGGAACACGTCCAGGGGGCAGGGGGCACCCCCGTGCGGTACGAGATCACCGGGCACGACGGGCCGCCGCAGGACCGCACGTTCCACGCCCGCGTCACCCAGGACGACGTCGTGCTGGGCAGCGGATCCGGGCGGTCCAAGCAGGCCGCCGAGCAGCAGGCCGCGGCCGCGGCCCTGCGCGTCCTGGGACGGGGGGCATGACGCCGTGCTGAGGCGCGTCCGCATCAAGGGCTTCAAGTCGTTCGCCGACCCCGTGGACCTCGAGTTCGGTCCGGGCCTCAACGTGGTCGTCGGGCCCAACGGCTCGGGCAAGAGCAACATCTCCGAGGCCATCGCGTGGGCGCTCGGCGAGCAGCGCGCGGGAAGGTTGCGCGCCCCCGGCATGCAGGACGTGCTGTTCTCGGGCGGCGACGGCCGCCAGCCGGTGGGCATGGCGGAGGTGGCGCTGTCCCTCGACGGCGGCCCGGGCGATGGCCCGGCCGAGATGGGCGTGTCGCGACGCCTCACCCGCGCCGGCGACTCCGGCTACCGCCTCAACGGATCGACCGTGCGCCTGGTGGACGTGCTCGACGCGCTGTCCACGCGCGGCCTGGGGCCGCAGTCGCTGTCGATCATCAGGCAGGGCCAGGTCGATGCAATCTGCCAGAGCAAGCCCACGGACCTGCGCGCCATCCTCGACGAGGCGGCCGGAACGGGGCTCCCGAAGCGTCGTCGGCACCGGGCGGAACTGCGCCTCAAGCACGTGGACGACCACCTGTCCCGCGCGCGCGACCTCGCGGCCGAGCTCGCCACGCGCGCGCGGTCGCTGGAACGCCAGGCACGTGCCGCCGAGCGCGCCGCCGAGGTGGAGCGTGAGCTCACCGAGGCCCGCGACGCGCTCATCCACGCCCGCGCACGCGATGCTGCGCGGGAGCTCGCCGGCGCGCGCGATGCGCGGGCGCAGCGCGAAGCCGCCCTGCGCGATGCGCGCGGGGCGCTCGATGCCGCCCGCGAGGCCGCCACGGCCGCGGCCGGGCAGCGCGCCGCCGTGGTCGCGGAGCGGGAGGCCGCCATGCAGTCGGCATCACGCCTGCGCGCGGTGGGCGAGCGCCTGGCCGGGCGCGCCGAGGTGGCCACGGGTCGCGTGCAGGCCGCCGCCGACGAGGCCCAGCGCCGGCGCGACCGCAGGCGCGAGGCGCAGCAGGCGCTCGTGGCCGCCGAGGCGGCGGCGCGCGATGCCGAGCAGGCACTCGCACGCGCCGACGAGTCCGCCGCGATCGCGGCTGAGCGGCTGGAGCAGGCCGAGGCAGCCGACCAGTCGGCCGTACGCGCGCTGGAGGCGGCGCGTGAGCACCGTCGCGTCGCGGAGCGCGATGCGCAGCAGCGCGCGGCCGCCGAGCAGCGCATCGTGCGCGCCACCGAGGCGCTGGCCGAGCTGGACGGCGCGGGCGGGCCGGACCCGGCCCGCGCCGAGCGCCGCGCCGACATCAGCCGGGCCCGCCGTGACCGCGATGCCGACCTGCGGTCCGTTGCCGCCCGCGCGGTGGAGTCGGCCCGGTCGGCGCGCGAGGGCGCGGCGGCGCGCGCCGCGCGCCTGTCCGCCGAGGCCGCCGCGCTCGCGCCCGCCGACGACCGCCACCCGGGGGCGGTGCTGCTGGGCGACGGCATCGAGGTGCGCGATGGCATGGAGCGCGCCGTGGCCGCGGCGCTGGGCGAGATGGCCGACGCGCCCTTGGTGGCATCGGTGCCCGAGGGCGCCCGCGCCCTTGACGATGGTGCGGCTGCCGCCGCCGTGGCGCGGCCCCGGCCGGACCCGCCCGCCGCGCAGCCGCCCGTGCCGGGCGCGCGTCCGCTTGCCGAGGTAATCACGGCCTGCCCCGACGCCGCCCGCCCGTGGCTCGACGGACTCCTGGCGGATGCCTGGCTGGTGCCCTCCCTCGACGGGCTTCCCGGGGGCGTGGGGGCCCGCGTGCTGGTCACCGCGGAGGGCCTGGCGTTGCGGCCCGCCACCGGCATGCTCACCGGCGTGCGCGGTCCCTGGGCTGGTCGCGCGCTGCACCGGCGGGCCATCGACGCCGCCGGGGCGGCGGCCGAGGCGCTGGCCGCGGCGGAGTCGCGCGAGGCCGATGCCGTGGCAGCCCACCGACGGCGCGAGGCCCGCGCGAGGGCATCCGCCCGGTGCGCCGAGCGCGCGGAGGCGCGCGTGCAGAGCGCCCGCGCGGAGGACCGCCGTCGCGCCGCCGCCCGGTCGGAGGCCGTGGCCGCCCTCGACGCCGCCCGGGCGGAGCTGACGCGCCTCGGCACGGCGCCGCAGGGGCAGCCTGCAGACCCCGAGGCCGCGGCGCAGGCCGCCGCTGCCGCACGCGCCGCGCGCGACTCCGCCCGCGACGCCATGCGGGGGGCCCAGGCCGATGCCACGCAGGAGCGCGCCCGGCTCGAGGACATCATCGCCCGTCGCGCACGTGCCCGCGCCGAGGCCGAGGCTCCCGAGGCGCCCATGGCCGACCATTCGGCCGTTCTCGCCGCCGCCCGGGCCATGCAGGACGTCGCGCAGGCCCTGGGGCCGCGTGCCGACGAGGTGGACTCCCGGTCGCGGGCCCTGGCCGCCACCATCGCCGAGATGGCCACGGCGGTGCAGCATGCCCAGCAGGCCGCGCAGGCCGCCGAGCGCGCCGCCGAGCAGGCTGCCGAGGCCGACCGGGCGGCGGAGGTGGGCTTGGCGGTGTGCGCCGAGCGCGCGCGCGAGGCGGGCGTGCCGGATGGTGCCCCGGCCCCCGCGCCGCCCGCCGACGGCGAGGAGTCCGCCGACGCCGTGGCCGAGCGGGTGGAGGCCCTGGCCATGCGTCGCGAGGGCATGGGGGCGGTCAATCCGCTCGCGGCCCAGGAGCGTGCCGAGCTGGCTGAGCGCGAGGCCGAGGCCACCGAGCAGATCGCCGACCTGGAGCAGTCGGCGGATGCCCTGCGCGCGCAGATGGCCGAGCTCGACGCGCAGGTGGCCGGCGGGTTCGCGGACGTCCTCGCCGCGGTGGACGCGCGCTTCCAGGAGGTCGTGGGGCTGCTCTTCCCGGGCGGCAGCGGTCGCCTGCGCGTGGTGGACGACGACGGCGAGGACGGGGTGGAGGTCGAGGTCGTGCCGGCGGGCAAGCGCGCCCGGTCGCTGGCGCTCTTCTCGGGCGGCGAGAAGTCGCTCATCGCCCTCGCCTTCTGCCTGGCCATCGCCATGGCGCGGCCCACGCCCTTCTACCTGCTCGACGAGGTGGAGGCCGCGCTCGACGACGCCAACCTCCGCCGGTTCCTGGGCGTGCTGCGCCGCCTGGCCGGCGAGCGCCAGTTCATCCTCATCACCCACCAGCAGCCCACGGTGGAGGTGGCCGACGTGCTCTTCGGGGTCACCATGGGGCGCTCGGGCGTGTCGCAGGTGGTGGCACGTCGCCTGGATCGCGACGCCGAGGGCCCGGCGCGCCCGTGGGTGCGCCGGCAGCTCAGCGAGGCGCGCCCACCGGAGTCGCCCGCCGCCCAGGCCGGATGAGCGCCGGGCGGGACGATCGCGGCCTCGGCGCATTCGCCGAGCTGTTCGGGCTGTCGGTGCCGGACGTCCCGCCGCCGGATGACCAGCCGCGCCGGCGCGGGTTGTTCCGCAGGCTGCGCGAGGGGCTGGCCGCCAGCCAGTCGCAGGCCATCTCGCCGCAGCTGGCCGGCATCTACCAGTCGGCGCTGGTGTCGGATGACACCTGGGACGACCTGGAGGAGGCCCTGATCGTGGCCGACTGCGGCATGGCCGCCACCACCGACGTGGTGGATGCCCTGCGCGATGAGGCCGCTGCAGGGCGCATCACGTCGGGCGAGTCCCTGGGTCGCGCCCTCACCGCCGAGATCACCCGCCGCCTGGCTCCCGAGCCCGCGCGCCTCCCGCTTGGCGACGACCCCACGGTCATCCTGGTGGTGGGCGTCAACGGCAGCGGCAAGACCACCACCATCGGCAAGTTGGCGCACCGGCTCACCGACATGGGGCAGAAAGTGGTGATCGGGGCGGGCGACACCTTCCGCGCGGCGGCCGTGGAGCAGCTCGCGGTGTGGGCCGATCGGGCCGGGGTGGACATCGTCCGGCAGTCGCAGGGCGCCGACCCCGGCGCGGTGGCGTTCGACGCCGTGGCCGCAGGCAGGGCGCGTGGCGCGGACGTGGTCATCATCGACACCGCCGGGCGCCTGCAGACCCAGCGCAACCTCATGGAGGAGCTTCGCAAGGTCCACGCGGTCACCGGCAAGGCGATGGATGGTGCCCCGCACCACGTGCTGCTGGTGATCGATTCCACCACCGGGCAGAACGGCCTGTCCCAGGCGCGGCTGTTCTCGGATGCCGTGCCGGTGACCGGCCTGGTGCTCACCAAGTTCGATGGCGTGGCGCGTGGCGGCATCGTGCTGGCCATCGAGCGCGAGCTGGGAATCCCCGTGGCCATGATCGGCGTGGGGGAGGGTCTGGACGACCTGCAGCCCTTCGATGCCGCGGCGTTCGCCGAGGCCATCTTCTCGCCCGGTTCGGGCACCGATGCGTAGCGCGGTAACCTGAGCCGTCGTGTTCGACGCGCTCACCGACAAGCTGCAGGGAGTCTTCTCCGGCCTCCGGGGCCGGGGCAAGCTGACCGAGGCCGACATCGACAAGGCCATGCGGGCCATCCGTTTGTCGCTGCTCGAGGCCGACGTCAGCCTGCCGGTGGTGAAGCAGCTCACCACGGCCATCAAGGAGCGGGCCACGGGCGACGAGGTGATGTCGTCCATCACGCCCGACCAGCAGGTGGTGAAGATCGTCAACGAGGAGCTCACGCGCCTCATGGGCAGCACCAACGTGGGCCTGGCCATGGCGCCCACCCCGCCCACGGTCATCCTGATGGCCGGCCTGCAGGGGTCGGGGAAGACCACGCACACGGCCAAGCTCGCCCGCCTGCTCGCGGGGGAGGGCCGCGCGCCACTGATGGTGGCGTGCGACGTGCATCGCCCCGCGGCCATGGAGCAGCTGGCCGTGCTGGGCGAGCAGATCGGGGTGCCCGTGCACCGCGAGCCGGGCGCCACCGACGCGGTCGCGCTCGCCAGGGCCGGCATCGCCGAGGCCACGCGCACCGGCCGCGACGTGGTGCTCGTGGACACGGCCGGCCGGCTCACCATCGACGCCGAGATGATGGACGAGCTCGTGGCCATCCGTGACGCCGTCCGGCCCACCTCGGTGGTGCTGGTGGTGGACGCCATGACCGGCCAGACCGCCGTGGACGTGGCGGTGGCCTTCCAGGACGCCGTGCAGTTCGACGGCGTCATCCTCAGCAAGCTCGACGGCGACGCCCGCGGCGGCGCCGCGCTGTCGGTGCGGGCGGTCACGGGCAAGCCCATCCTCTTCGTCGGCACCGGCGAGAAGGTGGATGCCCTCGAGGCGTTCCACCCGGACCGCATGGCCTCGCGCATCCTGGGCATGGGTGACGTCCTGAGCCTCATCGAGAAGGCCCAGCAGAACGTGGACGAGGCCGACGCCAAGCGCCTCGAGGAGAAGATGCGCGGGGGCAACCTGACCCTCGACGACTTCCTCGACCAGTTGCGTCAGGTGCGCAAGATGGGGCCGATCGGCCAGGTGATGGGCATGATTCCCGGGCTCAGCCAGGCCGCCAAGATGAAGGACGTGCAGGTCGACGAACGGCGCATCGACCGCGTCGAGGCCATCATCAGCAGCATGACCTTGTCGGAGAGGGCCCGGCCAGACATCATCAATGGCAGTCGCAGGCGCCGCATCGCGCAGGGAAGCGGCACGACGGTCCAGGAGGTCAACCAACTCCTGGCGCAGTTCAAGCAGATGCAGAAGCTCATGAAGCGCATGGGCAAGGGCGGGCTTCCGTCCATGCTCGGCGCCTGACATCGAATCCGAGTAGGAGCACCGTGGTCAAGATCCGCCTCGCCCGCGTGGGCAGCAAGAAGAACCCCATCT
Organism: uncultured Bifidobacterium sp.; assembly: GCA_964514615.1. Taxonomy (GTDB): domain Bacteria; phylum Actinomycetota; class Thermoleophilia; order Miltoncostaeales; family Miltoncostaeaceae; genus SYFI01. The sequence goes on along the minus strand of CAZEUE010000030.1, from coordinate 9,201 downwards.
ACCGCGTCGTGGTGAGCGACTCGCGCTCCCCGCGCGACGGACGCAACATCGAGACGATCGGTCGCTACAACCCGCAGACCGACCCGTCCATCGTGGAGGTCGACCTGGCCCGCGCGGACCACTGGCTGGGCCATGGCGCGCAGCCCACCCCGGCAGTGAAGAAGCTCATCTCGATCGTGCGCGAGCGCGGGTGAGCGAGGACCGCGCCGTCGCGATGGTCGCCCGCATTGCGCGGGCGATGGTGGAGCACCCCGACGAGGTGTCGGCGCGGGTGGCCGACGACCGCGGTGAGCCCGTGGTGGACCTGCTGCTGGCCGAGTCCGACCGCGGTCAGGTCATCGGGCGCGGCGGGCGCGGTGCGCATGCGCTGCGCACCCTGCTGCGCGCCGCCACCGGGCCGCGCAGCCAGGGCGGCCTGGGCCTCAGGATCTCCGACTAGCGCCATGCCGGACGCGGGCGAGCGGGTCGCCATCGCGCGGCTGGGTCGCCCCCACGGGGTGCGGGGGGCCATCACGGCGCACGCCGACGGGCCCACGCTCGGCACCCTGCAGCCGGGCGAGCAGGTGACCGTGCGGGTGGGCGGCGCAGACCGCGGCCTGGTGGTGTCGGGCCGCCGCGGGGAGGCCCCGAAGGCCGTGCTCACCTTCGAGGGCGTGGATTCCCGTGAGGCCGCAGCGATCCTGACGGGCGCGACCATCGCGGTGCCACCCGAGCGCCTGCCCGCCCCCGGGGACCCCGACACCTTCTACGTGCGCGACCTCATCGGGTTCGAGGTGCGCGAGGGCGACCGGGTGGTGGGCCCCGTGCAGGGCGTGCAGCCCGGGCCGGCGAACGACGCCCTGGTGGTGCGGCGCGGGGGCGACGACCTCCTGCTGCCCTTCACGCGCGATGCGGTGGTGCGCATCGACATCGCGGCACGGCAGGTGATCCTGCGCGAGGGGCTCCTGTGAACGTGGACGTGATCACGCTGTTCCCCGAGTGGTTCGACTGGCTGCGCCGACCGCGCCATCTGGCCAACGCCGCCGATGCCGCCGGGCTGCAGGTGCGCTGCTTCAGCCCGCGCGACCACACGCCGCTGGGGCAGGGCCAGGTGGACGACGCCCCGTACGGCGGCGGACCCGGCATGGTGCTGCGCGTGGACGTGATGTCGGCGGCCTTGGAGGCGGTCTACGGCATGCCCGCCGAGCGCGTGCGCGACAGTCGCCGCGTGGTGGTGCTTTCCCCGCGCGGGCGCCCATTCGACGACTCCGTGGCCCGCGAGCTGGCGGCCCTCCCCGACCTCACGCTGCTGTGCGGGCGCTACGAGGGCTTTGACGAGCGCATTCACCAGCACCTCGCCAACGACTGCATCAGCCTCGGGCCGTTCGTGCTGGCGGGGGGCGAGGTCGCGGCCATGGCCATCATCGACGCCGTCGCACGGCGCCTGCCCGGGGCCCTCGGCAACGCCCAGAGCCTCGACCGGGAGTCGTTCTCGCCGGGCCTCGAGGGCCAGGTGGAGCATCCCCACTACACTCGCCCGGCGGACTTCCGCGGATGGGGCGTGCCCCCGGTGCTGCTGTCCGGCGACCACGCCGCCATCGAGGATTGGCGCCGTTCGCAGGTGCGTCCCGCACCTCGGGGCGATGCGGTGCTATCCTCGCCGCCGCTTTCATCCCAGGAGGACACCCCGTAATGACCGTCATCGAGAGCCTCGAGCGCATGCAGTTGCGCGACGACGTGCCGGACTTCCGGCCCGGCGACACCGTGCGCGTGCACTTCCAGGTCATCGAGGGCCAGCGCCGCCGGGTGCAGGTGTTCGAGGGCACGGTCATCAAGCGCCAGGGCGCCTCGGCGCGCGAGACCTTCACGGTGCGCAAGCAGAGCTTCGGGGTGGGCGTGGAGCGGACCTTCCCGGTGCACTCGCCCAAGATCGAGAAGATCGAGCGCACCCTCGAGGGTGACGTCCGCCGGGCCAAGCTGTACTACCTCCGCGACCGCGTGGGCAAGCGGGCCCGCGTGCGCGAGAAGGCCACCTGGATGTCGCAGCGGCAGGAGGCCGCCGCCCCGGTGGAGCCGCAGGTCGAGGCGCCCGTGGTGGAGGTCGAGGAGGTCGTCGAGGTGCAGGAGGCCGGCGCCGAGCAGTGACGCCGGCGGTGCCTGGCGTCACGACGTCAGGAACTCCCCGAGCCCGAGCACGCTCGACACCGTGGTGGTGGCCGTGGGCTTCCGCACCACGATGTCCCCGCCCACATCGGTGATGGCCTCCGAGCCCGTGCTGGTGAGCACGATGGTGCCGAGTCCGCCCTCGCCGTCCGTGCCCTCCCCCGCGGCGCGCGCGAGGGCATCGAAGTCGAACGCGATCTCCAGGGTGATGTCCTGGCGGGCCACGGTGCCGGTGGCGTCCGCCACCTGCAGCTCGACGGTGCCGGATCGCAGCTGCACGGCGTCGCCCACGGCCGTCCCCAGCTCGCCGAGGCCGCCGATCGCGGCGCGCACCGCCTCGCCGGCCGCGGCGGTGTCCACCGTGCCCGAGTAGCGGGTGGCGGGCGCGCCGTCGATGGTGGCCGTGCCGTCGGCCCGCAGGTCGCTGAACAGCGACGCGGGATCGAGCCCCGCCACCGTGGACGCCTGCGAGAACGCGGCCGCGGCATCCCCCGTCACACGGGCCCACGTGGTGCCGTCGGCGCTCACGAACACCTCGCCGTCGTACAGCACCACCTGCTGCGATCGTCCTCCGATGTCCTGGGTGATCGCCACGCGCTCGGGCGACTCGAAGCGCGTGCGCGTGGACACCTCGGCGGCACCCGCGGCGAACTGGCGCTCCACCTGGCCGCGCAGCGAGGCGTCGACCCCGCTGGCGTCCACCTCTTGCGTGGTGGAACTGGTGGAGGTGTACGAACCGGCGCGCAGGGTGGCGTAGGCCTGCGACACGGCCTGCGCGGCGGTCCCGGACCCCGTGGCCGTTGCCGCGGTCGCGGCGGGGGCGGTGGCGGTCGACCCGCCTGCGGGCGCGTCGCTGCCGCAGCCGGCGAGCAGGGTGCCGGCCCCCAGCAGGAGCGTTGCGGTTACCAGGACGATGCGGCGCATGGAAACCTCCGTCGAGCGGGCCTGCGTGCATTGTGGCGACTGCCCCGGTCGCCCGCGTCCGTGGAGCCGGTGGGTAGCGTGGGCGCCATGGCCACGGTCCGCGCCCGCCCATCGCTCCTCGATCAGGACCGCGCGCTGGGACACCGGCTGGTGGCGGGTGCCGATGAGGCCGGGCGCGGATGCCTGGCGGGGCCCATCGTGGCTGCGGCCGTGTGCCTGGATGTCCCGGGCCTCGGTGAGGTGGCGCGCGCGGCGCTGGAGGGCCTGGACGACTCCAAGCGACTCAGCCCGCGGCGCCGGGCCGTGCTGGCCGGGGCGGTGCTGCGCCATGCACGGCAGGTGGTGGTGGTCAGCGCCAGCGCCCGCGCCATCGACGCCCGGGGCCTGCACGCCACCAACCTGTGGGTGATGCGCCGCGCGCTGGAGGGCCTCGACCCGCCCCCCGACATCGCGCTGGTGGACGGCTTCGCGCTGGGGCCCGACGCCCCGCCGCACCGCACGCTGGTGAAGGGCGACGCCACGAGCGCGGCCATCGCCGCGGCATCCGTGGTGGCCAAGGAGGCCCGCGATCGCCTGATGCGGGGCCCCGCGGCCTTGGAGTACCCCGTGTACGGCTTCGACCGCCACGTGGGGTACATCACTGCCGCGCACACCGCCGCCGTCCGGCGGCATGGGCCATCGCCGCTCCATCGCATGTCGTTTCGGTCGAGCGCCTACGGCGACCCCCTGACGTTGTTCGAATAGCCCTCCGGTGAGATGTCCTCGATGCGGGTGATGTGCCACGTGGGGCCGCGCGGGACCACGATGATCAGGTCGGGCCGCAGCACGTGCCCGGCGTACCGCGGGTTGCGTGCCCACCACGCCTGGGCCGCGCGCGCGAGGCGACGTCGCTGGGCGGGCCCCACGGGCGGCATGTGCGGGTCCACCCGGGTGCGCGTCTTCACTTCGCAGGCGGCCACCACCCCCCGGCGCTCGGCCACGATGTCGATCTCGCCGCCCGCGCCCCGCCATCCGGTGGCCAGCACCTGCCAGCCGCGACGCACCAGCCAGCGGGCCGCGGCGGCCTCCCCCGCGGCGCCGAGGGCATGGTCCGGATGCACGTCACCGCTGTTCATTGCCCCATCGTGATCCCCCGGGTGCTGCCTGGGTGTCACGCATCGCACCGGAATACCCCAGGCCCCGTGCCGATGTCCGTGAATCGCGGGCCCGTATGGGCCACACTGCATCCGAAGCCACAACGACGAACCCTTCCGGAGGAGGCCGCATGCCCTTCGAGCTCCCGCCGCTGCCGTACGCGTTCAACGCGCTCGAGCCGCACATCGACGCCACCACGATGGAGATCCACCACGATCGCCATCACAAGGCATACGTGGACAACGCCAACGCCGCGCTGGCCGGCACGGCGTGGGAGAACTCCTCGGTGGAGGACGTGCTCACGAGCCTCGACCAGATCCCCGAGGACATCCGCATGGCGGTGCGCAACAACGCGGGCGGGCACTACAACCACTCCCTCTTCTGGGAGATCATGGGCCCGGGCGGCGGCGGTGCGCCGGGCGGTGCGCTCGGAGCGGCCATCGACTCCACCTTCGGCTCGCTCGACGAGCTCAAGGCCACGGTCAACGATGCGGGTGTCAAGCGCTTTGGCTCGGGCTGGACATGGCTGGTGGTGTCGGGCGGCGCCCTCGAGGTGATGTCCACCCCGAACCAGGACACCCCGCTGTCCGAGGGCAAGGCGCCCATCCTGGGCATCGACGTCTGGGAGCACGCCTATTACCTCGAGTACCAGAACAAGCGCCCGGTGTACCTGGAGGCGTGGTGGAACGTCGTCAACTGGGACGCGGTGGCCGCCCGCTACGAGGCCGCAGCCTGATGATGTGACGGTGGCGCGCGGACCTCGTGAGGGTCCGCGCGCCACCCGCGCGTCCGTACACCCCATGCTTGGGGCGTGGTCGCGCGAATGGTCAGCCCGGCGCTGCTGGGCCTCGACACCGCCACCGTGGAGGTGGAGGTCGACCTGCGGCCGGGTCTGCCGGGGTTCAGCGTCGTGGGCCTGCCCGATGCCGCGGTGCAGGAGTCGCGCGAGCGAGTGCGCTCCGGGCTGGTCAACCAGGCCTTCGCCGTGCCGGCCCTGCGCATCGTGGCCAACCTGGCGCCTGCCGACCTGCGCAAGGCCGGTCCGCAGTACGACCTGCCCGTGGCCCTCACCATCCTGTCGGCGTCGGGGCAGGTGCGCCCGGGGGCACTCGCGGCCACCGGCGCCGTGGGCGAGCTGGCGCTCGACGGCACGCTGCGCCCCGTCCCCGGCGTCCTCGCCATGGCCGAGCACGCAGCGCGCCGGGGCTGGCGCCAGTTGCTGGTGCCCGAGGCCAACGCCGGCGAGGCCTCACTGGTGCCGGGAGTCCGTGTGCTGGGCGCGCGCACCCTGCGGCATGCCGTCGACGTGCTCGAGCGCCGCTCGCCATCCGCGGGCCGGCCTGTGGACGTGGTCGCGCTCCTGCAGGCGTCCCAGGCGCGCCCGCAGGCCGACCTGGCCGACGTGCGCGGCCAGGGCGATGCCCGCAGGGCGCTCGAGATCGCCGCCGCCGGTGGGCACTCGCTGCTGATGATCGGCCCCCCGGGCGGCGGAAAGACCATGCTCGCCCGGCGCCTGCCCGGCATCATGCCCGCACTCGACCTGCACGAGGCACTCGCGCTCACCCGCGTGCACTCCGCGGCGGGCCTGCTGCCCGGGGGGCAGCCCCTCGTCACCCAACGGCCCTTCCGGGCTCCGCACCACACCATCTCGGCCCCGGGGCTGGTGGGTGGCGGCCGCGTTCCGCGCCCGGGCGAGATCACCCTGGCCCATCTCGGGGTCCTGTTCCTCGACGAGGTGTGCGCCTTCGCGCCCGCCGCGCTCGATGCGCTGCGCCAGCCGCTCGAGGAGGGATGCATCGACATCACCCGGGCGCACGGGACCGCCCGGTTCCCCGCCGAGCCCCTGCTGGTGTGCGCCGGCAACCCCTGCCCCTGCGGGCATGCGGGTGACCCGCGCAGGGCATGCACGTGCGCGCCCGCAGCGGCGGATGCCTACCGGGCGCGCATCTCGGGGCCGGTCGCAGATCGCATCGACCTTCGCGTGGACATGCCGCGCCTCGACCGGCACGAGATGCTCGGCCCGGCAGAGGGCGGCGAGGCGAGTGCCGTGGTGCGGGCGCGGGTGGAGGCCGCGCGGGCTGCCCAGCGTGCGCGTGGGCAGGCGCAGCCCAACGCGCGCCTGGGCCCGGGCTCGGCCCGCGATGCCGCGGGGCTGGATCGCGAGGGGCGCGCCCTCCTCGGCGCGGCCATCGACCGCCTGGGCCTCACGGCGCGGGGGTGCGACCGGGTCATTCGCGTGGCCCGCACCGTGGCCGACCTCGCGGGCGCGGAGTCCGTGGACGCCGCGCACCTGGCTGAGGCCCTGCGCTACCGCAGCGCGGGGGGCCTGTGATGGCGGGTCCCCCGGAATGGCCCCTGGGGCTGGCGTGGCTCGCGCATGCACTGGGACGCGACCTCCAGCGCGCGGCGCGCGCGGCGCACGGTCCCCAGCACCTGTGGCAGGGGAGCACGGCGCAACTGGCGGCCTGGCTCGGAGGGGGTCCCGCCGATGCCGATCGGGCCGTGGCGGCACGCGCGGCGTTTCGCGCGTCCGCCGCCCGTGAGGCCCTGGCGGGCCGCGGAATCGTCCACGTGCCCCTCACCGCGGTCGACTATCCCGCTCGGCTGCGCGCCATCTTCGATCCACCGTTCGGGCTGTTCGGCGCGGGGGCCATGATGGCGTCGCTGCACGCCATGCGCGCCGCCCCGGTGGTGGCAATCGTGGGCAGCAGGCGCCCATCGGGTGCCGGGCGGCAGCTGGCCGCGGCCCTTGCGCGCGGGCTGGTGGAGAGGGGGGCGGTGGTGGTGAGCGGGCTTGCCCGGGGCATTGATGCCGCGGCGCATGAGGGCGCACTCGACGCCGACGGGCGAACAGTGGCAGTGCTGGGCTCCGGGGTGGACCGCGTTCATCCGCGCCGGCACGTCGACCTGGCCCAGCGCATCTGCGCATCGGGGGCGGTGATCGGCGAGTACTGGCCGGGAACCGAGCCGGCCCCGTGGCGGTTCCCGGCGCGCAACCGGATCGTGGCGGGCATGTGCGATGCGGTGGTGGTGGTGGAGGCCGCCGCCCGCTCCGGGGCGCTGATCACCGCGGATTTCGCCATGGAGAACGGCACGCCGGTGCTGGCCGTGCCCGGGTGGCCGTCGTCGGATCTGTCCGCGGGCTGCAACGCGCTGCTGCGCTGCGGAGCCGCCCTGTGCGAGGGGCCCGACGACGTGGTGGCCGAGGTGCCGCATGGGGCGTGGGTGGACGCCCCGGTGCCGGTGGTGGCCACGGGGGCTGCCGCAGCGGTGCTGGTGGCACTGGGGCGCCAGGCCGCCGGGGTGGACCAGTTGGCGGTCTCCTGCGGGTTGCGGCACGCGGAGGTGGCCGTTGCGCTCGCCGGCCTCGAGATGGAGGGGCTCGTGGCGCGCGAGGACGGGGGCCTGTTCCGCGCCGTCGGGCGGGCGCCGGGGCGCGATGCGGGCGAGTGAGGGGGTGCTAGCGCCGCGCCGGGGCGCCGGCATAGCGCCCCAGGATGCCCTCGGCGTGCGCGGCCACCTGCGCCCGGAGTTCCTCGGGGGCATGCAGCACGGCCTCGCCCCCGTGCTTGGTGATCTCCTTCACCAGCCACTCCTGGCTGGAGTAGGGGATCTCCGCGATGATCGACCCGTCGGAGAACCGCTCGGCCGACGGGTGCTCCTCGGCCAGCCAGCGCGCGATGGCCGGGCTGCACCACACGCGGGCGATGTGGGCGTGGGCCTCCGCCTGGCCGGACGCACCCCACGGCTGGTACGGCACGGCCTCCACCTCCGAGCGGCGCTCGAAGTGCTCATCACGCGGCGTGGCGCCGCGGATGCGGTCCAGGCGGAACGTGCGCTGCTCCCCGGCCTTGCGGCAGTGGGCCACCAGGTACCAGGCGTCGCGCGAATTCATGAGCATGTGGGGCTCGATCGTGCGCGTGGTCACCTCGCCGCGCGACTCCGTCCAGTAGTCGATCTCGATGACCCGGTCCTCGCGCACGGCCCGGGCCAGCACGGCACCCACCGACTCGCTGGCCGTCTGCACCGCGCCCAGCTCCACCCCCGTGGTGGCGCCGCCGCCGATCGCGGCCTCGATCTTCGCCCGCGCCGACGACAGCGACTCCTCTCCCACCAGCGGCAGCCGGCCGCCCACGAAGTCGAGTGCCCACAGCAGCGCCTTGGCCTCGAGGGGCGACAGGCGCGCGGGCCGCGAGAACTGATCGCCATAGACCTCCTTCTGCACCACCACCGTGTCGCCCTCCACCAGGGCGAACAGCGCGTAGCACCCACCGCCGAAGTTGATGAGGTTGAGGAGCGTGAGGTCCTCCTCGAGGGCGTCCTGGGTGAGGTTGAGCTCGGCGCGCAGCTCGGCGCACGGCACGTCGGCCTCGTACGACCGTCCGCATGCGGCCAGCAGGCGGGTCATCAGCGCCAGCAGGCGCGAGATGCGCTCCACCGGCACGACCCTGTCGGCGTCATCGGCGTCGTCCGGCGGCGCCACCAGCTCGGGGCCCCTGCCCAGGGGCTTGCCCCGGCGGCGCGGCTTGGTGGAGTGCCGGTCGCGCACGGCCTCGAGGGCGGCGATGGTGGCATCGCGAAGCGTGACCGGCTCCAGCACCTCGGCCTCGGCCCCGAGGCCCAGCACCCACGAGATCACCTCGCGCGCGCCGCCGTACTCGGTGCGGAACACGCCGGAGCCATCGGGACGCTCCTCGAACTCGCCCTGCTGGCCGAACATCTGGTCGACCCACCATGCGATGGTGGGCGACAGCTGCACCACGGCCGTGTCCACCGGGTCGGCCAGCTGCCACGGCGCCCGGTCGCGGTATCGCGACAGGTCCACCTCGCTGGGGGGCGGGAAGTCGTGCTCGGCGCGCGTCTTGAACGTGATGCGCCCCTCGATGCGCGACAGGCGGAAGCACCGGAGGTCCTCCCGGTCGTGCGCGTAGCCCACCAGGTACCAATTGCCCGCCATGTACAGCAGGCTGTAGGGGTCCACCTCGCGGTCCCCGTGGTCGT
>CAZEUE010000029.1:0-16476 GCA_964514615.1 uncultured Bifidobacterium sp. | reverse complement strand
TGCTGCTGCGCAACATCGGCGCCGCGCTGTCGCCGTTCAACGCGTTCCTGATCCTCCAAGGCATCGAGACGTTGCACCTGCGCATGGAGCGCCACTGCAGCAACGCGCTGGCCATCGCCAAGCACCTCGAGGCGCACCCGGACGTGGAGTGGGTGGACTACCCCGGCCTGTCGTCGTCGAAGTACCACGATCTGGCCAGCCGCATCCTGGATGGCGGCTACGGGGCCATCCTCACCTTCGGCATCCGCGGGGGTCGCGATGCGGGCCAGGCGTTCATCTCCAACCTGGAGCTGTTCAGCCACCTGGCCAACATCGGCGACGCCAAGAGCCTGGCGATCCACCCGGCCACCACCACCCACTCGCAGCTGAACGACGAGGAGCTGTCGCTGGCCGGCGTGCGGCCCGAGACCGTGCGGCTGTCGGTGGGCATCGAGAGCGTCGAGGACCTCATCTCGGACCTCGACCAGGCCATCGCCAGGGCGACGGCCGGCGTGGGGGCTCCCGCCTGACCACCAGCACCCCAGCAGAGGGGATCGGGCTCACCGAGACCCAGCGGGTCGTCCTGTTCACGCAGGACGACCCGCTCGTGCTGGAGTCGGGCGCCCGGCTGGGCCCCGTGGAGGTGGCGTACGAGACCTACGGCACGCTCAACGCCGATCGCTCGAACGCCGTGTACGTGTGCCACGCGCTCACGGGCGACGCACATGCGGCGGGGCACCATGGCGATCCCGATCGCCGGGGCTGGTGGGACAACATCATCGGGCCGGGCCGGCCGGTGGACACCGACCGGTTCTTCGTGGTGTGCGCCAACCTGCTGGGCGGGTGCCAGGGCACCACGGGTCCGGGGTCGGAGAACCCCGCGACCGGGCGGCCGTACGGGCTCACCTTCCCGCTGTTCACGGTACGCGACCTGGTGGAGGTGCACCGGGCGCTGCTGGCGCACTTGGGCATCACGCACCTGGCGGGGGCCATCGGCGGTTCGCTCGGCGGCATGCAGGTGCTGCAGTGGGTCATCGACCACCCGGGCGAGATCAGCGCGGCGATGGTCATCTGCTCGTCGTCGCGGCTCTCGGCCCAGAACATCGCGTTCTCGGCCGTGGCGCGCGAGGCCATCATGCGCGACCCCGACTTCCAGGGGGGCGACTACTACGGCACCGGGCGCGCGCCCGACACCGGGTTGTCGATCGCGCGGATGATGGCCCACATCACGTACCTGTCAGAGGAGTCGATGCGCGAGAAGTTCGGGCGCCGGCTGCAGCACGGCGAGGCACCGCGCTTCGACTTCTCGGTGGACTTCCAGGTGGAGTCGTACCTGCAGCACCAGGGCGAGTCGTTCCTCAAGCGGTTCGACGCCAACACCTACCTATACATGACCCGGGTGATGGACTACTTCGACGCCTTCGCCGACCCGGCGGCGGCGGGCGCCAGCCTGGAGGGCACGGACACCAAGTTCCTGGTGGTCTCGTTCGACAGCGACTGGCGATTCGACACCGAGCACTCGCGCGAGATCGTGCGGCAACTGCAGGCATGGCGCGTGCCGGTGACCTTCCGCGAGATCGAGAGCCCCTGGGGCCATGACTCGTTCCTGCTGGAGATCCCCGAGTACCACCGCACGGTCGAGGCCTTCCTGGCCCGCACCGCCGACGACCTGGGTATCTAGCCGGCCCCGGGGTCAGACACCGCCCGGGGTCAGACACCGCCCGGGGTCAGACACCGCCCGGGGTCAGACACCGTTACCGGCTCGTCACAGCCCTGGTGCACGTGCGCGCGCGGCGTGCGCCCGTGGGCGCTGGAATCCCACCCGTGGTTCGGCCGCTCCGACAGCTGATCTCCGGTGAGGCGTATCACCTCACTTCCCGAGGGGTCGACAAGCGCGTCGTCTTCCTGGACGACCGCGATCGGCGCAACTTCGTCCGACGGCTCGGGGCGACCGCTGACGATCGGGACGTCTCGTGTCTCGCGTATTGCCTGATGAGCAACCACGTCCACTTGGTCATGCGTGGCTCATCCGAGGAATTGAGCTCGCTGATGCGGGATGTCCTCGGGGGGTATGCGCGTTACTTCAATAAGCGCCATGGTCGCTCAGGGCATCTCTTCAGCTCACGATTCCGTGACGTTCACATTGCCTCAGATGCTCAGCTGCACGCGGTCCTTCGGTATGTGGCGCTCAACCCGGTTCGGGCTGGAATGGTCGAGCACCCACGGGACTGGCCGTGGAGCAGTTTCGCGGCGCTCGCAAGTGGGACCTTCGAGCCGGGGGCGGTTGATCTGAGGGCTCTCGGCATCCTGCTGACGGGGAACATGGGCCCCTTGCCGGCCGTGGTCGACGCTCTGCTTAAGACCGTTGACATGGGCCTCGATGCCGCCCGGCGCGATGCGCTGGCGGCTGGCCAGCGGCCGCGACGGGGGTCAGACACCACGCGGGGTCAGACACCGGGTGGTGTCTGACCCCGTGGGCCCCCGGTAGCCTCCTTCCCATGGCGCTCCGCCCTGATCTCGACGTGGTCGCCGCCATGGTCCCGCGGGCGTCCCGCGTGCTCGACCTGGGGTGCGGCGACGGCGTGCTGCTCGACTACCTGATCACCCACAAGGGGTGCGACGGCACCGGGGTGGAGATCTCGGACGAGGGCTTCCACGCATGCGTGGCGCGCGGCGTGCCCGTGGTGGTGGCCGACATCGACCAGGGCCTGGGCGACGTCGACGACGCCTCGTACGACGTGGTGATCCTGTCGCAGACCCTGCAGGCCACGCACCGCCCGCCGCTGGTGCTTCACGAGATGATGCGCGTGGGCAAGGTGGGAATCGTGTCGTTCCCCAACTTCGGGCACTGGCGGCTGCGGTGGTCGATGGCCGCCCGCGGCCGCATGCCTGCCAGCCCCTCGCTGCCCTACCACTGGTACGACACCCCCAACATCCACCTATGCACCATCCGCGACTTCGAGACCCTGCTCGGCCATGAGGACCTGGTGACCATCCGGCGCGTGCTGCTCGATGAGCACGGCCGACCTCTCACCGGCGCGCGCCTGAAGCGCCCCAACCTGCTCGCGGCCGGGGCGGTGTACCTGGTGGGACGCGCCATCCCGTGACCCTCGCCGCCTTCTCGGCGCTCATCGTCATCGCCATCGGGGTGCTGCTCAGGCGCCTGGGGGTGATGGACCGCGAGCAGGCGCCGATCCTGGTGCAGGCAACGCTGTACGTGCTGCTGCCCGCCCTGGTGCTGGACATCATGGTGGGCGCCCAGCTCGACTGGGGGCTGATCCTGGTGCCCTTCGTGGCCTACGCGGTCACGCTGGTCATGGCGCCCATCGCCCTGGTGTTCGCCCGCATGATGAAGCTGGGGCGTGCATCGATCGGCGGGGTCATCCTGATGATCTCCATCGCCAACACCGGGTTCTTCGGCCTGCCCCTCATCGCCGCATCCGGCGGGGAGTTCTCGCTGACCGTTGCCGTGATGTACGACGCCATCGGCACGGGCATCCTCATCTGGACCTTCAACCCCATCGTGGCCGCGTGGTTCGGCCGGGGCGAGGTGGAGGGCGCCATGACCATCCGGCAGTCGCTGAAGGGCCTGCTGCTGCCGCCCATGTGGGCGCTCATCCTGGGGCTGGTGCTGAACCTGTCGGGCGTGCACCAGCTGTGGACGTGGATCGACGTGCCCGTGGGCTACCTGGCGGGCGCCCTGCTGCCGGTGGTCATGCTGTACGCCGGCCTGGTGCTGGACTGGTCGGGCTTCGCCGACAACTGGCGCACCATCGCCGGCGTGTCGGTGCTGAAGCTGGCGCTCATGCCCGTGGTGGCGTTCGCCATCGCCTGGCTGTTCGGCTTCCGCGGTAACGACCTCGACACGCTCGTGGTGCTGGGTGCCATGCCCAGCGGCATGATGGCCCTCGTCATGGGCGCCCACTACCGTCTGCCCGTCAACCTGCTGGCGGCATGCGTGGCGGTCACCACCGTGCTGTCGCTCGTCACCATCCCCATCGTCACGGCGGTGATCACCTGACCACGCAGCCCTTCAGCCAACGCCTGTCCGCAGCCGTGCAGGCCCGCTCGTCGCAGGTGGTGCTGGGCCTCGACCCCGACCCCGCCCGCGTGGACGGCGGCGCCACCGGGGCCCGCGATTTCTGCCTGCGGGTCATCGAGCAGGCCGCGCCGTACTGCGTGGCCGCCAAGCCCCAGCTGGCCTGCTTCGAGCGCTTCGGCGCCGAGGGCTGGGCCGTGTTCGAGGACGTCGCGCAGGCGGCATCCGACGCCGGCCTGCTGGTGATCGCCGACGCCAAGCGCGGCGACGTGGACGCCACCGCGCGCCACTACGCCGCGGCATTCCTGCGGCCCCCCATCGACGCCCTCACCGTCAACCCCATGCTGGGAACCGACGCCGTGCAGCCGTTCCTCGATGCCGCTGCCGCGACGGACACCGGCCTGTTCGTGCTGGTGCGCACGTCCAACCCCGGTGCTGCCGAGCTGGAGGACCTCGCCCTCGCCGACGGCCGCCTGTGGCACCAGGCCGTGGCCGCGCGCGTGGCGGGATGGGGCGCGGGGATTCCGCCGCGCGATGCCGGGCTGTCGTCAATCGGGGCAGTGGTGGGCGCCACGGTGCCCGAGCACCTCGCGCGCCTTCGCGCCCTCATGCCCGACCAGCCATTCCTGCTCCCCGGGGTGGGCGCGCAGGGAGGCGACCCCGCTGCGCTCGGCCCCGCGTTCGGGGGCCACATGGCGGGCGCCCTGGTGTCTGCCAGCCGGTCGGTGATCTACGCGGACGACCCCGCCGCCGCCGCCCGCGACCTGCGCGATGTCGCGTGGACCGCGTGGCAGTCGGTGGCCGGTGGCTAGCCGCCCGGCATGATGGGAGGCGGCCGGGCCGCGACGGGCGTGGCGGCGCTTGCCACGTGCGTGGCACTTGCGGGCTGCGGCGGCACCGGGGCGGGGTCCATCCCCGAGCGCACGATCACCTTCCCGGTGCTGTGGGCCGGCACCGACGCCGACGGCACCCGGGCCGCGGGCATCGAGCCCGCCACCATCGCCGTGGGCACCCAGGGCGACCCGGGGTTCACCGTCGACCTGGAGGACGTGACGGCGAAGCAGGCGGGCCCCGCGTGGCAGGCGGCCACGGCCAGCGCCGCCACGGTGGGCACGCTGCTCACGGGCGCCGACCAGTCGGTGGTGGACCTTCGCTACGGCATCACGGGGGCCATCGACGGACCCTCGGGTGGCGCGGCCCTGACCGTGGGCACCATGGCGGCCATCACCGGCGCGCCCGTGCGGAAGGGCATCGCGATGACCGGCACGGTGGCACCCGACGGCACCGTGGGCACGGTGTCGCAGGTGCCCGCCAAGGTGCGCGCGGCGAAGAAGGCCGGCTACCGCATGGTGCTGGTACCCGAGGGCAACCGCACCGAGTTCGACCCGGCCACGGGGCGCACGGTGAGCCTGCCCGCACTCGGGAAGTCGCTGGGCGTGGATGTGCGGGTGGTGCGCGACGTCGGGGCCGCGTACCGGGCGTTCACCGGGCGGACGGTGTTCCCGCCGCCGAATACCCCCCCGCGCGTCACGCCGGCGGCGCAGCGCGTGGCCGACCGCACCACCCGCACGGCCGTGCGTGCGGTGCGCCGCGAGCTCGAGGCCGGCACCAACCTCATCCCCGCGGCGCAGCAGCCGGTGCTCGATGCCCTGGTGTCGCGCTCCGAGCGCGCGCTGGCGGCGGGGCACATGGCGCGGGCCTACGGCCTGGCCGTGCAGTCCACCTACGAGGTGAAGCGGGCCACGGCACGCGGGGCCAGCCGTGCGCTGGCCGCGGCGCGGGGTGCCGCCGCCGCGCGCGCGGCCCTGAGCGACGAGGTGTCCACGCTGCTCGATGTCGCCCGCCGCGAGCTCGATGCCCGCTCCGACCCCGCCGGGCTCGACCTGGGGCAGCATCTGGCCCTGCCCATGGCGCTCGGCTGGTACTCGTACTCCATCGCAGTGCTGCAGGCGCTGCAGCAGGAACTCGGGGAGGGCAGTAGCTGGGGCGCCGCGCAGGTGCAGGACGCCGCGGCGGTGGTGGGCGATGTCGAGGCCTCGATCCAGCGGATGGGCCCGGACGCCGTGGCCGTGGTGCGCGCGGCCGGGGGCAGTGCGCAGCAGCCGGATGACCGCACCGCGGAGTTCCTGTCGGGCTACACGAACTTCCTGGTGCGGGCGGGCGACGCATCACGCACCTACTACGAGACCGTCAACCGCGGATCGGTGGCCGGCGCGGGCGATCCCACGGACCTCGCACCGGTGCTGGGCCAGATGGCCGGGATCGCCGCGGCCACGCCGCCGGGCCGGGACCCGCTGGCCGACGAGATCGTGCAGGCGTCGAACGCCGGCACCTACTACG
This sequence comes from uncultured Bifidobacterium sp., assembly GCA_964514615.1. Lineage (GTDB taxonomy): Bacteria > Actinomycetota > Thermoleophilia > Miltoncostaeales > Miltoncostaeaceae > SYFI01. The sequence goes on along the minus strand of CAZEUE010000029.1, from coordinate 10,118 downwards.
TGCTGGGTGGATCGCTGGTGAGCGGGGCCAGCTTCGGCATGCCGGGCTTCGGCCTTGGCGAGGGTCCGGGTGCGGTGGCGTCGCCGCGGCTGCTGGCCAACTCCATCGTCCAGGCGTCGGCCACGGTGCAGTGGGTGGCTGCCGGGCTGGACCGCATCAACCCCAGCTATGCCCTGTGGCAGCGCCGGTGGGCCGACGCCCTGGTGGCCGCCAATGCGGGCACGGCACGCGCCTCATTTGCCGGCACCATCGCGCTCAACGAGCTCTGGTACGCGGGCCTGGGCATGCTGCTGGCCAACTCGGCGCAGCGGAACCTGGTGGAGGTGCGGGATGGATGACGCGGTGAGGGCGCTCCTCGAGGGGCCCAACTACGTGCACGTGGCCACGATCATGCCGGATGGCGCGCCGCACTCGGTGGCCATGTGGGGCGGGGTGGAGGGTGACCGCGTGGTGCTGTTCACCGGGTCGCCCGCCAGCCGCAAGGCCAGGAACCTCGCGCGCGACGGCCGCGTGGCCATCTCCATCACCGACCATGACAACCCGTACCGCACCGCGCAGATCCGCGGTCACGTGGCCGATACCCGCCACGGCGCCGAGGCCCTCGAGGCCATGGACCGCCTGTCCGTCGCGTACACCGGCGAGCCGTTCCCGTGGCGCACCGATCAGGGCACGCTCTACCTGATCGACGTCGACTGGTCGCGATTCGCCGAGCTTCCGTTCACGCACGCCCCGGCGTAGCCCCGCGCGCTCAGGTGGCCAGGCGCAGCCCCGGTCGCCGGCCCTGCCAGCCGCACCACAGCGCGAACAGCACGAGGGCGATCACCGCGCCGGTCCAGTGCAGCCCGGTCACCACGCCCACCACGCTGATGAGCCCGGCCGCGATGGCCCCGAACAGCGTGGGGCCGGGAGGGAGCTTCCATGCCGCGATGGTGACCAGCGTGGCCAGCAGCCAGGAGATCGGCCCGACCACCCAGCCCCATGAGTCGAAGAACGCGCTCGACAGGGCCACGCCCGTGGCCGCGCCCAGGATGGCCACCACCACCAGCTGCGACAGGGCCGCCCTCCACATGATTCCCCAGTCCATGGGCGCGAGGGTAGTCGCCGTGGCCGTGGTTAGGGTGGGGCCGACCGACCCCCTTCCCCATGAGGAGAGCATCGATGTCCAAGCGTTGGATCGCCCTGGGCGTGGCGCCGCTGGCCGCCCTCGCCATCTCCGCCGCACCGGCCCTCGGCGGCGGGGCCATCAGCAAGCAGAAGGCGCCCACTGCGGCGCAGAAGACCGCCATCCTCAAGGCGGGCAAGTTCAAGGGGCCTGCCCGGTGCTATGTGGTGCAGCTCTCCGCGCGCAAGCAGACGGTTGCAGGCGTGCGGTTCAACCGGCGGGCCTCCGGCTGCACGCGGTACGCCTTCGATGGCGCGGGCCTCTACTACGGCACCGCCCGCCGCACCACGTGGTTCCTGCTCGACGCCGCATCGGCGGCGAGCCCTGCCGAGTGCGAGGCCCTGGACATCCTGATGGGCGGTGCTGCCTGGCAGGACATGATCCCCTTCACCAGCCGCATGGGGTGCCAGAACTTCGACTGACCCCCGGGATGATCAGTCGAGCAGGTCCGGCAGGTAGGGGAGGTTGCCCCGGGCGTCGCCCGGCGGGGCGCCGATCATGATGTGCGCCTCGATGTCGTCCACCCTGGCCTCGGCGGGGGGCTCGCCTCCGCTGAGGTCACGGATGGGCCCGCCGTCGCCCGCCGCGGCGATCCACTTCTCGATGTACTCGGCCTCGGCGTCGTAGCCGAAGCGGCGGAAGGTGGCGGCCGCGCGGGGCTGGTCATCCATCCAGGCCAGGCGCCCGTCGGCCGGGGGGCCGTCGCCGTACGAGGTGGTGGCCGACCTCACCATGGCGCCGGTGGGGTGGTACATCATGCCCTTCAGCATCACGGCCCGGGGGTCGTGGTCGCACCCCTCGCCCCAGGCGCGCCAGAACGCGGTGGTCTCCTCCACCGTGGCGCGCAGGTCGGTGCCCTTGTTCTGCGGGTCCTGCCAGCGCAGGGCCATCACGCGGCGCTCGCCGGCGGGCAGGGTGGTGGTGCCGCCAAGGTCCACGCCGTAGGGGCGCGGGGGCACCTCGCTCTGCAGCTCGATGGTGAGCCCGGGGCCGTAGCCGATGATCTTGCGCCCCTCGCCGCGCCAACGCGGGGGGTTGCGCCCGTACGCGTAGCGGAGCCGCACCACCAGCCCGAACTCCACTTCGCCCTCGAGCACCAGCACCTGGCGCACGAACATGCCCGGCCATGCGGCCTGCACGGGGCCGCGTGCGGGCACGGCCAGGGCGTCGATCACCCGCAGCGATCCCGTGGGGCCCTCGAGGTCGGTCTCCACCACCAGGGTTCCCTCGCGGTGGCGGTGCGCCACGGTCGTCGAGTCGGGGAACACCAGCTCCACGCCTCCCCCGCGCTCGGGGTCCACCAGGCCGCTGATGATGCTGGGCTGGTCGATGCGGGGCGCCACCAGCCACGACAGGCGGGCGGCGTCGTCGACCAGGCCCATGGCCCGGCCGTCTGAGATCAGGAGAGGTTCGGCCATACGGGGCAGGCTACCCGAGGCCCGGCGCCTACCATCGCGCCCATGGACATCGACATCACCTTCATCTCCGACCCCGGATGCCCGTGGGGCTACTCGGCGTCACCGTCGCTCGCGGCCCTGCAGTGGCGGTACGGCCCGCGGCTCCAGTGGCGCCTGGTCACCATCGGACTGGCCGAGGATGCCTCGCTGTACGAGGAGCGCGGATACGACCCCATCATGATGGGCCAGCGCATGGAGATGTTCCGCCAGTTCGGCATGCCCTTCACCCAGGGACCGCGTGCACGACTCACCGGCACCGGACGCGCCTGCCGCGCGCTTCACGCCGTGCGCCTGGTATCGCCAGGTGACGAGATCACCGCGTTCCGTGCCCTGCAGCTGGGTTGGTTCACCACGCGCATGCTCATGGATGAGGACCCCAACATCGCCACGGCGCTCCAGCGCGTGACGGGGCTCGACGTGCCCGCGGTCATGGCGATGATCGACTCCCCCGAGGTGGAGCAGGCCTACCAGGCCGATCGCGCCGAGGCGCGCACCGCGGCCGGCAGCCCCACGGCGTTCCAGGGCAAGGCGGCCAACACCGACGGCGCGGTGCGCTACACGGCGCCGTCGCTCATCTTCACGGCGGGCGACCGCAGCCTCGAGGCCGGGGGCTTCCAGCCCATGGAGGCCTACGACGTGGTGGTGGCCAACCTCGACCCGTCGGGCTCGCGCCGCGGCGTGCCGGACGACCGCCCGGAGGAGGTGCTGGCGGAGTTCCCGCTGGGGCTCACCACCCAGGAGGTGGCCGAGGTCATGCGCACGGACATCGAGCAGCCCGTCGACCGCCGCGCGGCGGCCCAGATGCTCATCCGCGCCGTCGGCCGGGGCACCGTGGCGGTGGAGCCGGTGGGTGACGACGCCCTGTGGACAGCGACCTAGCCCCGCGGGGGCCCCGTGGGGGACAGTCCCCGCGCTGGGACTGTCCCCGCCTCGGGACTGTCCCCGCCCCGGGACTGTCCCTCTACTCCAGCGGGCTCAGGTGCTGGCGGCAGGCCGCCTCGTGGCCCTCGGTGCTGATGCCCTGCAGCGTGACTTCGGCCGGCCATGCGCCGGGGTCGGGGCCGTCGTCGCCGGTCGGGCGGGTGATGACCGCCTGCCAGCGGTCGGCGGAGCACGCCCAGCCATCCTCGGCGAAGTCGTTGAGGAGGTCGTGCAGGATGTCCGGAGGGCCGAGCAGCAGGTAACTCCGCGATGCGATGGACATGTCACGGAGGATAGAGTCCACGCCCGTGAAGCAGCGCCATAGGTCATTCGAGGGCGAGATCGCCCTGCTGTTCGAGGAGCACGACCGCTACCGCGGTCGGCTTCTGCTGATCACCCTCGACACCGAGATCCCCCTCGAGCTCAACACCTTCGAGGTGCAGGGCGAGCTCGCGGAGCGCCTGGCCCCCGTGCTGGAGGAGGGCCAGGTCGTGCGCATCGACTGCCGCGGCGACACCCAGGAGGTCGTGTCGCCCGAGAGCATCGAGACCAGCGACAAGACCGTGGCGTTCGTGCTGGACGTCGTGGTGCTGCAGGAGGCCTGACCCCCGTGGTGGCCGAGAGGGTCACCATCGCCGGCGACGGCCCGCCGCTGGCGGGCGACCTGCTGCGCCCCGAGGCCGGGCCCGCGATGGCGGGGGTGGTGGTGTGCCATCCGCACCCGGCATACGGCGGCACGCGGCAGAGCCATGTGGTGCAGGCCATCGCGGGCGCCGTGGTGGCGCAGCGCATGGCCGCGCTGGTGTTCGACTTCCGGGGAGCGGGGGAGAGCGCGGGGGATTCCGAGGCCGGTCCGGCCGAGTGGACCGATGCCGCGCGGGCGCTCGACCACCTGGGGCAGTCGCTGGGGCCCGGGCGCCCGCTCGCCATCTGCGGGTACTCGTTCGGCGCATGGGTGGCGCTGAACGTGGGTGCCATGGACCCGCGCGTGCGCGCCGTGGCCGCCGTGGCGCCGGGCCTGTCCAACCCCGACGACATGGGCGGGCGCCCGGTGCTCGTGGTGCACCCCGAGCACGACCACATCACCCCGGTGGAGGACGTGGCCGACTGGCTGGGGCAGGCCGGCGGCGGGGAGTTCGCGGTGGTTCACGGGGCCGACCACTACCTGCAGGCCGAGGCCCCGCAGGTCGCGCGCCAGGTAGCGGCATTCCTCGCCCGGGCGCTCGCCGGCGGGTCGCCGCCCTCGGTGATTGCCCGCGGTTAGAGTGCGCCGCATGACGAACCCGAACCCGTACCAGCAGCCCTCCGACCCCGCCAAGCGCAAGAGCGCGGTGATGACCGACGGCCCCGACCGCGCCCCCGCGCGCGCCATGCTCAAGGCCATCGGCTTCGACGACGCCGCGCTTGCCAAGCCCATCGTGGGCGTGGCCACCACCTGGATCGAGACCATGCCGTGCAACATCAACCAGCGCGACCTGGCCAGGCACGTGAAGGTGGGCATCCAGAAGGCGGGCGGCACGCCAATGGAGTTCAACACCGTCAGCGTGAGCGACGGCGTGAGCATGGGCACCGAGGGCATGAAGAGCTCGCTCATCAGCCGCGAGGTCATCGCGGACAGCATCGAGTTGGTGTGCCGGGGGCATTCATTCGACGCCGTGGTGTGCCTGGTGGGGTGCGACAAGACCATTCCCGGCGCCGTGATGGCACTCGGCCGGCTGGGCATCCCGGGCATCGTCTTCTACAACGGCTCCATCGCCGCGGGCCACTACAAGGGCCGAGACCTCACGGTGCAGGATGTCTTCGAGGCCGTGGGCGCACACGCGGCCGGGTCCATCGACGACGACGAGCTGCTGGCCGTGGAGAACGTGGCCTGCCCCGGCGCCGGTGCCTGCGGCGGCCAGTTCACGGCCAACACCATGGCGATGGTGTGCGAGTTCCTTGGCCTGGCCCCGGCTGAGCTCAACGGCATCCCGGCCACCGACCCGGCCAAGGACACGGCCGCCGAGGAGGTGGGGAAGATGATCATGCGCCTGGTGCGCGACAACATCACCCCGGCCGACATCGTGGACCGCCGTGCCATCGACAACGCCGTGGCTTCGGTGGCGGCCACGGGTGGGTCCACCAACGCGGTCATGCACCTCATCGCCATCGCCCGCGAGTTCGGCATCCCGTTCACCATCGACGAGTTCGATGACATCGCCGAGCGCACGCCGATCGTCGCCGACATCAAGCCGGGCGGGCGGTACGTGGCCGTCGACCTCTACGAGGCCGGCGGTCCCGGGCTGGTGATGCGCGAACTGCTGAAGAAGGGGAAGATCGACGGCACGGCCCCCACCGTGGACGGCCGCACCATCCAGCAGATCGCCGACGAGGTGAAGGAGACGCCGGGCCAGCAGGTGGTGGTGCCCATCGAGCAGCCGCTCAAGGAGACCGGCGGCCTGGCCATCCTGCGCGGCAACCTGTCGCCCGGGGGCAGCGTGGTGAAGCTGGCCGGGCACGAGCGCCTGCTGCACCGCGGTCCCGCCCGCATCTTCGACCGCGAGGAGGAGGCCTTCGCCGCCGTCAAGGCCGGCGCCATCAACCCCGGCGACGTGGTGGTGATCCGCTACGAGGGCCCCGCAGGCGGCCCCGGCATGCGCGAGATGCTGCACGTCACCGCCGCCCTGGTGGGCGAGGGGCTGGGCGAGGAGGTGGCGCTCATCACCGACGGGCGCTTCAGCGGCGCCACGCATGGGCTGATGGTGGGCCACGTGGCCCCCGAGGCCTTCCGCGGCGGCCCCATCGCGGCGCTTCGCGAGGGCGACACCGTGGTGCTGGACGTCGCCAAGCGCGAGCTCAACGTGGAGCTCTCCGACGAGGAGATCGCCGAGCGCATGCGCGATTGGACCCCGCCGCCGCCCAACTACACCAACGGCGTGCTGGCCAAGTACGCGGCGCTGGTGTCGTCGGCCAGCGAGGGAGCCATCACGCGGCCCGAGCTCTAGGCCGGCCGCCCACGGTGCGCCGGGCCCCGCTGGTATGGTCCGTCGAGCCGTGCCGGGCGGCGCGCTGGGGCGTAGCCAAGTGGTAAGGCAGCGGGTTTTGGTCCCGCGATCGGGGGTTCGAATCCTCCCGCCCCAACCAGGCAGAAAAGGATGAGACCAGCGAGTTGAGCGTCGGCGCAATCGTCCTTGCCGCGGGTCACGGGACCCGCATGCGGTCACGCCTGCCCAAGGTGCTGCACCCCCTGGCGGGGCGCCCCATGATCATGTGGGCGCTCGACGCCCTGGGCGGCATGCCGCCGCCGTCGGTGGTGGTGGTGCTGGGCCCCGAGGGCGAGCAGGTGAAGCCCGCGCTGCCGGCCGGCATGCTCACCGGCCTGCAGGAGGTGCGCGACGGCACCGGCGGCGCGACCAGGGTGGGGCTCGAGGTGCTCGACCCGTCGGTGCAGACGGTGGTGGTGATGTGCGGCGACACCCCGCTGGTGGATCCCGCGCTGGTGGACGCCCTGGTGGCCGACCACCAGCGCAGCGGCCGCGCCGCCACCATGGTCACGGCAATCCTCGACGACGGCGGGTCGTACGGCCGGGTCATCCGCGACCATCGCGGCGTGCGCGTGGTCGAAGCCCGTGACGCCGACCATGACCAACTGGCGGTGCGCGAGATCAACGCCGGGCTCTTCGCCTTCGACCGCGCCGCGCTGGCCACCGCGCTCGAGGGCGTGGGCACCGACAACGCGCAGGGGGAGGCCTACCTGCCCGACGTGCTGCCCCTCATGAAGGGCGAGGTGGGGGCCATGGTGGCGCCCGACGCCTCGGTGGTGCAGGGCATCAATACCCGCGCCGACCTGGCCGCATGCGAGGGCGTCATCCAGCAGCGCCTGCGCACCGACCTCATGCTGGCGGGCGTCACCATGCCCGACCCGGCGCGCGTGCTGGTCGATGCCGGCGTGCGGGTGGGGCAGGACACCACCCTGTGGCCGGGCACCGTGCTGCGCGGGTCCACGGTCATCGGCGAGGGCTGCGACATCGGGCCGGACGTGCTGGTGGTCGACTCCCGGGTGGGCGACGGCTCGGTGCTGGTGAGCGCCCACGTGATGTCGTCGCAGGTGGGGCGCGGGTGCACCGTGGGCCCATTCGCCTACCTGCGCCCGGGCGTCACCATGGAGGACGGCAGCAAGGCGGGCACCTACGTGGAGATGAAGAACACGCGCCTGGGCGAGCGCTCCAAGGTGCCGCATCTCTCGTACATGGGCGACGCCGACATCGGCGCCGACACCAACATCGGCGCGGGCAACATCACCGCCAACTACGACGGCTTCCGCAAGCACTCCACCACCGTGGGATCGGGCGTGAAGACCGGCAGCGACTGCGTGCTGGTGGCGCCCGTGATCATCGGCGACAACGCCATGACCGGCGCGGGCTCCATCATCACCGGCGACGTTCCCGACGGCGCGCTGGGCATCGCCCGCGCGCGGCAGCAGAACATCGAGGGCTTCACGGCGAAGGCCGAGGCGCGCGCCAGGCGTGCCGCGGGAAACGACTCCGACGCGGGGGACGCGTAGTGGGAACCAAGAGCATCGACCGCGACGACTCCAAGCGCCTCATGGTGTTCGCCGGCACCTCCAGCAAGCAGCTGGGCCAGAAGATCGCCGACCGGCTGGGCATCGAGCTGGGCGACGTGCGCATCGAGCGCTTCAAGGACGGCGAGGTGTACGTGCGCTTCGACGAGAGCATCCGCGGCGCCGACATCTTCCTGGTGCAGTCCACCAGCACTCCGGTCAACGAGTCGCTCATGGAGTTGCTCATCATGATCAACGCCGCCACGCTGGCATCGGCGCATCGCATCACGGCCGTCATGCCCTGGTACGGCTACTCGCGGCAGGACAAGAAGAGCAGCCCGCGCGAGCCCATCACCGCGCGCCTGGTGGCCCAGCTGCTCGAGGCCGCCGGCGTGGACCGCGTGCTCACCATGGACCTCCACGCCGGGCAGATCCAGGGCTTCTTCCAGATCCCCGTCGACCACATGACCGCCACGCCCATCCTGGCCGACCACTTCACCGAGCGGCAGTTCGCGGGCGACTTCCCCGAGGGGCTGGTGGTGGTGTCGCCGGACGCCGGGCGCGCCAAGCTGGCCAACCACTTCGCCGAGAAGCTCGGCGCGCGCCTGGCCGTGCTGGCAAAGCAGCGTCCCGAGCACAACGAGGCCGAGATCACGTTCCTCATCGGTGACGTCGATGGGAAGGCCGCCCTGCTGATCGACGACATGATCGACACCGCCGGCACGCTGTGCGCCGGTGCCGCGGTGGTCAAGAAGGCCGGCGCCACCAAGGTGCTGGCGGCGGCCACCCACGGCATCTTCTCGGGCGCTGCCTACGAGCGGCTGGCCGACTCGGTCATCGAGGAGATCGTGGTCACCGACACGGTCGACGTGGCGGACGGCGCCGCCGACGGGAAGATCAAGGTGCTGTCGGTGGACCGCATCCTGGCCGACACCATCCACAACGTGTTCTGCGACGAGTCGGTCAGCGAGATCTTCGCCGGCGAGAACCAGCTGTTCTGATCAGGCGCGCCCCACGGGCGGGCACGGGGCGATCACCGGCGAGTCGGCCGGCGGGCCGGACGGCATCACGTCGATGGAGTTCCGCATGGCCGACGGCTCCACCTGCACCAACGCGCCGTAGGGGTTGTCGAGCACCGCGGTGACGCCGAGGAGCATGGTCAGCACCACGGCGAGTGCCACGCCCACGCCAGCCCATGCCGTGCGCCCGCGCACCCGTCCGGGCCGCTAGGCCGCCTCCTCCCGGCTGAGCAGCCTGCGGTCAAGCGACCAGGCCGTGCCCCCGCTCCAGGCGAGCAGCAGCATCAGCGCCAGCAGCGCCGGCGCCACGCCGAGGTGGAACGGCCCGCCCACCTCGCGTCCAGCGGTGGCGATGGCGATCGCCATGTTCACGGCCAGCGCGATCGCCACCGGGCGCACCAGCAGTCCGAGCACCAGGCAGAGCCCGCCGACGGCCTCGAGAAGCCCGGAGAGCACCACCATCACGGTGGGCCACGGGATGCCGAACTCGGCGAAGTGGTCCACCTCGCCCTGGAAGGTGACGAACTTTCCGATGCCGGTGAACATGAAGAACAGCCCGGACGCCACGCGAACGACCAGCAGCGCGATACCGACCGCCCCGCCATCGGCGCGCGGCGCGAGGGTGGCCCGGACCAGCGCCGAGGGCGTCATCCGCCCACCGGTGCGCCCCGGGCCGGGGCGCAGTCAGCCACTGGCCGCGGCACGCTCGCGGCAGGCGTGGATGATGTCCACCGCCTCGGCCTTGTCGCCCCACCCGCGCACCTCGGTCTCGCCCTGCTCGAGGTCCTTGTACACCGTGAAGAAGTGCTCGATCTCGTTGAGCAGGTTGGCGTTCACGTCGTCGAGGTCGCGCACCTCGGACCACTGCGGATCCTTCAGCGGCACGAGGATCACCTTCTCGTCGGAGCCCTTCTCGTCGCTCATGTGGAACACCCCCACGGGCGTGGCGCGGATCCAGCACCCCGGGAACGTGGGCTCGCCCACCAGCACGAGGGCGTCGAGCGGGTCGCCGTCCTCGG
>CAZEUE010000028.1:0-16840 GCA_964514615.1 uncultured Bifidobacterium sp. | reverse complement strand
TTGCGGGAATCCCGGCCGCCATGCTCGAGCAGTTCGGCCAGATGCTCCAGTCCGACGACGCCCCCGACAACCAGTTGGTGGTGGACGCCTACCTGGCGCTGGCCAATGCCCAGCCGGGCGAGCGCCCCATGCGCACCGTCGTGGGCATGGACTTCGGTGTCGCTGAGCTCAACCGCCTGAGCCAGCCCATCCAGGATGCCGCCGTGGTCGAGCTGGGCCTCGCATCGGTCTTGGCGCGGCCCTAGCCGCTTCGTCCGTGCACGAGCCCCTGTACTTCGAGGACTTTCGCGCGGGGGATATGTTCGCGACACCGGACCGACTCGTCGGAGGCGCCGAGATAATCGACTTCGCGGAGGCATTCGATCCGCAGTGCTTCCACACGGATCCCTCTGCGGCCGTCGCCTCGGTGTTCGGTACGCACGTGGCCAGTGGGTGGCACACGGCGGCCCTGACGATGCGCCTCTGGGTGGACCACCACCCGCCTGTGGCCGGGGGGATCGTGGGACTGGGCGCGGATGAGATCCGCTGGGCCCCGCTGCGCCCGGGTGACTGGTGCCGACCAGGTCGGCGTGACCGGTCAGGCGGGAATCATCCTGCAGGGGGATGCCAGAGCGTCCGCCCCGTGTGATTCTTGCCGGGTGAACGCGGGTGGCCACGACATCGAGGCAGGGCGGACTCCCGCGCGATTGGCACGATGGTCGGTTCCTGCAGGGTTCATCATCTGGTTTGCCGGGATCGCCTTGTGGGGGGTTTCGTGGATTGCCGGCCTTGCGACCAGCCTCACCGGGGGCGCCGTGCTGATCTGGGGCCTCATCTCGATGAAGGAGGGCCCGGTTCGCACCCCTGCGCGATCGTGGACGGTGGCGGCTCCGGTCGCCGTCTCGCTGGTGCTGATCAGCCTCGGCGTCGGCTGGCCCAGTCCCATCGTGCGGTTCGCGTTCACAGGGATCGGCACGCTGCTCATGCTCGTCGTGCTGGTGCACATCATCGACGACCGACTACGCGTGGAACGCCAGCTCGCGGAGCGTGCGCTGGCGGATGCGAGTCGTCATCTCGCACGCGAGGTGCACGACGTGGTCGGCCACACCCTTGCAGCGTCGATGCTGCACACCGCGGCTGCCCGGCTGTCCGTGCGGTCCAACCCCGACGCGGCGATTACATCACTGGAGCGCGCCGAGCAGCAGGGCCGTGCGTCCATTGACCATATCCACAGCGTGGTGCGCCTCCTCCGTGACGACGACGCGGAAAGCCCTGCGTATCTCGCAGCGGAACTCCCCCAACTGGTGGATGGCCTTTGTCTCGCGGGGATCGACATCACGGCGTCAGTGACCGGCGAGCTCGACGACCTGCGCCCTGCCACTGCCTTCGCGGTGTACCGCGTGGCCCAGGAGGGGCTCACCAACGCAGTACGCCACGGCAGCGGCCCGATCCGGATGACCGTCACCGGCGTTGATCACACCGGCTGCGTGGAGCTGTGCGTGTCCAATGATCGTGCGCGGGATCGCAGCCCGATTCCGACTGCCGGAACGGGACTCACGGGAATGCGTGAGCGCGTGCATGCCGTGGGTGGCACGCTCGAGGCCGGTCCCATCGATGAGGGGCGCCGCTGGCTGCTGCGCGCACGGATCCCCGCATGATCCGCGTGCTGCTGGTCGATGACCAGGAACTGGTGCGCGAGGGCCTTCGCAGCCTGATCGCCACCGACCCCGGGTTGCGCGTGGTGGGCGAGTGCAGCGATGGCAACACGGTGGTCGACGCGGTCAGGCAGTGCCGCCCCGATGTCATCGTGATGGACATCCGGATGGCACGCACGGACGGAGCCACCGCAACAAGGGCCGTCCGGGCGATGGACGGCCCGCCCGTGCTGGTGCTGACCACGTTTGACGACGATGAGGTCCTCGCAGCCGCGCTGCGGGCGGGGGCCGCCGGATTCGCCCTCAAGGCATCACCCGGCGAGGACATACTTCGTGCCATCTCCACCGTCGCCGCCGGCGACTCCTGGATTGATTCACGCATCGCGGGTCGCGTCCTGGCCGTGTACCGCGGTCGCCTCCCGCTCGAGCCGGCGGACCTCTCGGTGCTGACCCCGCGTGAGCTCGATGTCCTGAAGGCGATCGGCCGGGGGCTAAGCAATCGTGAGGCGGCCGGCGAGCTGTTCATCAGCGAGGCGACGCTCAAGACCCACTTGCGGCGGGTGCTCGACAAGCTCGGGCTCCGCGATCGCAGCGCAGCGATTGTCTTCGCCCACGACCACCAACTGGTGTGATGAGCGGACTGGCCTGAAACGTCAGCCCGGAAGATGACCTCGTCGACCCCCGGGGCTGACGACGGGACTGATGCCGCCCCCGATACTCGGGCGCATGAACGGAACACGCAATCGGGGTCCGGTACCGGAGGCGAACCGGATTTCGTCCCTGGACACCATCCGGGGCGTGGCCGTCCTCGGCATCCTCCCCATGAATGCGCTGGCCTTCGGACTGAGCAAGGCGGGCTACGTGAATGTGTCGGCCGATGGCATCGGCCAGCCACTCGACTCCCTTGTCGGCGTCCTCACGATGGTCTTCATCGACCAGAAGATGATGGCGCTCTTCTCGTTGCTCTTCGGCGTCGGCGTGGTCATCTTCGCCGAACGTGCTGCGGCCAAGGGGCGACGGGTGGTCTGGCTCAGCCTGTGGCGCTTCGCGCTGCTGGCCGCAGTTGGCCTGGTGCATGCCGCGATGTGGTTCGGCGACATCCTCGTGGTGTACGCCGCCTGTGCGCCGGTCGTGCTCCTCCTGCGACGCCTGCCCGCCGGCGTCCTTGCCGCCGCGGGTGCGGTGCTCGCGCTCGCGGGAACGGCTGTTGCGCCTCTGGTCCAGAGCGCGGCAAACGCGAGCGAAGCGGGGCTCGGAAAGTACTGGTTCGCCGACGGGGGCAGCATGCCGCCCGCGGTAGAGGCCTGGTTTGGTCTCGGCGCGGTCGGGCGTGCCCTCGGCTTCATGCTCATCGGGGTGGCGCTGTACCGCCTGGGCATCGTGCAGGGGCAGCGCGATCGAGCCTTCTACCAGCGACTCGCACTCGGGGGCATCGTCGCGGGCACGGCCATTACCGCGGTGGCCCCTGCACAGCACATCGCAAACGGATGGTCGCCCGAGCACGCCATCAGCGGCACGATCCCGATCGGTCTCGGCCTCATCCCGATGGCCCTGGGGTACATGGCGCTCATCATCATGTGGAGTCGTTCCGGGCGTGGGCCACTCCGGCCGTTTCGTAACGCCGGCCGGATGGCGCTGACCAACTACCTGGCCCAGACCGTGCTGGGCGTCACCACCCTCGGCTGGCTGCTCGCCGACGTCGGGCTAACGCGCACCGTGATCGCCGCTTGGGTACTCGGCGTGTGGGCACTCCAGCTCTGGTGGTCCACCTGGTGGCTGGAGCGCTTCCGTTTCGGGCCGTTCGAGTGGGCGTGGCGGTGCGCAACCTATTGGTCACGGCAGCCCCTGCGACGAGATCGGGCCTCATAGGGCGTTAGGTGGCGCCATCCCCGGGGGTGATGCGGGAATGGCGACCCCGAGGCGCTTCACTAGGGTGGGCCGCATGAGCGCGAGGCGTCACTACGGCGACGAGGATCGCATCGTCGCGGCCCTGGTGGGCCTGGGGATGATCGTGGTGATCGTGGGCATCGCCGCGGCGATCGAGGACATCCGACGCCGGGTGACGTGGTGGTGAGCCGCCGGTAGCGCAAGGCCGTCGACTACCCGCCTCACGACCGCGGGCCCGGCAGATACCGGGCCCGCGGGTGCGGCGTGCGTGGACGGAGGTGGTTACTCCGTGGGAGCAGTGGTGGCCATGTCGCCGCCCTCGTCACCCACGACCATCGTCAGGTCGAGCGTGCCGATGGCAAGGTCCTCCGTGAACAGGTCCACGCTGAAGGTGTCGTTCAGTGCGGCTGCGGCGTCGGCGGTCAGCGCCCCCGTCACGCCCTTCACGTCCTTGCCCGTGTCGGTGTCGGTCACCTCGGCGCCCGAGAGGTCCAGGGCCAGCAGGGGCAGGTCGCCTCCGTCGGGCAGCTTGGCGGTGAGGATGCCGGTGCCGAGGTTCACGGAGAAGTCCGTGACCGTCAGGTCGGTTCCGCCGGCCGAGAACGTGAGGCCTCCGGTGTGGGTGATGACGCCCTCCTTGAGGGTGGCGGCGTCAACCTCCTCGCCCGTGATCGGGAAGGTGATGCCGTCCTGTGCGGCCTCGGCCGGGGAGGCCGGTGCCACGCTCACGTTGTTGTCGGTGAGCACCTTGGCCGTGTCGGCGTCGAGCACCAGGTAGGTGTCCTCGCCAACCAGGTTGACCATCGACACCGCAGCGGTCTGCGTGGTGTTGGTGGCGCTGGCGCTGTCCGACGAACCGCACGCGGAAACACCCACTCCGGTGACGAGGATGGCGCCTGAGGCAACCGTTGCGACCATCAACTTGCGAATCTTCATAACTGTGAATCCCCTGATTTCCCGGGCGTGCCCGTTCCTGACGAATGAACCCCTGCGTTTCCGACGCTAGTTCGCCGAATTGTCCTTGGCCGGGTGCGGGGCATTTCTTGGCCAGTCCGCAACACTCGCCCCGGCCGAACGTGGCGGCGTGCCATTTGCGCACGGGTGGCTGGGCCCGGCCCGGACCCTGGGCTGAGTTCGGGCAAGATAGGACCCTCGCCGGGTCGTTCCCGGTCCACCACCGGGAAGAGCGCCATCAACAAGACCACCTTTGCCGACCTCGGGTTGCGCGACGAGCTGCTCGCCACCCTCGCCGAACTCGGCTACGAGGAGCCCACGCCCATCCAGGCCGAGGCCATCCCCAGCCTCATCGCGGGGCGCGACCTGCTGGGCAACGCCGCCACCGGCACCGGCAAGACCGCGGCGTTCGCCCTGCCGCTGCTGCACTCGATGGAAGGCCTTGGCACCGCGCGGTCGCCGCGGGCGCTGGTTCTGGTGCCCACGCGCGAGCTGGCCATGCAGGTGTCGGAGGCCATGCACACCTACGGCCGGTCGCTGGGCGCGCGGGTGCTGCCCGTGTACGGCGGGCAGCCGATCTACCGGCAGATCAAGGCCCTTGAGCGCGGCGTGGACGTGGTGGTGGCCACGCCCGGGCGCGCGCGCGACCACGTGGCGCGCGGCACCCTCGAGCTCGATCAGATCGCCGTGGTGGTGCTGGACGAGGCGGATGAGATGCTGGACATGGGCTTCGCGGACGACATCGGCGAGATCCTGGCCGCGGTGCCCGAGGGTCGGCAGACCGTGCTGTTCTCGGCCACCATTCCGCCGCGCATCCGCGCGATTGCGCAGAGCCACCTCACCGATCCGGTGCGCGTGCAGATCGAGGGCGAGGTCACGGCGCCGGGCGAGGCCCCCCGCGTGCAGCAGGCGGCCTACGTGGTGCAGCGCGCCTACAAGCCCGCGGCGCTGGTGCGCCTGCTCGACTCCGAGGCCCCCGGCGCGGCGATCGTGTTCTGCCGCACGCGCGTGGAGGTGGAGTCGCTGGTGCAGACCCTGAACGGCCGGGGGTACCGCGCCGAGGCCCTGCACGGCGGCATGACCCAGGAGCAGCGCGACCGCGTGATGGGCCGGCTGCGAAGCGCCGCCGCCGACCTGCTGGTGGCCACCGACGTGGCGGCGCGCGGGCTGGACGTCGACCAGCTCACGCACGTGATCAACTTCGACGTGCCATCGGCGCCTTCGCAGTACGTCCACCGCATCGGCCGCGTGGGGCGGGCCGGGCGCGACGGCGTGGCCATCACCCTGGCCGAGCCGCGCGAGCACCGCATGCTCAGGAACATCGAGCGCGTCACGGGGCAGCGCATCCCCCAGCAGTCGCTGCCCACGGTGGCCGACCTGCGCGCCCGGCGGCTGGACGTGACCACGGCCACCCTGCGCGAGAGCATCCTCGAGGAGGACCTCGACTCGTTCCGCGTGGTGGTGGAGTCGCTCGGTGATGAGTTCGACGTGATGGACATCGCCGCGGCCGCCGTGAAGCTCGCGCACCAGGCATCGCGGGGTGGGGAGGAGGACGACGAGGACATTCCCGAGGCCCGCATGCGCGAGGACCGGCCCCGGCCCGACCGGCAGGCCCCGCGCGGCCGCCGCCCGGGCGGCGGCGCGCCCCGGCGCGCCAACCGCGCCGGCCCGGGTCACCCCCCGCCCGAGGGCATGACCCGCATCTTCGTGGGCGCGGGCCGCATCGCCGGCGTGCGCCCGCAGGACCTGGTGGGGGCCATCGCCAACGAGGCCCGCATCGCCGGCAAGCAGATCGGCGCCATCCAGATCGCCGACCGGTTCTCGCTGGTGGACGTGCCGGCGTCCGATGCCGACCGCGTCATCTCGGCGCTGCGCGCAGGGTCGCTGAAGGGCCGCAAGGTGACCGTCCGAAGGGACACCAAGCCGCCCGCCATGCGCTAGCCTTACGGCGTATGGACGAGCTCATGGACACCACCACAGTTCCTGCAGGGCTCGAGAGCGCCCTCGGGTACCCGCTGTTCCAGTCGATCTTCGACCGCAAGAGCCGCCGGGTGGGCTGGGGCATGACCGTGGACAGCGAGGTGATCGAGTACTCCTCGCCGCACCCCGCCGTGCCGCTGTCGGAGCTGGAGGAGGCCCTGCTGGTGATGGCCGCCACCGGCCTGAACGGCCTGGCCCTTGCCGACATGGACCCCAAGCGCGGCATGAGCACCATCGTGCAGTGGACCAACCGCACGTGGCCCAGCGCGTGCTCCAACCACGGCACCGAGCTGTTCTGGAGCAACGACGACGGCCTGTGGTGGCTGGACATCTTCAAGATGGTTCCCGAGCCGGGCGAGATCAGCACGCTGTCGGGCAAGGGCTTCGAGGCCCAGGCCGAGTGGATCGTGGAGCTCTACCGGCGGGGCCGCGTGCAGCTGCACGAGGGCCGGGCGCCGCTGCCCACCACGCTGCCGGGGCTTTTCGACTTCAACCAGTGGAACGCCAACAAGCCGGGCACCACCCTGTTCATCCCCATCACGAACATGACGATGGAGTACATCAACGTCCTGTTCATCTACCTGGCGCGCTCCTACAAGTTCAACATCATCGACGAGCGCAATGGCGGACGCTCTGCCGGCCTGCAGAAGTGGGTGGACGAGGGCCGCGTTGACCCCGCCCGGCCCATGGGCATGATCGAGCTCGAGAACCGCATCCTCTCGATGATGGTGGTGGAGCAGGCGTTCATCTGCCAGAACCTCAACGTGGCCATGCAGGCCCTGGGCCTGGGCGGCTGGACCTTCACCGGCTACCTGCCCAAGTTCGTGATGGGCGGCGGCGACGTGGAGGGCCTGGGCTTCCGGTTCGAGACCGCCACCGACGGCAGCACCTTCGCCGTGGGCCGCGACGGCTACCTGGAGGGCTTCACCCCGCCGTACTACGCCGACATGCACGAGGCCGTGGATGCGTTCATGGCCATGAAGTGGGCAGCGCTCGACCCCGACGTGCCCAAGCCCTACCGCGACAAGGCCATGAACGAGACCTTCACCGGGGCCATCCCGCGCCCGCACCCCGACACCGTGGAGTGCGTGAAGGCCTACTGCCAGTACGTGTGGGACACCTATGGCAGGTTCCCGCTCACCATCGACCCGATGTACCAGCGGCTCACCACCCAGGCGCAGCACATCGACACGGGGTTCTACGACGAGTACTACCCGCCGGGCGCCTACAGCGAGCAGCACGCAGAGCACATGCGGCTGTGGCACCCGGAGCACACCTGACGTCACGCGGTCGCCCCTGGCGACATGGTCACGGGCTCCTGCACGGCGGTGATCACGCGGTAGCGCAGGGGCCCGGTGCTGTAGCCACACCCCTGTGGGCCACCGTGCTCAGCAGTGCCGGCTGGTGAGCCCCGCGACCAGCACGCCGACGACCTGATCGGTGATTGCCGTGCGCTGATGGTGGTCGAGCTCGGCGTACGGGCCCTCGAGAATGAGGGACGCCAGGCCATGCACGGCGCTCCATGCCGGTATCTCCGCACCCGGCCGGGCCTCGGGCGACATCGCGCCGGCCCGCACCATGTCGTCGAGCACGGTGGAGAGGATCGTGTAGGGGCCGTCGGCGGGGACGCCCTCGGCGCCGGAGGAGGATGCGCCCGCCTTGGGGAAGCACTGGCCGGCGAAGATCATCCGGTACTCGCCGGGGTGGGCCACCGCGAACTCCACGTAGGCCGCCCCGATCGCCGCGAGGCGTTCGCGTGCTGCACGCACGGGGTCATCATGCACCGCCGCCGGTGCCGCCAGGGCACGCGTGAGGGCGTCGGCAAGGCGGCCCAGGACCACGCGCTGCACCGCCTCCACGAGAGCCGAACGGTCGGCGAAGTGACGGTAGACCGCGGTGGGCGACACCTGCGCGCGCCGGGCGGCCTCGCGCAGCGACAGGGCCTC
Organism: uncultured Bifidobacterium sp.; assembly: GCA_964514615.1. GTDB lineage: Bacteria > Actinomycetota > Thermoleophilia > Miltoncostaeales > Miltoncostaeaceae > SYFI01. The sequence goes on along the minus strand of CAZEUE010000028.1, from coordinate 8,439 downwards.
GGGTCCGCCCTCCACCGCCAGCTCCACGCCGATCCCGACCAGTGTCTCGGCCAGGTTGCCGCGGTGGTACGGGCGCGTGCGAGGTGTGGCCGTTGATCCTCGTGCCATGCGTTAAGTGTAGGTAAAGCCCGCATCGCCGACCATGTGCACGTCGTAAACATCATGTGTATGTTGACGGCGTTACCTTCCGGATCACGAGGTCATCGCGTGGACGCCTTCGGCAGATGGATGTATCGACAGCGGCGCTGGGTGCTGGCGCTCTCCCTGCTCCTGGTGGTGGCCGTGGGCGTGGTGGGCGTCGGCGTGTTCTCCCAGTTGCAGACCGAGGGCTTCACCGACGACTCGAGCGCGTCGACAACCGTGGAGCGCGTGCTGGCCGAGGACTTCGGCGAGCCGGCCACCGATGCGTTCCTCCTGGTCCGGTCGCCCGGATCGACGGTGACCTCGGGCTCCGCCGCAGAGGTGGGGCAGCGGGTCACCCGCCAGGTGCAGGCGCTGGAGGGCGTGGCCTCGGTGCAGTCCCCCTGGGCAGCTGCGGGTGGCGGGTCCCTGGTGAACCCCAGCGGCGATGCGGCGCTGATCCTGGTGAGCCTGGTGCCCGACGAGGAGTTGGCGGACGAGGCGGCGATCGGGCTCCGCGACGACATCGCAGGCACCACGGGCGGGGTGGAGGTGCTGGCCGGCGGAGCGTCGGTGGCCGGCAGCACCCTGGCCGAGCGCATCGGGCGCGACCTGGTGACGGCCGAGTTGATCGCCATCCCCATCACGCTCGTGCTGCTGCTGTTCGTGTTCGGGGCGCTCATCGCCGCGGGCCTGCCCGTGCTGGTGGGCGTGTGCGCGATCCTGCTCAGCTTCGGCGGCCTGCTGGCATTCGCCACGTTCACGGACGTGTCCATCTACGCCGTCAACCTCATCACCGGCCTGGGGCTGGCGCTGGGCATCGACTACTCGCTGCTCATCGTCAGCCGGTTCAGGGAGGAATTGCAGACGACGGGCGCCGACGTGGAGGCCGCGCTCGGCGCCACCATGGCGGGGGCGGGTCGCACCGTGATCGCCTCTGGCCTTGTGGTGGCCGTCACCATGGCCGGCTTCTTCTTCTTCCCCCTCTACTTCCTGCGGTCGTTCGGCTACGCGGGCCTGGTGGTGGTGATCGCCGCGGTGCTGGGCGCGATCTTCGTGCTCGGCAGCCTGCTCGCGATACTGGGGCCGCGCGTGAACCGGGTCACCGTGTGGCGCCGATCCACCGAGACACGCGACACCGGGTTCTGGGCATCGATGGCCACGCGGGTGATGCGCCGGCCGCTCCTGTGGGGCGGCGCCGGCGTGGCGGTGCTGGTGGTGCTGTCGATTCCGGCCCTCGGAGTGGTGTTCGGGCCCACCGACGAGCGCTCCCTGCCCGCGGACGACCCCGCCGCGGTGGCGGGCCAGGCCGTGCGCACGGCGTTCGTGGGCAACGACGCCAGCCCGATCGAGGTGGTGTTCCCGGCGGGGTCGGCACCCGAAGACGGGGCGGCCTACGCGCGGCAGGTATCGCAGGTGGAGGGCGTGGAGGCCGTGGTGGCGCCCGCCGGCATCTTCACCGGCGGCCAGCGCGTGGGCCCGGCTCCCGACGCCGGGGCCCTCACCAGCCAGGGCGGCGCCACCAGGCTCATCGTCACGAGCTCCGTGGTGCCCGGCACCGGTGAGGCGCGTGGCCAGGTGGCCGACATCCGCGACATCGACGCCGCCGCGCTGGTGGGAGGCGTCGCCGCAGAGGATGCCGACACCATCAATGCCATCGCCGGCGCCCTGCCGGCGGTGATCACCTGGGTGGTGCTGAGCGTGCTGGTGCTGCTGTTCCTCTACACCGGCAGCCTGCTGCTGCCGGTGAAGGCCGTGGTGATGAACCTGCTCGGCCTGGCCGCAACCCTGGGGATACTCGTGTGGATCTTCCAGGAGGGGCACCTCACGTGGCTGGTGGGCGGCTTCACCGTCACGGGCACGGTGGACACGTCGATGGTGGTGCTCACGGCCATCGTGGCCTTCGCCCTGGCCATGGACTACGAGCTGTTCCTCATCTCGCGCATCCGCGACGAGTGGCTGCGCACGGGCGACAACGAGGCCTCGGTGAGGTTCGGCATGCAGAGGTCGGGGCGCATCGTCACCGCCGCGGCAATCCTGATCGCGGTGGTGTTCGGCGCATTCATCACCTCGAGCGTCACCAACATCAAGTTGCTGGGGCTCGGCGTGGCGGTGGCCATCCTCATCGATGCCACCATCATCCGCGGCGTCATCGTGCCGGCGTTCATGCGGATCGCCGGCAGGTGGAACTGGTGGGCCCCGCGCTGGCTCAGGCGGGTGCATGACCGCATCGGGCTCACGGACTAGCGCCGGTGCCGCATCGCGCCAGCGAGCCCCCGGGTCGCACGGCATCGGACGGTGCTGCGGTTCGAGCGGAGGGACATCCTTTCCCGGGGTGATGTGATCCGATTCGGCACGGGGGACGTATCACGGTCGAACGGCTCGCGCGCAGCGGGCCCCGACCGAAGGAGCACCACCCATGAAGATCCGCACCCGCATCGCGCCCGCCGCCGCCGTGATGGCCGCCGCCGCTGTTGCCGCGGCGCCCGCCGTGGCCTCGCATCACTCGACCACGCCGGCCAAGCCCAAGCAGAACATCGTGCAGGTGGCATCCAGCAACCCGCAGTTCTCCACGCTGGTGTCGCTCATCAAGGAGGCGGGGCTGGTCAGCGCGTTGTCGGCCAAGGGTCCCTACACGGTGTTCGCGCCCACCAACGCGGCGTTCAAGAAGGTGCCCGCGGCCACGCTGGCGCAGCTCAAGGCCAACCCCGACCAGCTGAAGGCCGTGCTCACGTACCACGTGCTGCCCAAGCAGGTGCTCGCGTCACAGGTGGTGAAGCTCAGCGCCGCCAGGACCCTCGAGGGCAGCGGCATCAAGATCCGCACGCGCAAGGGCGTGGTGCGCATCAACAACAACGCGCGGGTGACCAAGACCAACGTGATGGCCAGGAACGGCGTGATCCACGTGATCAACAACGTGCTCATCCCGCCGGCCAGGTAGGCAGGGGGGCGGTCGATCACCATGTCCGGCGCGCAGGCAATCGCGGTTCCCGCGGGAACGCTTGCGCGCCGGGCGGGTGCGGCCCGCGTCTACGATCACCCCGTGGTCGTGGACCCTCTCGATGTCGTCGATCCCGTCGCCGCGGACATCGCCCTCATTCGCGCCATGGCCGCCGGCGACCAGGATGCGCTCCGGGGCCTGTACGACCGCTACGGCCGCATGCTGCACGCCATCGCCATGCGCATCACCGGTGATGGGCAGGCCGCCGAGGAGTGCACGCAGGATGCCTTCATGGCGGCATGGCGATCGGCGGAGTCGTTCGACCCCGGGCGGTCGAGGCCCAGCACCTGGTTGTGCGCGATCGCCCGTAACAGGGCGCTCGACGCCGCCCGTGCGCAGGCCCGTCGCCCCGTGCCCCATGATGAAATCGAGCCCGACGGCAGGGCGCCCGACACCGCCGACCTGGTGGCCGACGCCGATGCCGCCGTGCAGGTTGCCGAGGCCATGGCCAAGCTGCCGCCGACGCAACTGGACGTTCTGCAGTTGTCGTACTTTGATGGCCTCTCGCAGTCGCAGATCGCCGACCGGCTCAGCCTGCCGCTCGGAACCGTCAAGAGCCGCATGAGACTCGCGCTGGATCGCATGCGGGACGTCGCCAGGGACCTCGGCCTGGAGGCATGAACCGATGACCACCGATGACATGACCCCAGAGGACCGTGACACGCTCCACGCGCTGGGCCGCGCCCTTCCGCGGGTGGCCCCGCCACCCGGGCTGGGCGACCGCATCGCGGCCGCCGCGATGGCGGACGAGCCCCGTGCGCAGGTCATTCCCATCGAGCAGGCGCGCAGCTGGCGTCGCCGCACGGTGGTCGCCTCCCTGGCCGCGGCGGCGTGCGCAGCGGCCCTCGCCGTGGGCATCACGCTGTCGGTAACCGGACCGGCCCAGCCCGACGCGCCGCTGACCGCGAGCACCGCCGTGGTGGCCACGCAGGCCGTGGACAAGGTGACGGGCACCGCGTCCCTGTACGGCGCCGACGGGCCGGGCGGGCAGGTGCAGGTGTCGCTGCGCGACGTGCCGGCGCCGCCTGCGGGGCACCACTACGAGGTGTGGGTGCTCGAGAAGGGATCCGACCAGATGACGTCGGTGGGCACCTTCACGCCGGCGTCGTCGGACGTTGATCTGACGCTTCCCCTTCCGACCCCGGCCGACTACGCCGCGGTGGACATCTCGGTGGAGCCCAATGGCGGGGCGCCGGCCCACTCCGGAACCAGCCTGGCCGGCGGGAAGTTCCGCGCATGACGCAGCCCGTCCCCGGCATCCCCCTGGCCGCGGCCGCGCAGGAGCTGCTGTTCCTCGAGGCCCGGAGCGCCAACACGTTCACGGACGAACCGGTCACGGATGCCCAGTTGGAGGCCATCTGGGAGCTGATGAGGTGGGCTCCGACCTCGGGCAACATCAACCCGCTGCGCGTGCTGTTCCTGCGGTCGCCGGAATCGCGCGAGCGGCTGGTGCGCCACATGGCGGAGGGCAACAAGGAGAAGACGCGCACGGCCCCCATGGCCGCGCTGCTCGCGGCCGACGGCGACTTCCACGAGTTCGTGCCGCAGCTGTTCCCCGCCCGGGCCGAGCAGGCCGAGTACTACGCCCAGATGGATGGGCGCGCCGAGATGGCGTACTTCAACGCCACGCTGCAGGCGGCGTACTTCATCATCGCGGTCCGCGCGGTGGGGCTGGCGGCGGGGCCCATGAGCGGCTTCGACTACCCGGCCATGGACGCGGAGTTCTTCCCCGACGGACGCCATGCCTCGGTGCTGGCGGTGAATATCGGGCGGCCGGGACCCGATGCGTGGTTCCCCCGCCTGCCGCGCCTGGACTTCGCCCAGGCTGTAACCGTGCTCTGAGTTTTTCCCGCGTAGAGCGCACTTACGTCGTAAGTTTTCAGGTGAGGGATGTCCCCCGCGTATTTCCCATCGGAATGGGGGATGCGGCGACAGGCGACACGGAATCGGGGGAAAACCGGCACCGAAAGGTGTTGCGCTGCGCAGATGTGCTGCCTAGGTTGATCCTCGCGTGTGAGCGACCAACGGCGCTGAGCATCCGCGTCGGCACGTAGACCCCGTAGGCGAGCAGGAGCCCTTCGTTATCGCGGCACGTCACTTCGTGAGGATCCCCTTCGTGCGCTCCCGCGCCGCGGTCATCCTCCTCGGCCTGTCGCTCCCCCTCGCCGGAGGCGGCATCGCAGCCGCCAATCCCCTGCCGGATTCGCTGCCCGGTGCCACCACGGCACCCTCCCCGGCGCCGTCCCAGGCGCCGGCGCCCGGCACTCCCGCCGCCGCCGCGCCCGTCACGCCCCCGGTGCCCGTGTCGCTCATCGGGCCCAAGACCCGTGCGTCGTTCGTCAAGCGGTTCCAGGTGCGCCTGCGCGCCAAGGGCCAGCGCATCAAGGTGACGGGGCGCTTCGACAAGGCCACGGAGCGCGCCACGCGCCGCCTGCAGAAGAAGATGGGGCTGCCGCCCAACGGCCTGGTGGACGCCTCGTTCCTCACCTCGATCGGCGTGAAGATGCGCGGCATCGCCGGGTCCAACGTCCCGCTGCCCTCACCCGAGTCGAACGCCCCGGTGGTGCAGGTGGCCATGCAGTACGTGGGCGTGCCCTACCGCTGGGGCGGCGCCACGCCGGCCGGGTTCGATTGCTCGGGCCTGTCGATGTTCTCGTACCGGGCCATCGGCAAGTCCATCCCGCGCACCACCTGGGACATCTGGGCGGCGCTTCCGAAGGTGCCGTTCAACGAGCTCGCGCCCGGCGACATGGTGTTCTTCAGCAAGCTGGGCCACATGGGCATCTACATCGGCGACGGCAACTTCATCCACGCGCCGCGCACGGGGCAGTTCGTGCGGGTGCAGGCGCTGTCCACCCGCCTCCACAACTACGTGGGTGCCGTCCGCCCGTAACGGTACGCCGCTGCAACGCCCGTCTCACTGAACGGGACTAGCATCCCGCCCCCCATGGATGCCATCCGGCGCACCAAGATCGTGGCCACCCTCGGGCCGGCTACCGATGACCAGGCCACGCTCGTCGCCATGATGCGCGCCGGGGTCGACGGCGTGCGCATCAACTGCTCGCATGGCAGCCGCAACGACTTCATCCGCAGGGCGTGGCAGGCCCGCGATGCGGCGGCCACCGCGGGCAAGCACGTGGCGATCATCTTCGACCTGCAGGGGCCGAAGATCCGCCTGCACGAGTCGTCGCGTCGCGCCGACCTGGACGAGGGCGACACGGTGCGCATCGTGGGCGACCCCAAGGCCTCGGGCGCAACGGGCGCGCTGGTGGTCGACTGGCCCGGGGTGGTCGAGGCCGCCGACCCGGGCATGTCCGAGCTGGTCATCGGCGACGGCGCCCCGCGCATCGCCATCGCCGAGCGCACCAAGGGCGCCCTGATGGGCACGTGCGTCATCCCGGGAACGGCGCTGCCCCGAAAGGGGGCCTTCCTCACCCACGCGCAGGTGCGCAGCATGGCCCTCACCGACAAGGACCGCGAGGACGTCCGCACGGCCATGCACGCCGGTGCCGACTTCGTCGCGCTGTCGTTCGTGAACGGGGCGGACGACATCCGCGAGCTGCGGGGCGAGATCCTGGGGTCCACGGCGCGCATCATCGCCAAGATCGAGACGCTCTCGGCCATCCAGCACCTCGACGAGATCGTCGAGGCCGCCGACGCCGTGATGGTGGCACGCGGCGATCTGGGCGTGGAGGCCGGGGTGTCCCGGGTTCCGCTGCTGCAGAAGCGCATCATCCAATCCGCGAACGAGCGGGGGAGGATGGTCATCACCGCCACGCAGATGCTCGAGTCGATGATCGACGTGCCCGAGCCCACGCGCGCCGAGGCGTCGGACGTGGCGAACGCGGTGATCGACGGCACCTCGTGCGTGATGCTCAGCGGGGAGACCGCCGTGGGCCGGTATCCGGTCGAGAGCATCCAGCAGATGGCCGCCATCGCCCTCGACGCCCAGGATGGCGTCACTCCGTTGGTGGTGGAGGGAGGCGTCCGTGAACAGGGCGGGAGCACGGCGGAATCGGTGATGCGCGCGGCCGTGCTGCTTGCGCGGGAGATCAAGGCCGAGGCCCTGGTGATCCCCACGGCAACCGGTGGCTCCGCCCGCGCCGCCGCGCGCTTCCGCCCGCGCCGGCCCATCCTTGCCCTGTGCAACGACGGCGAGGTCGCCCGCCAGTTGGCGCTGGAGTGGGGCGTCATTCCGGAGCCCCTCCACCAGCGCCCGGACGAGCCCATCGACGCCCTGGTGGAGCGCTGCCTCACGCGCGCCCAGCGTCGGCTCAACCTGCCCGATGGCGCCCGCGTGGTGCTGACCAGCGGCCCTCAGGTGGCCACCCCGGGCGCCACGAGCCTGATCGCCGTGCACCGCTTGGGCTCAGCCGCCTAGCCCATGGCCCGGGCGGTGGCCCCGCCCGGGAACGACCCCACCTGGCGAAGGCACCGGGCGGCCACCCGTGCCCCCTCCGCGCAGGCGTCCATGATGTCCGCGCCGGCGTCGAGCGCCATCAGCACGCCGGCGGCGAACGAGTCGCCCGCCCCGCAGGTGTCGGCCAGTTCATCCGGGGAGAGGGGCGTGACGTCGTAGGTGCGCCACCCGGCGCCGCGCTGCCACACACGCCCGCCTCGCGCGCCGTCGGTGAGGATGCACCACCGCGCCCCCGTGGCGTCGAGGTCGGCCTCCGATGCCCCGGCGGGGTTCTCGCTGGCCGACCCGATGTAGAGATCCCATTGGTGGCCCGCGGCGGCGTCCTCCTCGAGCGCCCGGGCGTCGGTGGCGCGGATGCTGCCCTGCGCCGCGGCTGCAACGCGCAGCTCGGTGTGCCGCCACGCCGACCACGTGATGCCGGTGTCGCCGGTGCCGATGACCTCCAGGATCTCCTGATCGCGTGGCGGATGCAGGTGACCCGTGTAGATGGTGCGCTCCCCGCCGCGGGGAACCAGCACCAGGGCCCGGGCGGTGCGCTCGCACGGCACCCAGCCGACGTGCAGTCCGACCGCCTCGCATGCCGCGGCCAGCATGTCGCCCTCGCTGTCGGCGCCGCGCGTGGTGACCAGCCGCACGTCGGCGCCCTCGTGCGCCAGCCACGCGGCGGTGTTCATGGCCCCGCCCCCCGGGCTCTCGCGCACTACCTGGCCCCGCACCTTCTCGCCCTCCTGGGCGAGGTGCGGCACGCGCATCAGCACATCCAGGTACGAGGGTCCGGTAATGGTGATCACGGGCGCATCGTAGACCGCGGCCGCGTCGCCGCTACCGCGCGGCGTCCCCGAACAGGTCGCGGGCGATCACGATGCGCTGGATCTGGCTGGTGCCCTCGTAGATCTCG
>CAZEUE010000027.1:0-16969 GCA_964514615.1 uncultured Bifidobacterium sp. | reverse complement strand
TCACGGCCGATGAGGCTGCTCTCCACGCGGGCGTCCAGGTCCTCCACGTGCACGCGCTCGAGCAGGATGGAGTGCTCGATCTCGGCGCGGCGCACCACGCACCCCGTGGAGATCGACGAGTACGGCCCGATGTAGGCGTTCTCCACCAGCGAGTCGCGGCCGATCACCGCGGGCCCGCGCACGTGGCTGTTCACCAGCCGCGCGCCCTGCTCGATGATGACGCGGCCCTCGATGTCGCTGTCGACCAGCTCGCCGTCCACCCGGGGCTCGATGACGTCCAGGATGAGCCGGTTGGCCTCGAGCATGTCCTCCACCTGGCCGGTGTCCTTCCACCAGCCGGTCACCACGTGCGGCTCCACGCGCCGCCCCTGGTCGATCAGGTACTGGATGGCGTCGGTGATCTCCAGCTCGCCGCGGGCCGACGGCTGGATGGCCTTGGCGGCGTCGAGGATGGCCGGCGTGAACATGTACACGCCCACCAGGGCCAGGTCGCTCTTGGGCTGCGCGGGCTTCTCCTCGAGGTTCACCACGCGGTCGCCGTCCAGCACCGCCACCCCGTACGCCGACGGGTTGGGCACGTGCTGCAGCAGGATCATCGCGTCGGGGTCGGAGGCGCGGAACTCCTGCACCAGCGGGGTGATGCCATCGCGCAGCAGGTTGTCGCCCAGGTACATCACGAAGGGGTCGTCGCCGAGGAACTCCTCCGCAGTGAGCACCGCGTGGGCCAGGCCAAGGGGCGCCGACTGCGGGATGAACGTGACCTTCACCCCCAGCGCCGATCCGTCGCCCACGGCCTCGCGGATCTCGTCACCGGTGTCGCCGATGATGATGCCGACCTCGCGGATGCCGGCATCGCGCAGGGCCTCGAGCCCGTAGAAGAGCACGGGCTTGTTGGCCACGGGCACCAGCTGCTTGGCCGAGGTATGGGTGATGGGGCGCAGCCGGGTGCCGGCGCCACCGGACAGCACCAGCCCCTTCAGGTTGCCGCTCACGGGCGTGACCCTACCAACGTCACCACGGACGCAGTGGCGGCTGCCAGGTCGTCGGCAGTGGCCGCCAGGGCATCGGGCAGCGCGCGCACCGCGCGGCCGATGGGCAGCGCGGCCAGCAGCCCCATCTGCCGCGCCACCCCCGGGGGCACGTCCACCTGCCCGAACAGGCCCACGCAGGGCACGCCCGCCCGGGCGCAGGCCGCGGCCACGGCGGCCGGCGCCTTGCCCGTGAGGGTCTGCGCGTCCAGCCGCCCCTCCCCGGTGATGCACAGGTCGGCGTGCTCGAGCGCGGCGTCCAGGCCCGCGGCATGGGTGACGAGGGCGCCGCCACCGGTCAGCGTGGCGCCCAGCATGGCGGCCATGCCGCCGGCCGCCCCCCCGGCGGCACCCGCGCGCGGCAGCAACGCGACGTCGGGCAGTCCCTGCCCCGCCAGGACGGCCGCGAGGTTGGCGAGGCCGGCATCCAGCCGGTCCACCGCATCGGGCGACGCGCCCTTCTGCGGCCCGAACACGCGCGCGGCGCCGTCGGGGCCCGTGAGGGGACTGGTGACGTCGCACGCCACCTCGATGCGCGTGCCGGCCAGGCGCGGATCGAGCCCCGACAGGTCGATGGCGCGCACCTGCGACAACGCGCCGCCCGTGCCCGGGAGCGGCACTCCGTGCGGGTCGAGCGCGCGGGCGCCGAGGGCGACCACGATGCCCAGTGCGCCATCGGTGGTGGCGCTGCCGCCCGCGCCCACGATCACGCGGCGGCACCCGCGGTCGAGCGCCGCCACGATGAGGTCGCCCGTGCCCGCCGTGCTGGTGGCCTCGGGGTCGCGCTCGCCATCCGCGACGCGCTCGTAGCCCGATGCGCGGGCCAGCTCCACCACCGCGGTGCCGTCGGGCAGCAGGCCCAGGGCGGCCGTGATGGGCCGCCCCAGGGGGTCGCGGGCGGGGGCATCCACCATGTGGCCGCCGGCCGCCGACACCAGGGCCTCGAGCGTGCCCTCCCCACCGTCGGCCACCGGCACCTCCACCGCGTCGGCGCCCGCCAAGCGGGCGCCCGCGGCCATGGCGGCGGCGGCGTCCGCCGGGCCAAGCGCCGCCTTGAAGGGCGCCGGCGCCAGCACCACCCGCATCAGTCCGGGGGAGCCGGGGGCACGGGGGGCCAGTCGATGCCCAGGAACTCCCGGGCGCGGGCCTGGAACGCGTAGTCGTCGGGTGCCTCGTGAAGCGCGCGATCGAGCTCGCGGGCGTCATCGCCCACCACGATGCGCATGGGCGGGGCGTCCGACGCGATGGCATCCCAGATCACCTCGGCGCACGACTGCGCGGTGCTGGCGTCGTCGCGGGCGCGCCACGCCGCGAACCCCGCGCGCAGGTCCTGCACCAGGGGGGCATACGGCGAGTCGGGGTCGGTCACGCCACCGCTCGGCACCGTGGCCGACGGGAAGTCGGTGTCGATCATGCCGGGCTCGATCATCACCACGCGCACGCCGAAGTGGCCCACCTCGTTGGCAAGGGCCTCCGAGAACGATGCCAGCGCGTACTTGGAGCCGTGGTAGAAGCCGATCAGGGGATTGGTGAGCCGCGCCCCGATGGACGACACCGTCACCACGGTGCCGCGCCGGGCCTCGCGCATGGCCGGCACCACGGCCTGCACCATTGCGGCGGCACCCCACAGGTTGGTCTCGAACATGGCGCGCGCCACCTGCAGGTCGCCGTTCTCCTGCGCGGCCATCATCGCGTGCCCGGCGTTGTTCACCAGCACGTCGATGGCCCCGCCGCCCGCGAGCCCGGTGGCCACCGCGACCGCCGATCGGATGTCCGCATCGCGGGTGACATCGAGCGTGGCCAGCGTGATGCCCGGCTGGTCGCCGTACTCATCATGCGCGCGGTCGATGTCGCGCACGCCGGCCACCACCTGGTAGCCACCCCGCGCAAGGCGCTCGGCCGTGGCGCGGCCAACGCCGCGACCCGCCCCGGTGACGATGGCCACGCCCTGGCTCATGCGGAGGAGCCTAGCCGCGGGTCGCGGGGCAGGCTCACCGTGAACACCGCGCCCTCGCCGGGGGCGGAGCGCACGGCGATGTCGCCGCCGTGGGCGCGGGCGATGCCCCGGGCGATCGCCAGCCCCAGCCCCGCGCCCTGCCGGTCATCGCGCTCGCGGGCGGCATCGGCGCGGTAGAAGCGATCGAACACGCTGGCCAGGGCCTCGTCCGGGATGCCCTCACCCGTGTCGGCCACGGTCATCAGGGCATCCCCTCCCTGCACCCGCGCGGTCACGGTGATCGTGCCCCCGGCGGGGGTATGCCGCGACGCGTTGTCGAGCAGGATCAGCAGCACCTGCTCGAGGCGCGCGGGGTCGCCCTCCATCGGCACCGGCGACGCGGCATCCACCACGATCGACACGCCCTCGCGGCCGGCCAGCACGCCCCGCGCCCGGGCAGCCGCGCGCACCACGGCCGCCAGGTCCATCTGCTCGCGCTCCAGCGGCAGGGCACCGGCATCCAGCCGGGCCAGCTGCATCTGCTCGTCCACGAGGCGCTGAAGGCGCGCGGCCTCGGCGCTCATCAGCCCCACGAACTCGCGCCGTGCCTCGGGGGGCAGGGCGTCGTCCTCCATCAGCTCGAGGAAGCCGCGGATGGCGGCCACGGGCGTCTTGAGCTCGTGCGACACGTTGGCCACCAGCTCGCGGCGGGTACGCGCGAGGGCGCGCTCCTGGGTGACGTCGCGCAGCGTCAGCACCACCGTGCCCGCCGGCTCGGCGAGCGGCACGGCGCCCACCGCAATGGCCCCGCCATCCGGGGTGGGAACATCGTCCGCACCGACAGGGGCCCTGTCGCTGCGTGCCCGGGCCACCAGCGACGCCACTGCCGGCGCGAGGTCATCGCGCGAGGCCTGCCCCCCGGGCGCGATTCCGGTCATGCGCACGGCGGCGTCGTTGGCCACGATCACCTGGTCGTCGGCGTCGATGAGCAGCACGCCCTCGGCGAGTCCGGCCACCAGGGTGCGCGCGCGGTCGCGCTCGCCGGTGACGGTGCCGATGAGATCCTGCACGCGATCCGCCATGCGGTTCAGGCCCCCGGCCAGGGTGGCCACCTCGCGGGGCGACGCCTCGGGGGCCCGGGCGGAGAGGTCGCCGGACGACAGGCTGGCGGCGGTGGTGGCCACGCGCCCGATGCGCCGGCCCAGGATGCGCGCCATGGCCACTCCCGCGAGGGTGGCCAGCAGCAGGACCAGCACCACTGCGAACAGCACGCGGCGCTGCAGCGCGCCGATCTCGGCCGCGGGCGGCGGCACGGGAACCGCCACCTCGGCGATGCCCACGACCGACCCGCCCTGCGTCACGCGCACGGCCGAGTACACGGTGCGCGCGTTGTCGGGGCCCTCGGCCACGCGCACGCGCACGGGCGCGGGCGACACCGACTTGTTGGCCAGGTCGCCCTCGGGGGTGAGCTCGTCGTCGGACGGGAACGCCCGTGGCGCGGCGCGCAGGTTGGCCACGTGCCAGCCGGTGGCGATGTCGTAGTACCGCGCGGCCCCGCGCACCTGGTCGGCCACGCGGCGCACGTAGGCATCGCCCTCCGCGTCGGTGAGCCCGAACCCCGCCCCGGACACCTCCGAGAGGTCCTCGAGCACCCCCACGGTGGTGTTGGACGTGCGCTCCGTGGCACCCGTGACCACGCTGCCCTCGAGCGTGGGCAGCAGCACCAGGAACATCAGCAGGCTCGCGGCCACGCCCAGCGTGATGAAGGAGCCGATGAGCCACGTCTGCAGCCCCGTGCGCCCCCGGGGCCGGCTCACTCCGGCGACCCGTCCTCCCGCCCGAGCGCGTATCCCACGCCGCGCACCGTGCGGATGAGCACGGGGTTGGCGGGGTCGCGCTCGACCTTCTGGCGCAGGTGGCGCACGTGCACGTCGACGCTGCGCAGGTCGCCGTAGAACGACCCGTTCCACAGGTGGTCCATCAGTTCCTCGCGGGTGAACACCCGGCGGGGGGACTTCATGAGCTTCAGCAGGATCTCGAACTCGGAGAACGTCAGCGGGATGTCCTCGCCGTCGCGGGTGACGGTACGTGCGGCCGGGTCCACCTCGATGTCGCCCACGCGCACCGGGTCCTCCTGCACGGGCACCACCCGGGCGCGCCGCAGGTTGGCCTTGACGCGGCTCACCAGCTCGCGCGGCGAGAACGGCTTGGTGACGTAGTCGTCGGCACCCATCTCGAGGCCCAGCACCTTGTCCACCTCGTCGTCGCGCGCCGACAGCATGATGATGGGCACGTTGCGCGTGGCACGGATGCGGCGGCACACCTCGATGCCGTCGATGCCCGGGAGCATCAGGTCGAGTACCACCAGGTCCACCGGCTCGCGCTCGATGATGTCCAGGGCGTCGTCCCCGCGGCCCGCGGAGAGCACCTCGAAGCCTCCCTCCTCGAGGGCGTACTCCACCATCCTGCGGATGGACTTCTCGTCGTCGACGACCAGTACCCGGTCGGGCATGGCGCGATGGTACCGGTCATAACCCAGCGCTAAAGAACACGCGGTACAAAGACTGCATGGACGACGACACGCAGCCCCGTACACCGCCCCGTTCGACCTCGCGCATCGGGCGTGCCGCCACGCTGGTGGTGCCCGCCCTCATCGGCGCCGGCGTGGCGCTCGGCGTGGTCGGTGCCACCGTCGGATTCGGTGATGACACCACCACGGTCATCCGCGAGCCCGCGGCATCCATCGTGGCGGCAGCGCCCCCCGGTGCGGCCTCCGCCGGGTCATCGCCCGCCGCCGAGGCGCCCCCGAACGACGGCAGCACGCTGAGCGTGGCCGAGTTGGTGCGGCGCGAGTCGCCGGCCGTGGTGCTGGTGAGCGTGCGGGGCGAGAAGGGCGAGGGCTTCGGATCGGGCTTCGTGGTCGACCGGCGGGGACACATCCTCACCAACGCCCATGTGGTGGACGGCGGCACCGCGGTCACGGTGATGTTCGCGGACGGCACCGAGGAGAAGGCACGCGTGCTGGGCGTGGACAACTCCACGGACCTCGCGGTGCTGAAGGTCGGCGAGCTTCCGCCGGGCGTGCGGCCGGTGCCCCTCGGTGACAGCGCCGGCCTGGTGGTGGGCCAGGACGTGGTGGCCATCGGCAACCCGTACGGCTACGAGCGCACGGCCACCACGGGCATCGTGTCGGCGCTCAAGCGCACCATAGGGTCGCCCAACGGCTTCGCCATCCAGAACGCCATCCAGACCGACGCCGCCATCAACCAGGGCAACTCCGGCGGTCCGCTGTTCGACCGCACGGGGCGGGTGATCGGCATGAACACCCAGATCGCAAGCCAGAACGGGGGCAACGTCGGCATCGGGTTCGCCGTGCCCATCGACACCATCGAGCCCATCGCGCAGTCGATCATCGAGGACGGCACGCCGCGGCATGCCTGGATCGGCATCACGGGGCGCGAGCTCACGCCGGCGCTGGCCGAGAAGCTGGGGCTCGAGGGCCGGCGTGGCGTGCTGATCGCCGAGACCGTGGACGACGGTCCTGCCGCGCGCGCCGGCCTGGTGGCCGCCAAGGACGCCGACGCCGACGTGCCGCGTGGCGCCGACCTGATCGTCGAGGTCAACGGCCGCCCCGTCACCGACATGGCCGACGTCAGCCAGGCCGTGGCCAGCCGCAAGGTGGGCGACCGGATCTCGGTGACCGTGCTGCGCGGCGGGCAGGAGCGCACCGTGGCGCTGACGCTGGCCAACCGCCCCGCGGGCCTGGGCACCCGATGAGCGCGGCCGGCGCCACGGCCCGCCGTTCTATGCTGCGGGGCGTGCCGTCGCGCGAGCGCCTGATCAGGAGGGCCGGTCCCCCGGACGCGGGCGCCATCGGCGCCATATACGACGAGGCCATCGCCACGGGGGTGGCCACTTTCGCCGAGGGCCCGCATCACGATCACGAGCGCCGCGCATGGCTGCAGGCCCGCGGCGATCGCGCCCCGGTGTGGGTGATGGAGGAGGACGGGGCCGTGATGGGCTGGTCGGCGCTCGCGCCGTTCTCGCACCGGCCCTGGTACGACGGCGTTGCCGAGTACACGGTGTACGTGGGCGCGGCAGCGCACGGCCGCGGCGCCGGGGGCGCCATGCTCGACCACCTCATCCGCGAGGCCCCCACGCTGGGGTACTGGAAGCTGGTGGGGATGATCCTCGAGGGCAACGATGCGGGCATGGCGCTGGCCACCGGCCGCGGCTTCCGCCCCGTGGGCACCCACCTCGCGCACGGCCGGGTGGCCGGCCGGTGGCGCGACGTGACGATCGTCGAGCTGCACCTGGAGGAGGACGCATGAGCACCTCGCCCCCGCCCGTGCCGGGCCCCGACGAGATGCGCGAGATGCTGCGCATGATGACCCTCATCCGACGGTTCGAGGAGCGTGCATCCGAGGAGTACATGGCCGGCCGCATCGGCGGGTTCCTGCACCTGGCCATCGGCGAGGAGGCCGCGATCGTGGGCACGGTCAGCGCCCTGCGCCCCGACGACCCCCTCACCTCCACGTATCGCGAGCACGGGCAGGCGCTGGCGCGCGGCAGCGACCCCCGCGCCATCATGGCCGAGCTCCTGGGGCGCTCCACGGGCATCTGCGGAGGGCGCGGCGGATCGATGCACCTGATGGACCGCGAGAGGTCGTTCTACGGCGGCTACGGAATCGTGGGCGGCGCGGTCCCCCTGGCCCTGGGGCTTGCGTGGGCGTCCCACTACCGCGGCGACGACCACGTGTCGGTGACGATGTTCGGCGAGGGGGCGGCAAACCAGGGCGTGGTGGCCGAGTGCTTCAACATGGCCGGCCTGTGGGACCTGCCCATCGTGTTCCTCATCCTCAACAACCAGTACGGCATGGGCACCCCGGTGGAGCGCGCCGCGGCGGTGGAGGACTTCTACCCGCGGGCGGCGCCGTACGACATCGAGTCGTGGAAGGTGGACGGCATGGACGTGCTCGCCGTGAGGGCGGCCATCAGCGAGGCCGCCCGGCTGGCACGCGAGGAGCGCCGCCCGGCGTGCGTGGAGCTCCTGGCGTACCGCTACAAGGGGCACTCCATGAGCGACCCCGACACCGTGCGCAGCGCCGACGAGAAGGAGCGCTGGAAGGCCCGCGACCCGCTGGTGACGTTCGAGCGGGTGCTGCTGGGCGAGGGCGTGGTGGACGCGGCGGCCGTGGAGCAGATGCAGGCCGAGGTGGACCGCGTGGTGGACGACGCCAGCGAGTTCGCCCGCGAGAGCCCGGAGGTGCCCGTGGCCCAGCTGGCCGACCTGGTGTACGCGCAGCCGTGGAACGACGACCCGCGTGGCAGCGCGCTGGTGAACCCGTGAGCGGCGACGCACCGGCCCAGGTGACCTACCGCGAGGCCCTGGCGCAGGCCCTGCGCGAGGAGATGCGGCGCGACGAGGCGGTGTTCCTGATGGGCGAGGACATCGGCCATTTCGACGGCGCGTTCAAGGTGACCAAGGGCATGCTCGCCGAGTTCGGCGAGAAGCGCGTGGTGGACACCCCCATCACCGAGGCCGGGTTCACCGGGCTCTGCATCGGCGCCGCCATGGCCGGCCTGCGCCCGGTGGTGGAGATCATGACCGTCAACTTCGCCCTGGTGGCGATGGACCAGATCGTGAGCAACGCGTCGAAGATCCACTACATGTTCGGCGGGCAGGTGCCGGTGCCCATGGTCATCCGCATGCCGGGGGGCGCGGGCCACCAGCTGTCGGCCCAGCACTCGCATTCGCTCGAGGCCATGTTCACCCACGTGCCCGGGCTCAAGGTCGTGGTGCCCGCCACCCCCGAGGACGCCAAGGGCCTGCTCAAGACCGCCATCCGCGATGACGACCCGGTGATCTTCCTCGAGAGCGAGGGGCTCTATGGCAAGAAGGGCCCGGTGAGCGGCGACGACCACCTGATTCCCTTCGGGCAGGCCGTGGTGCGCCGCCCTGGACGCGACTGCACGATCGTGGCGCACTCGCGCATGGTGTGGGTTGCGCTGGCGGCCGCGGAGCAGCTTGCCGCCCAGGGCGTGGAGGCCGAGGTGATCGACCCGCGCACCTTCCGCCCCCTCGACTTGGACACCCTGGCCGACAGCGTGCGGCGCACCTCGCGCGCCGTGGTGGTGGACGAGGGCTGGCCCGAGTGCGGCATCGCCGCGGGGGTGGCCACCCACCTCTACGAGGCGTGCTTCGACTGGCTCGACGCGCCGATCGGGCGGGTCAACTCGGCCGACGTGCCCATGCCCTACGCGAAGAACCTCGAGCAGGCCGCCATTCCCCAGCCGGCCGACGTGGTGGCCGCCGTGCTGGCCACCATGGGACGGGGGGCGCCGCGATGAGCCAGATGCCCATGCCCAAGCTGTCGGACACCATGGAGGAGGGCACGGTGCTGCGGTGGCTCAAGGCCGATGGCGACGCCGTGGCCAAGGGCGAGCCCCTGGTGGAGATCGAGACCGACAAGGCCACCATGACCGTGGAGGCGCCCGAGGACGGCACGCTGCGCATCATCGCCGGCGAGGGGGACACGCTCGACGTGGGCGCGCCCATCGCCGAGATCGGCGATGGCGCGGCCGCGGCGTCGGCACCCGCCGAGGCGGCGGCACCGGCCGATGCGGGCCCGGCGGCAGATGCGGGCGCCACGGGCGTGATCGAGATGCCCGATGCCCCCACGCAGGAGATCGAGGCGGTGCGCGAGGAGGCCACGGGCATCCCCACGGCCGACGACGGCACCGCCGACTCCATCGCCGCGGCCTTCACCCCGGCCGACGTCCACCCCGGCGGCCCGCCCGTGGCCGCATCGCCCCTCGCCCGAAGCATTGCCGCGCGCGCGGGGCTCGACCTGTCCACCGTCCGCGGCACCGGCCCGGGCGGGCGCATCGTCAAGAGCGATGTCGAGGCCGCCCTCGGAGGCGCTGCGCCGGGCGAGGCCGCCCCGGCGGGACAGCCTGCCCCGGGCCTCGGCGCGACCGCACCGGCGGAACCCGCGCCGGCATCCGCCGACGCACCCTCCGGGGCTCCCGCTCCTCCGGGTGCGCTCCCCGCCGCCGAGGAGTGGCCCGGTGGGCGGCGCACTCCGCTCACGCGGCTGCAGCGCACCATCCGCCGGCGCATGGATGAGGCCCTGGGCATCCCCGACTTCACCCTCGAGCGCGATGTGGACGCCACCGCGCTCGCCGCCGCGCGCGCCGACCTGCGCGTGGCGCTGCCCGAGGACCGGCGGCCCAGCGTCAACGACTTCGTCGTCCGCGCGGTGGCCATGGCCGCGCGCGAGCGCCCGGACATGGTGTCGCGGCTCGAGGGCGACGACCTCGTGGTGCCCGACGCCGTGGACGTGGGGGTGGCGGTGGCGGTGCCGGGCGGGCTCATCGTGCCCGTGGTGCGCGATGCGGCAGACAAGGGCGTGCCGGACATCGCCGCCGAGGTGCGCGACCTCGCCGCGCGCGGGCGCGACGGCGCGCTGCGCCCGGATGAGCTCGAGGGGTCCGTGATCTCGGTGACCAACCTCGGGATGTTCGGGGTGGACCGCTTCCACGCCGTGGTGAACCCGGGCGAGGCGGCGATCCTCGCGGTGGGCCGCGCCGAGCCGCGGCCGGTCGCGGTGGACGGCCAGGTGGTGGTGCGCGACGTCATGACGCTGTGCCTGTCGGTGGACCACCGCATCGCCTACGGCGCCGAGGCCGCCACCTTCCTCGGCCGGGTGGCCGAGCTGCTGGAGCACCCGGCGGCCCTGCTGGTGTGATGCGCCAGGCGCTGCTGGCCCGCACGGGCCGCATCGGGTACATCGAGGCGTGGGACGAGCAACGCCGGCTGGCCGACCTGGTCCGCTCCGGGGACAGTCCCCCCGTCGCGTGGCTGCTCGAGCACGACCCCGTGTACACCTACGGCCGGCACGGCGCGCGCGGCGACCTGTTCGTGGACGACGACGCGCTGGCGGACCTTGGCGCCACCTGCCTGGCCACCGATCGCGGCGGGCAGATGACCTGGCACGGCCCCGGCCAGGTGACCGGCTACGTCATCATGGACCTGCGCGGCGGCCCGGGCGTGCGGGCGTTCGTGCAGGCCCTCGTGGACGCGATGACCGACGCCAGTCGCGAATGCGGGGTGCCGGACGCCGCGAGCGATCACGACCGCATGGGAACGTACGTGCAGGGGCGCAAGCTCGGCAGCGTGGGCATTCGCGTGGCCCAGGGGGTGACCATGCACGGGATCGGGCTGAACGTGGACCCCGACATGGACTGGTTCGCGCGGATGAGCGCCTGCGGCGCGCCGGAGGTGCCCGCCACGTCCATCCGGGCCGAGGGCGGCACCGACGACCGGACCGCGGTCGAGGACTCCCTGGCGCGGGCGCTGGCCGCGCGCCTTGGCATCGCCTTCTCCTCCTAGGGCAGCATGCGCTCCCATTCGAGCAGCGCGCGCCCCACCAGGTCGCCATCGGCGGGGTCGGCGCCCGCGGCCCGCAATGCCAGGTCGAGGTCGCCGGCGTCCACCTCGGAGGGCTCGGCGTCGGGCAGGGCGGCGCGCAGGGCCTCGGCCAGCGCCACCGGATCGCCGCTCACGGGATCAGGTTGACCGCGGCGGCCAGGCCCAGCACCAGCAGCAGCACGCCGTAGCCCGTGTACTGGGTGGCCAACAGCACGATGGCCACCACGATGAGCACCGACGACAACCCGGCCCAGAAGCCGGTGGGGATGCCCGCGGCGCCGAAGCCCCAGCCCCCCACGGGCGGACCGGAGGGCAGCCTGCGGCGGGTGCGCTCGGGATCGGTCATGGGTCCTACCCTACCGCCGGGTTCCGCCGTCCCGGCGGGCGCCGGTAGCCTTGTGGCATGGGTCGGGCCGAGGAGGACCTGCTCGTGCAGTACCGGCGGCTGGAGCACGAGCTGGACAGGATGTTCGCGGAGCTCGCGGGGGGCGGGTTGCCGGCGCGCGCCGCCGGCATGCGCGCCATGGCCGACGTATGGCTGGCCGACGACCCCCCGCGCGTGGTGGTGCAACTGGACGTCGCAGGCGTCGACCCCGCCGCCATCAGCGTGGAGGTGGAGGACGATCTCCTGGTGGTGCGCGGCGAGCGGCGCCGGCCCCGCGGGGAGCGGCGCGTGTACCAGCACGCCGAGATCGAATGGGGACGGTTCGAGCGGCGGCTGCGCGTGGGGGCGCCGGTGGACGTGGACGCCGCCTCGGCCGATTACGACCGGGGCATGCTGGTGATCACGCTGCCGCTGGCGCCACGGCGTGGACCCGAGAGCGTGCGCGTGAACGTGCGGGGCGACCTGTGAGCGACGACGCGCCGCAGGGGGCCGTGCCCGTGGAGGTGGAGGGCAACACGGTGGCCGAGGACGTCATGGTGACCCCGGCCGACGACGCCCCGGCACCGCCCGAGGTCACCTGGCCGGCCGACCTGCCGGTGCTGCCGCTCAAGGGCACCGTGGTGTTCCCCGAGGCCGTGGCGCCCCTTGCCATCGGCGAGGAGCGCAGCATCCGCCTGGTGGACGACGTGATGGACCGCGAGGTCCGGCGCCTGGTGCTGGTGACCGCGCGCGACCAGGAGATGGCCGAGCCCGGCCCCGACGACCTGTACGACGTGGGCGTGCTGGCCACGGTGGAGAAGATGCTGCGCGTGCCCGACGGCTCGATGCGCGTGCTGGTGCACGGCGGCGAACGCGTGCGGCTGACCGGCTACCCGGCGTCCGACCCCTTCCTGGTGGCAACGGCCGAGCCCATGCCGGACGTCCTGGAGGAGTCGGACGAGCTCAAGGCGCTCGCCGGCAACGTGCAGGCGGCGTTCGCGCGCGTGGTGGACCTGGTGCCGTACCTGCCGGACGAGCTCCAGATGGCCGCCGCCAACGTGGACGACCCCAGCACGCTGTCGTACCTGGTCACGTCATCGCTGCGGCTGCCCGTGGCCGAGAAGCAGGAACTGCTCGAGCAGGTGAGCGTGTCGGCGCGGCTGCGGCGCCTCAGCGAGATCCTCGCCCGCGAGACGCAGGTGCTCGAGCTCGGCGCGCGCATCCAGGCCGAGGTGGAGCAGGACATCGAGCAGGGCCAGCGGGAGTTCGTGCTGCGCCAGCAGCTCAAGGCCATCCAGGACGAGCTGGGCGAGGGAGACGAGGCCGAGATCAACGAGCTCAGGCGGCGCATCGACGAGGCCCCGCTGCCCGACGACGTGCGCACGGCCGCCGAGCGCGAGCTCACGCGCCTGGGGCGCATCCCCGACCAGTCGGCCGAGCACCAGGTCATCCGCACGTACCTCGACTGGATCCTCGACATCCCATGGGGCACGTACACCGAGGACGACCTCGACCTGGACCGGGCCCAGCGGGTGCTGGACGAGGACCACTACGGCATCATGCGGGTGAAGGAGCGCATCCTCGAGGAGCTCGCGGTGGCGCGGCTGAAGGGCGACGCCGCGGGCACGGTGATCCTGTTCTCGGGCCCGCCCGGCGTGGGCAAGACCTCGCTGGGGCGCAGCATCGCCCGCACCCTGGGCCGCGAGTTCGCCCGCATCAGCGTGGGCGGGGTGCGCGATGAGGCCGAGATCCGCGGGCACCGGCGCACCTACATCGGCGCCATGCCCGGCACCATCGTGCGGGCCATCCGCGATTCCGGCTCGATGAACCCGGTCATCATGATCGACGAGATCGACAAGATGGGGTCCGACGTGCGGGGGGATCCGTCGTCCGCGATGCTCGAGGTGCTCGACCCGGCGCAGAACGGCACGTTCCGCGACCACTACCTCGACCTGCCGCTCGACCTCTCGAAGGTGCTGTTCATCTGCACGGCCAACGTGCTCGACACCATCCCCCGGCCGCTGCTCGACCGCATGGAGGTCATCTCGCTGCCCGGGTACACCGACGATGACAAGGTGCATATCGCCCGCGAGTACCTGATCCCCCGGCAGCTCGAGGCCACGGGGGTGCCGGCGGACGACGTGGACATCACCGACGAGGCCCTCGAGGTGGTGATCTCCGAGTACACGCGCGAGGCCGGGGTACGGGGGCTGGAGCGGCGCATCGGCGCCCTGCTGCGGCGGGCGGCCCTGGACATCGCGCGCGGCACGGATGGCGTGGACGTGATCGGCCCCGAGCAGGCGCGCGAGATGCTGGGCCCCGAGCGCATGCACCCCGAGGTCAAGCGGCGCACCTCCGAGCCCGGGGTGGCGACCGGCCTGGCGGTCACCGGGGCCGGTGGCGACATCCTGTTCGTCGAGGCGAGCGTGATGCCGGGTAGCGGGTCGCTGGTGGTCACCGGCCAGCTGGGCGAGGTCATGCGCGAGTCGGTGCGCGCGGCGCTCACGTGCGTGCGCGCGCGCGGCGCGGAGTTCGGGCTCGACCTCCCCGAGGACTTCTTCGGGTCGCACGACATCCACGTGCACGTGCCCGCGGGCGCCATCCCCAAGGACGGCCCGTCCGCGGGCATCACCATCGCCACGGCACTGGTGTCGGCGCTGTCGGGGCGGCACGTCAGCGACGACGTCGCGATGACCGGCGAGATCACGCTCACGGGCCAGGTGCTGCCCATCGGCGGCGTGCGCGACAAGGTGCTGGCGGCGCTTCGCGCCGGAATCCACACGGTGATCATCCCGGCCGACAACGAGGGGCAGCTGGTGGAGGTGCCCGGCGACGCGCGCGAGCAGGTCACCGTGGTGCTGGCCGGCGACCTCTCCGACGTCATCCCGGTGGCGATACCCGCCTGAGCCCTGCGCGGCGGGCCACGGTCGCCCCGCCTACGGCAGCGCCGACATCCCGGCCGAGCCGATCACGATCAGCAGGGCCGCGAACGCGCCGGCGGGCGCGACCGTGCGCCACTCCTCGGGGTGACCGGACGACGAGCGAAGCGCCTTGAACGCCGTGACGAAGGCCATGTAGAAGCCGAACACCAGGAATAGCGCTGCGTACACGGCGAGCCCCCACGACAGCGCCACGGCCACCACGGCCAGCGCTCCCCACGCCAGGTTGGCCAGCCCGACCTCCACCTGGAACGGGTTCACCCGGCCGTTGTCCCAGCCCATGCGGGCGGCGTCACCGCGGTTCAGCAGCGCGTGGCGCACGAACGACAGGATGCCGGCCAGGCCGACGGCGAAGAAGCACGCCCAGCGGAGGTCGGGGGCGGATGAGAACGCGGTGGAGAACCCGAGGCCGATGCCCAGGGCCCCGGCCGCGTAGGTGAGGCCCATCGTGAATCCCGCGGCCTTCTCCTGGCCGTCTGCTGCCATGGTGCGCTCCTTCGCGTGGGGATGCCGCGGCGCCACGCCGCGGCTCATCACTTCCGCGCGACCGCCCGCTTCCCTGCCGTCCGGCGCGGATCGCGGGGTACTGTCCGCGACGGTTCCCGCCCCACCCGACGCAGCAGGAGATCACATGGCTCTCGAGATCGGCACCGAGGCTCCGGACTTCACCCTGGTCGACAGCAGTGGCGACGAGGTCACGCTGTCGCAGTTCCGCGGCCGCCCCGTGTACCTCAACTTCTTCCCGGCGGCGTTCTCGCCGGTCTGCAGCGACTGGTTCACCGGCATCGGCAGCGACGGCACCCCGTACGAGGGCGCCGTCGTCATCGGGGTGAGCGTGGACGGCCGGTTCTCGCTGGAGGCGTTCAAGGACGCCATGAAGGCGGCCGACGTGTACTTCCTGTCCGACTTCGAGCCGCGTGGCCATGTGGCCACGCTGTACGACACCTACCTCGAGAAAGCGGGGGTGAGCGGCCGGGCCACGTACGTCATCGACGCCGACGGCGTGATCGTGGACGTGGACCAGGTGCACCCGCTCGAGACCCCCGACCTCGACCGCCTGGTGGCGTCGCTGGCCACCTGCCGGGCATAGGCCACGCGGTGTTCGTCCTCCTCGGCCGGTACGTGAAGCCCGTCGACGAGGTGGAGCAGCACCTCGACGCCCACCGCGAGTGGGTGCGCGACAACGCGCAGGCGGGCCGGATCGTTGCCGCGGGCCGCGAGGTGCCGCTGCAGGGCGGAATCCTCATCGCCACCGGCGTCACCCGCGATGAGGTGGACGCCATGATCGCCGCCGACCCCTACATCACCGAAGGCGTGGCCGAGTACGACGTGCGCGAGTACGAGATGGTGATGGCCGCCGACGGCGCAGGGGCCCTGCTGGCCTGACCCGGGGGACGGTCCCGGGGGGGCTCCCCCCTGGGGGAGCCCGGCGCGCATGGCGGGGCGGCGGGCGTCGCAGCCGGGGATCCCGCATGTGCGGCCCCCGCACATGCCGATCCCGTTCCGCAAGAGCCCGCCGCCCCGCCATGCGCGCCGGGCACGAACCTCACGCCGCCGTGTTCGCCAACTGCCCGCAGGCCGCGGCGATGTCCGCGCCGCGGGAGCGGCGCAGCGAGGGGTGCAGGCCGGCGGCGGAGAGCTCGTCGGCGAAGCGCCGGGTGCGATCCGGGGATGAGCCCCGGTACTCGCCCCCGGTGGCGTTGTACTCGATGAGGTTCACGTGGAAGCGGCCGTCGCGCAGGTGGCCGGCCAGGCGCCGTGCGTCTGCGGGGGAGTCGTTGACGCCCTCGAGGAGCAGGTACTCGATGAACACCCTGCGCCCGGTGCGATCGGCGTAGCGGCGGCAGGCGGCCAGCACGTTGGCGATGGGCCAGCGGTTGTTGACGGGCATCAGCGCCGTGCGGGTGTCGTCGTCCGCCGCGTGCAGCGACAGGGCAAGGCGCACGGGCACCTCGAAGGCCACGAGCTCCTCGATGCCCGGCACCCAGCCGGCGGTGGACACCGCGATGGACCGCGCCGAGATGCCGAGCCCCTGGGGCGAGTGCATCTCGCGGATGGCGTCGAACACGGCGCCGGTGTTCTGGAGCGGCTCGCCCATGCCCATGAACACCACGTTGCTCAGGCGGGCATCGGCCATGCGCGCGGCATCGGAGGCCAGCCAGGCCTGGTCGGCGATCTCGCGGGCGGTCAGGTCGCGACCCGGGCCCATCTTCCCGGTGGCGCAGAAGCGGCAGCCCAGCGCGCACCCGGCCTGGCTGGACACGCACA
>CAZEUE010000026.1:1798-17019 GCA_964514615.1 uncultured Bifidobacterium sp. | reverse complement strand
CGTGACGACCTCGCCCGGGGCCCACGGCAGGTGATCGGCATGGCGGAGGTGGAGGCCATGGACCGGGGCGAGATGCACCGGGACGACCTCGAGGCCCGGCTGGTGGCGCGCACGCGCCGGCTCGCGCGCATGCAGCGCACCTGGATGCGGCGGATGCACGTGGACCTGGTGGTGGACCTCGCCGACCGGGATGCCGCGTCGGGCGCGTGCGTCATCGCCGCCGCGTGGCGGCGTGCGCGGGACGGCGTCGTCTAGCCTGCCGCCTCGTGTCCCCGGCGATCCCGTTCGAGAAGTGGCAGGGCCTCGGC
The DNA here is from genome assembly GCA_964514615.1 of uncultured Bifidobacterium sp. Taxonomy (GTDB): domain Bacteria; phylum Actinomycetota; class Thermoleophilia; order Miltoncostaeales; family Miltoncostaeaceae; genus SYFI01. Next base: position 16,711 of record CAZEUE010000026.1, on the reverse strand, counting down.
AACCACTACGTGGTGACCGACAGCGCGGACTGGCCGTTCGCCATCACCCCTGCACGCGCGCGGCTGGTGTGCGACCCGAACTTCGGGGTGGGCGCGGACGGGATACTGGAGGTGGTGCGCGGCGGCGACCTCCCCGAGATGCGGGTGTGGAACCCGGACGGCAGCATGGCCGAGAACTGCGGCAACGGCATCCGCATGGTGTCGCGGTACCTCGACATGCACGGCGCACTGCCCGCGGACGGTCGCGTGCTGACGGGTGCCGGGGAGGTGCGCGTGCAGGTGGCCGGCTCCGTGGTCTCGGTGGACATGGGGCACGCGGTGTTCCCGGCCGGCGAGGGGGAGGAGCCCCTGTCGACGAATGCGGGAGCGGTCTCGCTGGCCCGGGTGTCGATGGGCAACCCGCACGCGGTGATCCGCCACGACGACCCGGATGCGGTGGTGTCCACCCTCGGCCCGCTGGTGGAGGATGCCGACGCATTCCCGGACCGCACCAACGTGGAGTTCGTGCGGCGCGATGGCCCGTCCGAGATGACCATGCGCGTATGGGAGCGCGGGGCCGGGGTGACCATGGCGTGCGGAACGGGGGCCTGCGCCGCCGCGGTGGCCGGCGTGCGCCTCGATGGCATGCGCAGCCCGGTCACCGTGCACCTGGCGGGCGGTGACCTGGTCATCGACGTCGGGGATGACCTGCGCGTGGCCATGACCGGTCCCGCGGATCCGATCTACTCGGGGCGCCTGTCGGCCCCGCTCATGTCACGACTGGAGGCCATGTGAGCACCCGTCCCGTCGGAGCGACCCGCCTGGGCCTGCTGCCGCCCTACCTGTTCGCCGAGATCGAGAGGAAGATCGCGGCCAAGAAGGCCGAGGGCATCGATGTGATCTCGCTGGGGATCGGTGACCCCGACACCCCCACCCCCGAGCTCATCGTGCGGAAGATGCAGGATGCCGTGGCCGATGCCTCCACCCACCAGTACCCCTCCAACCGCGGGCGCGAGTCGTTTCGCGCGTCGGTGGCCGGCTTCTACGGCCGCCGGTTCGGGGTGGACCTCGACCCGGACACCGAGGTCATCCCCGCCCTCGGCGCCAAGGAGGCCATCGCCAACCTGAACCTCGCGCTCCTCGACCCCGGCGACGTGGCCCTGGCGAGCGACCCCGGGTACCCGGTGTACACCATGGGCCCCCTGCTGGTGGGCGCCGAGCCGGTCCCCATGCCGCTGGTACCCGAGTTGGGCTTCCAGCCGGACTTCTCGGCGATCCCCGCCGATGTGCTCGACCGCGCGCGCATCATGTACCTGAACTACCCCAACAACCCCACCGGGGCGGTGGTGGAGGACGACCTGTTCGACCGCGCCGTTGCGCTGGCGCGCCGCCACGACCTGATCGTCGTGCACGACAACGCGTACTCGGAGATCACCTACGACGGCTACGTGGCCCCGTCGTTCCTCGCCACCGAGGGCGCCAAGGACGTGGGCATCGAGGTGTTCTCGCTGTCGAAGACCTACAACATGACCGGCTGGCGCAGCGGTGCCGTGGTGGGCAACCCGGAGGTGCTCGCGGCGTACTGGCAGCTGAAGACCAACCTCGATTCCGGGATGTTCGAGGCCGTGCAGGAGGCCAGCGTGGCCGCACTCGACTCGGACCAGGCCGACGTGCGCGCCATGTGCGAGGTCTACCGGCGGCGCCGGGACGTGCTGGTGGATGCCCTTCGCGCCATCGGGCTCGAGCTCACCCCGCCGAAGGGCGCCATCTACGTATGGGCGCGCGTGCCCGCGGGCGAGACCTCGGCGTCGTTCACCGAGAAGGTGCTCGAGGAGGCCGCGGTGGTCATCTCGCCGGGCGCCGCCTACGGGCCGAGCGGGGAGGGATTCGTGCGCATGAGCCTGACGGTGCCGGACGACCGCCTCATGGAGGCGGCGGAGCGGATCTCCCGTCTCGTCGGCGCCTGACATCCCCTTCCGGCGCCTGAGCGCCGCCGCCGTGCCCCCGGTGCGGGCGCATCCCGGCGATGCCGGGCTCGACCTCGCGGCGGGCGAGCCCGCGGACATCCCGCCGGGCGGACGGGTGGCGGTGGGCACCGGCTGGGCGGTGGCCATCCCGGCGGGCATGGCGGGGCTCGTGGTGCCCCGGTCGGGCAACGCCCTGCGCCACGGCCTGACCGTTGCCAATGCACCGGGGCTCATCGATGCCGGCTACCGCGGGGAACTGAAGGTGATCCTCGTGAACCTGGGAGATGCCCCGGTGTCGGTGCAGGCGGGTGATCGCATCGCCCAGTTGGTGATCACCCCGATCGCCACGGGAGCGGCGGTGGAGGTAGCGGACCTCCCCGCGTCCGACGGCCGGGGCGACGCGGGGTTCGGGTCGACCGGCCGCTAGGCCCGGCGCCCCATCAGCCTCTCCGCGCGATCGCCGCGCGCGCGGCCCGCGGCGACGTCGCGCGCGGCATCCTCCAGCGCGTCGTCCAGGGGCTCGAGGCGCACGGACTCTCCGGTGCGATGCATCAGGGCCCATCGCAGCAGCACGTCGGCCACCCAGGGATTCCTCGGCAGCAGGGGGCCGTGCAGGTACGTGCCGATGGCCCGCAGTCGCGTGACCCCCTCGGTGGTTCCCGTGCCATCGTTACCGTGGCCTGCCAGCACGCGTCCGAATGGCGTCGCGCCCGGCCCGAGCCGGGTGCGCCCGGCGTGGTTCTCGAAGCCCGCCACCCGGCGCGACTCGCCGTCGAGGGTGGCCTCGAGCAGGACGTCGCCGATCAGGCGGTCGGCGCCCGCCACGGTCTCGGCATCGAGCAGCCCGATTCCGGGCATGGCGGTGCCGTCCACCCCCACGTAGCCGTGCCCCGCCAGTTGGTACCCGCCGCACACCGCCAGGAGGGCGGCGCCGTCCTCGACGGCCGACGCCACCGCCGCGCCCTTGCGGCGCGCGAGGTCGTCCGCCACGGCGGCCTGGTCGCGGTCCTGGCCGCCCCCCAGGTAGTACAGGTCGTGCTGGCCCGGCACGATCTCCGCCCCGATCCCCGCCTCGGTGACCTCCAGCGAGAGACCGCGCCACTCGAGCCGCCGGCCGAGCACCGCGATGTTGCCCCTGTCGGCGTAGATGTTCATCTCGGCCGGGTAGAGGTGGCACAGCCGCACGGGAGGGGCCAGGGCGCTCACCGGGGCCGCCCCAGGCGCCACACCTGCCGCTCGGATGACCCCGTCAGCGGCTCGCCGTGGAATCCCCCCGCGGCCTGGAGCACGTCGAGGCCGGCCGCGGCGGCGAGGGCCGGGATCTCGTCGGGTTCGTAGAGGTGCAGGTGGTGCGGCCGTTCCACGCGGGTGGAGGTGCCGTCGCGGTGGATGCGCTCCACCATGATCCTCAGCCGTACGTCGCCGCGGGCCCGGTCGAGGTCGTCGAACATGGCGGTGTGCAGGAGCAGGTCGCCGGTCTCGGGGTCAATGCCGTGGCCGGTGTCGAGGAGCGTGCCCAGGAGCCCACCCACCACGTCGAAGTGCGGCATCGCGAGGTCGAAGGCCATCTCGCCCCCCGGCCGCAGGGCAGCGGCGCACGCCCCCATGCATGCCGTGCGATCGGCCGGGTCGCGGAGCACCTGCAGGGTGTTCATGGGAATCACCACGAGGCCCGCGTCCTGCACGGGGAGGGGATCCACCATCGACTGGCGCACCCCGTGGACGCGCTCCGGCACGCCGTGCCGTGCGGCCCGCTGGGCCAGCACCGCCAGCATCTCGGGGTCGGTGTCCACCGCCCACACCTGGTGCCCGCGGGCGGCCACCCGGACCGTCACGCGGCCCGCGGCGGCCCCGAGGTCGCATACCGGGCCTCCCAGCCGATCGGCCAGCCCCTCCCAGAAGCCGGCGTCATCGTCGTAGTGGGCGTGCTCGGCCATGAACCCCTCGGCCGGGCTGATCGCCGACGCGCTCACGCGCCCTCCCAGAAATCGGCCGCGGCCCCGCGCGCCACCAGGTCGGCACGGATCTCGTGCATGGCGGTGTACGTGGGCAGCACGTCGAGGATGCCGCCGGGCGGTACGCCCGCGAGGGCTGTCGCGAGGGCGGCGCGGTGGTCCGGCTCCACGTGCAGCACCTCATCGGGGAGCCCGGCGTACCGGAAGCGCAGCGCAAGGTCATGCGCACGATCCCCGGTGGCCGTGAGGGCGCGCACGCGGGGAAGCAGCGGCTCCCAGTCGACGTCCCAGATCCACGACACGTCCCTGCCATCGGCGATGCGGTCGTTCAGCGCCACGAGCAGGTGGTGATCGCCGTCATCCAGCATGAGGGTTCGGACGTTCTCGTTCGCGCCAGCGGGATTCTTGGCCAGGAGGAGAACGACCTCGCGGCCGTCCACGTCCACGCGCTCCGCGCGGCCGAACGCCGCGGGCTCGCGGGTGATGGCCTCCGCGGCACGGGTGGCGCGCACGCCCATGGCCATGGCCGCGGCGAGGGCCGCGGTGGCGTTCAGCACGTTGTGCAGGCCCGGCAGCGCGAGGCGCATGCTCACGAGCCCCTCCGGCGTGCGCACCAATGGGTGCGAACCGCGGGCGCCGTCCAGGCGTGCCTCCATCACCGCGACGTCGGGCACGGGGCGGTGCAGGCCGCAGCCCCCGCAGCGCCAGTTGCCCACGTGCCCCACCCACACTGCCTCGTACGTGAGCGGCGATCCGCACCCGCGGCACCGCGTGGAGTCGGCGGCATGCGGCAGCGCGGCCGCGGCGACCGCGGGGTCGTCGATGCCGAACCAGGTGACGCGCGCGCCCAACGGGGGCAGCGCGGCGATGAGCGGGTCGTCCCCGCAGAGCACCAGGTGGCCGGGATCGCGCTGGCGAAGCATCGCGGACCAGCGGTCGCCGATGGCCTCGAGCTCGCCATGCCGGTCGAGCTGGTCGCGGAAGAGGTTCATCAGCAGGGTCACGTCCGGTCGCACGCGCAGTGACACCGCGGGGAGGGCGGCCTCGTCCACCTCGAACACCCCGCAGGCGCCGGGGGCCGCGTGCGGGGCCGCCTCCGCCAGGCTCGCGGCAACGCCGGTGAGCAGGTTGGCCCCGGCGGCATTGGTGACCACCCTGCGCCCGTCGGCGCGCAGGGCGGCCGCGAGCAGCCTGGTGGTGGTGGTCTTGCCGTTGGTGGCCGAAACCACCGCGGTGCCGCCGGCGAGCGCCGCGGCGAGGTCGGCCACCCCGTGGGGGTCGAGGGCGAGCATCACCCGCCCCGGCAGCGAGGTCCCGCCGCCCCGGCCGAGCACTCGCGAGGCCCGCCCGGCCGTGCGCGCGGCCAGTGCGGCCAGTCGGGCGCGGGCCCTCACGCGGCCGTGGTCACCGAGCCATCGGGGTGCCCGATGATCACGTCGGAGAGGACCAGGCGGAACAGTCCATGGTCGAGCACGCCGGGAAGCGCGCGGGCACGGGAGGCCTCGTGCTCCCAGTCCGCCCCCGCGGGAAGCGCGAGGTCGATGAGTGCCATGCCGTCGTCGCTGTCCGCGTCCCTGCGCGTGGGGGAGAGCTCGCCGAGCTCGCGCATCACGGCGTCCGCGGCGAAGGGCACCACGGCGAGGGGGAGCACTCCCCACTCATCGAGGGTCGCGACCATCTTGGGGGCGTCCACCAGCACGAGGAAGCGCGGGGCGCTCGCGGCCAGCACCCGCTCACGCACCATCGCGCCGCCCGCGCCCTTCACGCAGAGGCCACGGGGATCGATGGCGTCGGCCCCGTCGAACGCCAGGTCCAGGGGCGCCCCGGGCGCACCCAGCGGGATGCCCTCCTCGCCGGCAACCCCCGCGCTCGCAGCCGAGGTGGGAACGCCCACGATGTCCAGGCCCTCGTCGCGCACGCGGCGACCGAGGGCGCGGATGCCCGCGGTGGCGGCGCGCCCGGTCCCCAGGCCCACCCGCATCCCGTCGCGCACGAGCGCGGCGCAGGCACCACCCGCGGCGGCCCATGCCGCTTCCCTGTCGTTCGCCATGCGCGAAGGGTATGCGACACTCGTGCCGATGGACCTGCACCCCGGCGACATCGTCCAGATCGACACCATGCTGGCGGGCATCCCCGGCATGACCGGCGTGCACCTGGTGCGCGGCGACCAGCCCGCCCTCGTCGACTGCGGGGCCCAGACCAGTGCGGGGGTTCTCGTGGAGGCCCTCCGTGCGGCAGGGGTGGGCGCGGACGACCTGGCGTGGATCGTGCTGACCCACGTGCACCTCGACCATTGCGGGGCGGCAGGCGACCTGGCGCAGGCGTTCCCGTCGGCGACCGTGGTGGTGCACCCCCGGGGCGCGCGCCACCTCGTGGACCCCTCGCGGCTCGTGGAGGGAACCCATGCGCTGTTCGGGCTCCTCTCCCCGGCCATCGGCGGGCTCCGGGCCATCCCGCCCGAGCGCGTGGTGGAGGCCGGGGACGGCCATGTCGTGCCCATCGGCCCGGGGCGGTCGCTCCGCGTCGTGTGGGCACCGGGGCACGCCCGGCACCACATGGCCCTGCTCGACGAGGGCGAGGGCGTGCTCTTCGCCGGGGACGCCGTGGGGGTGCAGATGGGCGGGGGCGAGATGTTCCCGAGCATCCCGCCCCCCGAGTACGACCTGGATGCCGCGCTCGCCAGCCTGGACGCCCTCGAGGGGCTCGGCGCCACGCGGCTGTACGTCAGCCACTACGGCCCGGCCGTCGATCCGGGGGAGGCCATCGACATCGGACGGCGGGCCCAGCGGGCCATGGGGCAGGCGGCGCGCGCGGCGCACGCCCGGGCCCCGGGGGACCTCGCGGCACTCGGGGCCGCGGTGGAGGAGGCCTGGCCGAGCGGGCCGGCGCTGTCCACGCCCGATGCCCTCGTTCGCTGGACGGCGCTGAACTGGCTGGGCAACAACCTGCTGGGCCTGCAGGGCATGGCCGAGCGCGAGGCGCGCAGGTCATGAGGGTGCGCATCGAGGTGGCCGTGTTCACGGTGCGCGCCGGCACCCTCGAGGTGCTCCTCGGCCGCATGGCGGGCGGCACGTGGTCGCTGCCTGCGCTGGGGCCCGACGGGGCCGCGGGCCTGGACGCCGCCGCCCATCGGGCCGTCGAGTCCATGGCGGGGCTCCGCCGCATCACCGTGGAGCAGCTGTTCACCTTCGATCGCGGGGGCGAGGAGGTGGCGGTGGCCTACCTGGCCCTCATCGATGCGGGGCGTCATCCCATCGCCCCGGGGCCCGAGGTGTCGGAGGTGCGGTGGTTCGCGCACGACGACCTGCCGGCGCTGGCCGAGGGCCAGCCCGCCGTGGTGGCCTACGGGCTGCAGCGCCTGCGCGCGAAGACCTCGTACGCACCGGTGGCGGTGAACCTCCTCCCCGACCTGTTCACGCTCGGCGAGATGCAGGAGGTGTACGAGGTGCTGCTGGGCCGCAGCCTGGACACGCGGAACTTCCGACGCGACGTGCTGCGCGCCGGGGTGGTGGCCGAGTCGGGAGAGGTCCGCGCCGAGGGGCGCGGGCGTCCCGCGCGGCTGTACCGGTCGGCAGGAGGCCACTTCGCGGTGGATGCCCGCGAGCGCCGCGTGGCCCGCGCGATCTCGTCCGGGGACGATCCGCCCGCCTGAGCGGGCCCTTCGCCCCTGCGGGCAGCGCATGGGCGCCACGGGCGCTGGTAGGTTTCAGGCGTCACGGACCTGAACCACCGGAGGACCACGCATGGCGCACGACGAGAAGGACGATTCCGGCCTGCCGGCCGTGTGGCCGTTCACGCTCGCGGCCTTCATCATCGTGGTCGGCCTGGTGTGGTTCCAGCTCGGGTTCGCGTTCGAGGACGTCGGACGCGTTCTCTGGCAGCATTATCCCGTGTTCTGGGTGTGCCTGTTCGTCGGCCTCGTGCTCATCATCGGTGGCGGCATCTGGAATACCGTGCAGGGCCGCCGCCGCCGCGCATCCCTCCAGTAGCCCCTGCATGAGCGCGCCCCGGTGGCGCCGCGGACGGCTGCTGGTCGCGGCCCCTCACCTTGACGACGACCCGAACTTCCGGCGGGCCGTGGTGCTGGTGCTCGAGCACGCGGATGAGGGCGCCCTGGGCATCGTGCTGAACCACCCGATGGAGGTACGCGCCGCCGAGGCCCTGCCCGAGCCGCTGGGGCAGGTCGTCAGCGAGGGCTCCCCGGTGTTCAAGGGGGGGCCCGTCCAGCCCGGTACGGTCATCGTGCTCGCCGACTTCGCCGACACCGCCGCGGCGGGGGGTATCGCCTTCGACACGGTGGGGATCCTGGATCCGGCGTCGGTGGAGGAGGGCCCCCCGCCCGCGATGCGACGGGCCCGGGCCTTCGGGGGCTACGCGGGATGGGGCGGGGGCCAGTTGGAGGAGGAGATCCTCCAGGACGCCTGGATCGACGTCGAGCCCGTTGCCGAGGACGTGTTCACCGACGATGCACCCGGCCTGTGGCGCGCGGTGCTGTCGCGCGCAGGCGGGTCGTATCGCCTCATGGCCACCGCGCCGGACGACCCCCTGCTCAACTGAGCACGGGGGCCGCCCGCGCGGGGGCGATGCCTATGACAGGCGGTTGGCCTCGGCCATGCTGGCCAGCTTCTGGAGCGACTGGTGCTCCACCTGGCGGATGCGCTCCCGCGTGACGTTGAACATGCGCCCGAGCTCATCGAGCGTGCGGGGCTTCTCGCCACCCAGGCCGTAGCGGAGCTCGAGGACCCGGCGCTCGCGGTACGAGAGCTGGTCGAGCACGTCGCGCAGCGCCTCGTCGCGCAGGGCCTGCTCGGCCGCGACCTCGGGGGCGATGCTGGTCTCGTCGGCCAGGAAGCGGCCGAACTCGGATTCCTCGTCCTCGCCCACCGGCTTCTCGAGCGACACGATGGGCTGCGCGCTGCGCAGGATGTCCTCCACCTCGGAGGCCGGAAGGCCGGCCACGGCCCCGATCTCCTCGGCCGTGGGCTCGCGGCCCAGCTGGCCGACCAGCGTGCGCTCGGCGCGGCTGATCTGGTTGAGCTTCTCCACCACGTGCACCGGGATGCGGATGGTGCGTCCCTTATCGGCGAGGGCGCGGGTGACGGCCTGGCGGATCCACCACGTGGCGTACGTGGAGAACTTGAACCCGCGCCGCCAGTCGAACTTCTCGACCGCGCGCACGAGGCCGAGCGTGCCCTCCTGGATCAGGTCGAGGAACGGCAGCCCGCGACCGCGATAGCCCTTGGCGATCGAGACCACCAGGCGCAGGTTGGCCTCGACCATCTGGGTCTTGGCCGTCTGGTCGCCCGCCTCGATGCGCTTGGCGAGGTCCACCTCCTGGGCAGCCGTGAGCAGCGGGACGCGCCCGATGTCCTTGAGGAACAGCTGCAGGGCGTCGGTGGTCTGCTCCACCGTGGCCTGCCGCCGGGGCCTGTCGGCCTGCTCGGCGATCTCCGCCATGCGGGACGCCGCCTCGGTGGGCTCGAGCAGCTCGATGCCTGCTTCGTCGAGCTGCTGGTAGATGTCCTCCGCCAGCCCGGCATCCACGCCGAGGGCGTCGAGCATCTCCGCGACGTCCTCGATCGAGAGGAAGCCGACTTCCTGTCCGCGCTGCAGGAGCGTGCGGAACTCGCCATGGTCGATGAGTTCCGCGAGTTGCGTGAGTGAGGTCGTCATCGGTCTCCGGTGGGGGTCGGTTCGGTGGTCATCCTAGATGCGTTGCCCATGCGCGCGAAAGATGGCGCGACACGGGAAATCGTGCTAGGCGACCTCGATGCGGACGGAGTTGATGCGCTGTTCCTCGACCGGTCGGTCGCCCGCCCCGGTGGAGCAGGTTCCGATGGCGTCGACGACGTCCTGCCCGGCCACCACGCGCCCGAAGTTGGTGTGGTTGCCGTCGAGCCAGGGCGTGGAGTCGGCCGTGACGATGAAGAACTGCGACCCGTTGGTGTTGGGGCCTGCGTTCGCCATGGCCAGGCTCCCCTTGACCAGCGCGTGCTCGTTGATCTCGTCCTGGAAGTTGTAGCCGGGGCCCCCGGTGCCGACCCCCTTGGGGCAGCCGCCCTGGATCATGAAGTCGGGGATGACGCGGTGGAAGACGAGCCCGTCGTAGAAGCCCTGCTCGGCGAGGCCCACGAAGTTGCCCACGGTCTGCGGCGAATCGGCGGCGAAGAGTTCGCAGCGGATCTCCCCGGCCGAGGTGTCGAAGATCGCGGTGTAGGCCTTGGCGGGGTCGGCGGGCGGCGGAAGGCTGGGCATGGTGGCTCCTGGTCGTGGACCCGGGCAGGGTAGCGCCCCGTGCGCATCAGCGCGCGGGGCAGGTCACGCCCTTGGCATCCACGTAACCCTGCCACCTGTCCGCCACCGCTCCGTGGCGTCCGGCCGGGTACAGCCGGTGGAGCGTGCGCAGGAGGGACACGTGGTAGCAGTGGTAGTTCAGGTCGGCCAGGTACGAGCGCCAGGGCCTGCCCGGGGTGAGCAGGCCGTAGTACGACCAGTCGCCCGAGTCGTGCAGGGGCAGGAAGCGCGCCAGCGATGCCTCGCCCCGCGAGGCCAGCACGCGCGCGAGTCGTGCGGCGTCCGCGGCCCCGGCGTCGTCCGCGAGCGGGGTCGTCGTGCCGGCGGGCGGTGATGCGGAGGGATTCCCGGTCGTCGCCGCGGTCGGCGCGGGCGCCGCACCGTCCTGGGGTGCCGCCCCGTCCGTGGCGAGCTCGCCGGCGGTGGCGGATCCGAGCGACCGCGCAGCCCGGCGCAGCTCGATGATGGTCACCATGAACCCGTTGAGCGCACCACCGGTCCATGCGGGGCGTCCCGGATATGCGCGCTCCGGGTACCACGGGCCGGGGGCACCGCCCTGGGGGTCGGGCACCTGCGCCAGTGCGCCGCCGGCAGCCACGGGCACCGAGAACGACCGGAGCAGCCGCTGGGCGGCGTCGAGGAACCTCGGGTCGCCTGCGTCGCGATACGCCCGAGCGAACAGCGCCGCGCCCCGGGCCTGCGCCATCCCGGACACTCCGGGACGCACCGCACGAGGCTCCCCCGGCACGTCGAAGTACTCGAGCGCCGCCCACTCGCGCCCCTCATGGGTGCGCTCGACGAGCATGGGCATCATGGCGTCCGCCAACTGCGCCGGGGTCCAGAGCTCGTTGAGCCCCCTCCATCGGCCGAGCGTGGCCACGGGGTTCATCATGAAGCCGTGCCCCCGCTTGTAGGTGAGGATGACGCCATCGGGGTCGCGGGCGATCACCCGCTGCGCGGGGGCGGCGCGGCGGCCATACCACCACCCGTTCACGCGCAGCACGCGCCGGGCCGTGGCGCGGCGGCCCTCGGGGCGCCCCGGAGCCGCTGCGGACCGGGCGAAGTCCACCAGCCAGTCCAGGTCCGCGCGCTCCTGGGATCCGGGCGACGCCTGGCGGCGGGCGGCCAGCACCGACGCCCATGCCTGTCCCTCCGACGGCAGGGCCTCGGCGGCGATGCCGATGGCGGGAGGCGGGTCGTAGGGGGTGGTGGTGCGATCGGGCGGCGCGGGCGCCGGCGCGGCCGGCGCCGGCGCCGGCGCGGGAACGGGTGCAGGGGGCGGGCGGGGCGCGGGCGAGGAGGGCGGTGACGCGTCCCCCGCGGGGGATGCAGGCGGGGAACCCGGATCCGCAGGTGCCGGGGGCGTGGCGGGGGCGGGTGCCGCCGGGGCAGCCCCCGGGAGCGGCCCCGCCGGGGCCGGCGGCGGGTCGAGCGGGTCGCCGGCGTCGTACGGCGGCTCGGCCGGATCCGTGGTGGATGCCGTCCTCGGGGCGTCGTCCGACACGCGCTGCGCGATGAGCCAGCCCCCGGCGCCCGAGGCGGCGAGGACGACGACCAGCAGGACGGCGACCAGCGCGGCGGGCGGGGAGCGGCGGGGCATGGGCCGATGATCCCACTGGCGGTGGACGCCTGCGCCCAATGTGACGGCTATGCTGCGCGACCGTGCCCGCGCCTGCCCCGTCCTTCCAGCAGATCATCCTCGACCTGCACGCGTACTGGGCGTCCCGGGGATGCTCGCTCATGCACCCGTACCACACCGAGGTGGGGGCGGGCACCTTCAACCCCGCCACCCTCCTCCGCAGCCTCGGGCCGGACCCGTGGCGCGTGGCCTACGTGGAGCCCTCCATCCGGCCCACGGACGGCCGATATGGCGAGAACCCGTTCCGGCTGCAGCACTACTTCCAGTACCAGGTGATCCTCAAGCCCTCGCCGGACGACGTGCAGGACCAGTACCTCGGGTCGCTCACGGCGTTGGGGCTCGACCCCGCCGTGCACGACGTGCGGTTCGTCGAGGACGACTGGGAGGGTCCCACCCTCGGCGCATGGGGGCTGGGCTGGGAGGTGTGGCTGGATGGCATGGAGATCACCCAGTTCACCTACTTCCAGCAGGCAGGCGGGGTGGACCTGGCGCCCATCTCGGTGGAGCTCACCTACGGGCTCGAGCGCATCGCGATGTACCTGCAGGGGGTGCGGTCGGTGTACGAGCTCGAATGGGCCCCCGGCGTGACCTACGGCGATGTCTACCGCGAGAACGAGCGCCAGTGGAGCGCGTTCAACTTCGAGGTGGCCGACACCGATGCCCTCTTCCGGCACTTCGACGACCACGAGCGCGAGTGCGGCCGCTGCCTCGAGGCCGGGTTGGTGCTGCCGGCGTACGACCAGGTACTCAAGTGCTCGCACGCGTTCAACCTGCTGGATGCCCGCGGCGTGATCAGCGTCACCGAGCGCGGTTCGTACATCTGGAGGGTCCGTGCCCTTGCCGCCCGGTGCGCCAGTGCGTGGCTGGAGCTCACCAGTGCCTGACCTGCTCATCGAGATCGGCTGCGAGGAGCTCCCCTCGTCGGCGTGCCGGGAGGCCATCGCGCAGGCGCCCGGCCTGCTGGACGCGGCGCTGTCCGACCTGCGCCTCGCGGCGGAGCCCGCGGTCGCCTGGGTGGCCCCGCGGCGCATCGCGGTGCACGCCGGCGGCGTGGCCGAGCGCCAGGGGGGCGAGGCCGTGGCCGTCCGCGGCCCTGCGGCCAGTGCCGCGTTCGACGGCTCCGGAGCCCCCACCAAGGCCGCCGAGGGCTTCGCCCGCGGGCAGGGGGTGGCGGTGGACGACCTGGTGGTGCGCGAGGATCCGGGATCCGGACGCGAGTTCGTGTGGGTCGACAAGGCGGCGGATGACGCGCCGCTCGACGCACTGGTGCCGTCCATCGCGAAACGCGTGCTCGAAGGGCTGCGCTTCGGCAAGACCATGCGGTGGGGGGACGGCACCGGACTGCGGTTCTCGCGGCCGGTCCGGTGGATCACCGCGAAGGCCGGCGACGCGACCGTCGCGTTCGAGGTGGCGGGAATCCCCGCGGGCGGCGTCAGCCAGGGGCACAGGTTCCTCGGGGGCCCGGTCGACGTGGCCAGCGCATCGTCGTACCGGGACGACCTGCGCGCGTCGTTCGTGATCGCCGATCACGTGGCCCGGCGCGAGGCCATCGTGGCGGGCCTCGATGCCGCCGCGCTCGCGGCGGGTGGGGCGTGGAGCGATCCCGCGGGCAAGCTCGAGGAGGTGCTGCACCTCGTGGAGTGGCCCAGCGTCATCACCGGGTCGATCCGGCCGGAGCACCTGGGCCTGCCCGAGCGCGTGCTGGTGACGGCCATGCAGAGCCACCAGCGGTACATGCCCATGCATGCCCCGGACGGCACCCTGATGCCGGCGTTCCTGGCCGTGTCGAACGGCGACCCCGCGGCCGCCGCCATCATCACGCGCGGCAACGAGGACGTCCTCGACGCCCGGCTGCAGGACGCGGCGTTCTCGTACGAGCGCGACATCGCGGCGGGCCTCGCGGAACTCGACCGCCGTCTCGACGACATCGTGTTCCACGCCCGGCTCGGCACCCTCGCCCGCAAGCGCGACCGCCTGGTCGCCGGAGTGGCGGACATCGGCGCGCTGGCAGCTGTCGGGGCGGACGACCTGGCGGCGGCAGAGCGCGCGGCCGCCCTCGCCAAGGCCGACCAGGGGGCGATCCTCGTGGCCGAGTTCAGCGAGTTGCAGGGGTTCGCCGCATCGCACTACGCACGCAGGGCCGGCGAGTCCGAGGCCGTCGCGGAGGCCATCGCCGAGCAGTACCTGCCCGAGGGCCCCGACTCCCCCGTCCCGGCAACCGTTGCGGGTGCCCTGCTGGCATGCGCCGAGAAGGTGGACAACCTCGTGGGCGCGTTCATGGTGGGGGAGATTCCCTCGGGGTCGAAGGACCCCTACGGACTCCGCCGTGCGGCTGCCGGGCTGGTGCGCGTGGCGCTCGACCGCGGCTGGGACATCGACGTCGCCGACCTGCTGCGACCGGCCGTGGTGCGCCTCAGGGACCAGGGCGCGGACCTCGAGCCCGACGAGGACGCCGGACTCGCGGCGCTCGGCGACTTCGTGTCGGATCGCCTGGTCCATCACCTGGGCCAGGAGGGCGTCCCGCAGGACGCGGTGCGGGCCGCGGAGGGCGCACGCCCCGGAGGGCTTGCCACCACGGCCGCGTGGGCACGCGCGCTGCATGCGCACCGCGACGATCCCGCGCTCGCGCGCGCAGGGGCCGGCGCCAACCGGTGCCGTCGCATCATCGCGGGATCCGCGCACGGGATGGACGGGTATGCCTCGGCGGGCGACCCGCACGAGGACGCCCTCGCGGACGCCCTTTCCGGGGCCGCCGCGCGCCTCGACGCCGCCCGCGCGGCCTCCGACCCCGCCGCGGCCATCGCGGCCGCCGAGGCGTTGGCCGGTCCCGTGGATGCCTTCTTCGACGCCGTCATGGTGAATGCGGACGACCCCCAGGCGCGTGACCGTCGCCACGCTCTGGTGCGAAGGGCGGGTGAGGCGTACGGTCAGGTCGCGGACTTCGAGGTCCTGGTCCTGAAGGGTGGTGAGTAGTGCCCGTGGCCGCGCCCCCGAAGTGGGTGTATGCGTTCAGCGAGGGGTCGCGCGACATGCGCGATCTCCTCGGCGGCAAGGGCGCGAACGTGGCCGAGATGACCCG
>CAZEUE010000026.1:0-1698 GCA_964514615.1 uncultured Bifidobacterium sp. | reverse complement strand
GCGACATGCGCGATCTCCTCGGCGGCAAGGGCGCGAACGTGGCCGAGATGACCCGCCTGGGGCTGCCCGTGCCCCCCGGCTTCACGGTGACCACCGCCGCGTGCATCGCCTACCTCGAGGGCGGGCGCGTGTTCCCCGATGGCATGGAGGAGCAGGTGCGCGGCCAGATGGCGGCGCTCGAGGCCGATGCCGGGAAGCGACTGGGCGACCCCGCCGACCCGCTGCTGGTGTCCGTGCGCAGCGGAGCACGGTTCTCGATGCCCGGCATGATGGACACGGTCCTCAACCTGGGCCTGAACGACGCGAGCGTGGAGGGCCTTGCCGCGGTCACGGGCAACCCCCGCTTCGCCTACGACTCGTACCGGCGCTTCATCCAGATGTACGGCGACGTCGTGTGCGGCGTTCCCCGGGAGCACTTCGACGCCGCCCTCGAGGCCCTCAAGGCCCGCCGCGGCGCCGCGAGCGACGTGGACCTCGGAGCGGACGACCTGCGCGAGCTGGTGGGGACCTACCTGGCGGTCTTCCGGGAGCATCGCGGCGAGGAGTTCCCGCAGGACCCGGGCATGCAGCTCGAGGGCTCCATCCGCGCCGTGTTCGACTCGTGGGAGAACCGGCGCGCCTACGACTACCGGCGCCTGCACCGGATCCCGCACGACCTGGGCACGGCGGTCAACGTGCAGAGGATGGTCTTCGGCAACTCCGGTGACCGCTCGGCCACCGGGGTGGCCTTCACGCGCAACAACGTCACCGGCGAGAGCGGACGTCCCTTCGGCGACTTCCTCGTGAACGCGCAGGGCGAGGACGTGGTGGCCGGCATCCGCACGCCGCGGCCGCTCGAGGAGCTCGCGCAGGTGCTTCCCGAGGCGTACCGGGAGCTCATCGGCACCATGGCCATGCTGGAGCGCACATATCGCGACATGCAGGACGTCGAGTTCACCATCGAGGACGGCCGGCTTTACATGCTCCAGACGCGCAGCGGCAAGCGCAGTGCACAGGCGCGCGTGCGCATCGCCGTGGACATGGTGGACGAGGGCCTGGTCACCGAGGACGAGGCCCTCCGCGACCTGGTGGACCCCGGGCAGATCCCGCAGCTGCTGCTGCCGCAGCTCGACCCGCACGCCGCCGGCACCCCGCTGTCGCGCGGGGTCAATGCCTCGCCCGGGGCGGCGGTGGGCGCCATCGTGCTGTCGGCCGACGAGGCCGCCCGCCGGGGAGAGGCCGGGGAGAAGGTGATCCTCGTGCGCGACGAGACCACCCCGGACGACCTGCACGGGATGATCGCCGCGCAGGGGATCATGACGGCCCGCGGGGGAAAGACCAGCCACGCGGCCATCGTGGCGGTGGGGATGGGTCGGCCGGCGGTGTGCGGCGTGCCCGACCTCGAGTTCGGCGAGGACGGCACCGTGCGAATCGGCGGTGCCGTGCTGTCGCCGGGCGACACCGTCACGATCGACGGGTCGTCGGGCGCCGTGTACGCGGGCGAGGCACCGCTGATCCCCGCCGACGGCGACAACCCCTATCTCGCGCGCATCCTGGGCTGGGCTGACCGGGCGCGCGACCTGGGCGTGCGGACCAACGCCGACACCCCGGACGACGCCCGGCGCGCGCGGGGCTTCGGCGCGGAGGGCATCGGCCTGTGCCGAACCGAGCACATGTTCTTCAGCGACGAGCGCCTGCCCATCGTGCAGTCCATGATCA
>CAZEUE010000025.1:6219-17332 GCA_964514615.1 uncultured Bifidobacterium sp. | reverse complement strand
AACCTACAACCCTCCGGTTAACAGCCGGATGCTCTACCATTGAGCTACCGAGGATCAGCGAGCCGGGAGTCTAGAGCACGACCGGCGCGTTGTGCTTTCCGGGCGGTGGCCGGAAGCGGTGCACGTGCACCACGGGCCCCGTCTCGTCGATGCGCCCCGGCACGGGCAGGTCGTCGCGGGAGTGGGCCCATCCGGCGCGCTGCATGGCCTTGACGAAGGGCCGTGCGTCGGGACGCCGGGGGTCGGCGATGATCACCTCGCTCCCCGGGCCGCAGAGGGCGGGAATGAGCGCCCCGAGCGCCACCCCGTTCCGGGCCTCGTAGAGGATGTCGGCGCCGATGACCATGTCGAACGGCGCCCGGTCCATCACCGTCGCGGGGGGGTCCCGCCAGTCCATGACCTCGGCCTGCATGTCGAGTCCCAGGTTGGCGGCGTTCCAGCGGCCGAACTCCACGGCGGCCGGGTACCAGTCGGTGGCGAGCGCCCGCGCCCCCTGCATCGCGGCCACCATGGACCCCGTGCCGATCCCCGCACCGAGCTCGATCACCGATCGGCCGTCGAGGCGCATGCCGGCGAGCACGCCGCACAGCACCCTGCCGCTCGGCCACACCTCGGCCCAGTACGGCAGTCGCTCGTCGTCGGCGAACTCCGCCTCGTCGATGAGGTCCTCGGCCGATGGCGGTCGCCGGATGCGCAGGGTCATCGGACCGGCGGGCACGTCCTCCCAGACGGTGCGTGGATCCTCGGGGTGCACGGTGGGGCAGGGTACGGACCGCCCGCGAGGCATGCCGGTGCATTCGCGCGACGCGTCGATCGAAGGCCCCCTCGCATGCCGTCCCGATGTCCCCTCGCCGCCCTTGCGCTCGCCGGAGGCGGCCTGCTGCTCGCGGGCTGCGGCGGCCCAGCACCGACCGCGGGCTCCGCTCCCGCCCAGGCCACGGCGGCCGCCCGATCGTGGGGCGTGTGGCAGGGATTCGGCGCAGCGAATGGCCGGGGGTCCATCGCGTGGTGGGACGAGTGCTACGAGTGGTGCATGACCGGTCCGGACATCGAGAGGTTCGCCGCGAACGGCGGCACGCGTTTCGCGGTGAGCGTGATCGGCCGCACCGGACGGCCGTGGGGCGCTATAGTCCCCGGCCGTTCGAACCCGAGGAGAATCCTTCCCGATGAGTGACGAGACCGAGCAGGAGGCCCCCGAGGCCGTCGAGGACGCCCCTGAGGCCGAGGCCGCCGTGGCCACGGAGGAGGCGCCCGCGGACGAGGCCCCCGCTGATCAGGCCGCGGAGCCGGTCGCCGAGGTTGCGGTGGTCGAGGAGATCGTCGAGGAGGAGGGGACCCCCGCCGAGGAATACGAGGTCGACGAGTCCACGGGGCCGCGCGCCCGCGCGGGCCTGGCCACGCTGTACCTGTGCGAGCGGGGCCACCGCACGCTGTCGATCTGGAGCGAGCCGCCCACCACGTGCCACGCGCCCATCAGCGCCAAGGACGAGTGCGGTCGCCCGGTGTATCACTCCACGGAGTTGCCGGAGCAGGTGCAGAAGGCGCTCAACCCGCTCAAGGCCTCGAAGAAGAGCTCGAAGGGCTAGGCCGCGCGGGCGAACGCCCGCGCGGGCGCCTCTCCGCGGGGGGCCACCGGTTCCGGATCGGCGGGGTCGAGCACCAGCCGTGCACGCCCCCGGGCCTTGGCCGCGTAGAGGGCCTCGTCGGCGCGGGCCATGAGCTCCAGGGCGTCCTCGGCGCCGTCCCAGAGGGCCAGGCCCACCGAGCATGTCTGGCCGTTCGGGGTGGAATCCATGATGCGGCGCAGCACGCCCCGGGCGATCTCCTCGTCGGCCTCCACGAGCAGCACGGCGAACTCCTCCCCGCCGACCCTGGCGAGCACGTCGGTGCTTCGCAGGCACCGTGACCACTCCGCGGCGCAGGCGGCCAGGTGGCGGTCGCCGTCGGCGTGCCCCCGCGTGTCGTTGTATTCCTTGAACCTGTCGAGGTCGATGATGGCGAGGGCCATGGGCACCGGATAGCGCCGCGCGCGCTCGAGTTCGGCGGAGGCGACCTCATCCCACGCGCGGCGGTTGGGCACCCGCGTCAGGGGGTCCGTCCGGGCGTGCGCCCGCGCCGCCACGGTGAACCAGGCGAGCAGCGCGAGGGCCGCGGACAGGCCGAGCGCCTCGGTGGGGCCCGTGAAACCGATGGGCAGGCTGCTCGCCCCGGCCACCACCTGCATCGAGACCACGGTCGCCACGGCCGCACCGACCACCACGAGCGCCTCGCGCGCCGAGGCGTAGATGGCCGCCCACAGGACCGGCAACACCAGCAGAACCCCGAGGTCGCGGTCGTCGGGAAGCGCGAATACCTGCATCATGATCACCAGGGCAATCGCCCCGAGCGGCAGGACGGCCTGCGCACTGCGGGGGAGGGAGTCCCACGGCGCGAGTGCCCACGCGGCGCACAGCGCTCCCGCGCCGCCGAGCAGCAGCGCCAGCTCCAGCGCCTGCAGGTCCTGCACGTTGGACAGCACGTACAGGACGAGCACGAGTCCCCCGACGATGGCGAACGGCAGGGCCCGCGCCAGGCGCCCCGCCCCTTCCGCCGGGCCGCGAGCGGGTGCGGGAAGGTCACGTATCGCACGCCACATGCCGTCATCACACCACGCGGCGGGGTCGCGGGCCCTCCCGGGGGTCCTGCCCCGCCGTGATTCCGTCCCCCTGATGGGGCGCGTGCCCCCCGGACGGGGGGCTACGCCGCGGTCATCTGCTCGGCCCGCTCCACCATGCGCTCCATCTCCCGGAAGCCGGGGTCCCAGCACGACGGGTCGGCCAGGTCCACCCCCAGCGGCAGCAGCAGGTCGGCGGGGGACGCCGAGCCGCCGGCCGCCAGGAAGTCCAGGTAGCGCCCCACGAAGGCATCGCCGTCGTCCCGGTAGCGGGCGTACAGCGCCAGCGTCACGAGGTGCGCGAACACGTAGGCATAGGTGTAGAAGCGGGTCGAGATGAAGTGGGGGATGTACGACCACCCGAGTCCGTAGCCCTCGGGCATGTCGACCGCGTCACCGTAGTAGGCGGCGTTCCGCGAGATCCAGATCTCGGACAGCCGCTCGTCGGTGAGCGTGGTGCCCTCGCCGCGCATGCGGTAGGCGTCCTGCTCGTACCGCGCGAGCACGGCCTGGCGGAACACCGTGGCGAACGAGCCCTCCACGCGTTCGCACACGAGGGCGGTGCGGGTTGCCTCGTCCGACTCGGTGGCCATGAGGTGGTCGAAGGCAATGATCTCCGCGAACGTCGACGGCACCTCCGCCAGGGCCAGGCCCGTGTGGTACGAGAGCGCCGTCTGCCGCTCGGACGACAGGGTGAAGTGCATGCCATGGCCGAGCTCGTGCGCCAGGGTCATCACGTCGTCCATGCGGTCGGTGTAGTTCATGAGCATGAATGGCCGGGCATCCTGCGCCACCGATGCGCAGAAGGCGCCGCCCCGCTTGCCGGCGCGCGGCTCGGCGTCGATGCGCCGGTCGGCGAAGAAGCCGTCGGCGATGTCGCCGATGCGCGGCGAGAACGACCGGAACGACGCGTCGATGATCTGCCGCGCCTCGGGCCATGGCACGGCACGCGCCTCGCCCAGCGGGGCGTACTGGTCGGCCAGGTGCAGGCGATCGAGGCCCATGAGGCGGGCCTTCACGCGGAACCACCGCTGCGCGAGCCCGTAGTGGCGCTCCACGGCGGACATCATCGACTCGATGGCGGGTCCGGGGACCTCGTTGCGCAGGTGCGTGGGGTCCATGGGGTCGTCGTAGCTGCGCAGGGAGTCCATCGCCAGCCGGTCGCCCACGAGGGTGTCGTAGCAGTGGGCCAGGGTGGGGGACTGCGGTGCGAGGGCCGCGTAGAGGGTGTCGAGCGCCCGGAAGCGGATGTCGCGATCGGGGTTGCGCACGCATGCCAGCAGCCGGTCGATCGTGTGCGGTTCCGGCCCCTCGCCGGAGTCGAACTCGACCTCGAGGGTGGAGGTGATGCGCCCGAACAGGGTTTGCCACGCGCTGGTGGCGGCCGGGCCGCGCTCGGCCAGCATCCGCTCCTCGGGCTCGCTGAGGGTGTGGCGGCGGAAGCGACGTGCCGAGACCAGGTGATGGCGGTCGGCCGCGACCTCGGGGGCATTGGCAAGCTGCAGGGCGAGGGGCTCATCGAGCTCGAGCCATTCGAGCTCGAAGAAGCGCAGGGCGTTCGAGGCCTGCACCATCGAGCGCTCCATGAGGGCGTTCAGGTCCTGGTTCTCGGGGTCGGTCACGTCCACCGACTCGCGCAGGGACGCGTACGAGTACAGGCGTCCGATCTCGTTCTCGATGCGTGCCATCTCGGCCAGCGCCGAGGCAAGCCCCGGGCCGTCGAGCGCCGCCACGGTGCCGCGGTAGCGGCCCTCGAAGGCGGTGCAGTCCTCGAGCACGGCGGCAAGGCGCGTGCGGCAGTCATCGGCGGACGCGCACAGGGGCGAGAGGTCCCAGCGCACGCCCTCGGCACGGGGCGCGGAATCGGCGGTCGTCATGCGCGTGACGTTAGCCCAGCACCGCGGCCATGAGGCGGTCGATCGTGCCCTCCGGGAGGGGCGGATCGCCGGTGGCGCCGGGATGGTGCGGGCTCGACGGCCGGTGGAAGTCCGAGCCGCCCGAGGGGATGAGGCCGTACTTCGCGGCCAACCCCGCATACGCCGCGTGCTGGTCGGGCGTGTACTCCGGCCGGTGCACCTCGATGCCCACCAGGCCGGCGCGGGCCATGCGGCCCACGAACGGGTCGAGGTGGGCGGCGTCAAGTCCCAGGGTGTACGGATGCGCGAGCACGGGGGCGCCGCCCGACTCGCGGACCAGGTCGACCCCCTCCTCCACGGCCAGGCCATCCGATCCCACGTAGGCCGGTCGTCCATCGCCCAGGTAGAGGTCGAAGGCCTCCTTGCGCGCGCTCACGTGGCCCGCCCTCATCAGCGCCTCGGCGATGTGCGGCCGCCCCAGCGGCGCGCCCGCGGCGCCCGCCAGCACGTCGTCCCAGTCGACGTCCACGCCCATCCCGTTAAGGCGCTCCACCATCTCGCGCGCGCGCTCCACGCGCTTCTCCCCGAAGCCGGCGATGAGTCCCGCCAGCGGATCGGGCGCGGGGTCCTCGAAGTACCCCAGCAGGTGCATGCTGCCGTGGGGCACCTTGATGGAGAGCTCGATGCCGGGTACCACGTGCACCCCCACCGACCGCCCGGCAGCGACGGCCGGAGGCACCCCCGCCATGGTGTCATGATCGGTGATGGCGATCAGGTCCACGCCGCGGCCGGCCGCGTACTCGACGAGGTCGACGGGATCGAGCGCGCCGTCCGAGCAGTTGGTGTGCATGTGCAGGTCGCTCGCCATCGCCGGGCGACGGTACCATCGCGTGCCGATGGGCCGGATCCGCAAAGACCAGCAGGCCGACGCGCGCGCGGTGTACTCGACCGAGGGCGGGCGCATCCCGCAGGCGCCGCCCATCGCCCCACGGCCATCGGCGGGCAGCCCGGACGGCGTGGTGCGCGTGTCACGTACCTCCGCCGGCCGCAAGGGAAGGACGGTCACGCTGGTCACGGGCATCCCGCCGGGGGAGCTTCGCGACACCGCTCGTGAGTTGCGGCGGCTGTGCGGGTCGGGCGGTTCGGTCAAGGACGGCGTGGTGGAGGTGCAGGGCGATCATCGCGACGCCATCGCCGAGCACCTCGGCCAGCGGTTCACGGTGAAGCGGGCAGGGGGATGAGCATGAAGGTCGTCGTCGTGGGCGGGGGGATTGCGGGGCTCACGGTCGCGGGGCTCCTCGCCCGCACCGGCGCGCACGAGGTGATGGTCCTCGAGCGCGCTCCGGCACACGGTGCTGCCGGGTACGGCATCGGGCTCTATCCGCTGGGCGCGGCGGCATTCAACGCGCTGGGGCGCCGGGAGGAGCTCCTCGCGCGCAGCGTGCCGATCGACGCCTACGACGTGCATGGCCCCGACGGCGCACTCCTGCAGTCGGTCGACCTCGGGGCGCTGCTCGCGCGCTTCGGTCCCATGCTCGGCGTGACGCGCACCGACCTCATCGAGATCCTCGCCGGCACGGTGCCCGACGGCGTCATCAGGTTCGGCGTGCGGGCCACGGGCATCGAGAGGGCGGGGGATGGCGTGGTGGTGACCGACGCGGACGGCGGCCGTCACCCGGGCGACGTGGCCGTGGCCGCCGACGGCATGCACAGCGCAGTCCGGGGCGCGCTGTTCGGCGAGGTGGAGCCACACGACACGGGCTTCCACGCGTGGATGTGGTGGGCGCCGCCGGGATCCACCCCGCAGGGGACGGCCTCGGAGTACTGGGGCCCCTCCGCCTTCGTGGGGCTCTATCCCATGCCCCAGGGCGTGAACGTCGCCGTGGGGCTCCCTGCGGACTCGTCCCCGGATCCGCAGGGCGACGCCGCGTCGATCGTGGAGCACCTGCGCGCGCACGTGGCCGCGCGCATCCCCGGGGCCGCGGACCTGCCCGGCCTGTGGGACGTCCGCAGCGGACGTCCCTTCCTGTGGCCCATGATCGATGTCCGCGCCCCGGCCATCACGGCCCTCGACGACCGCGTGGCGCTGTGCGGCGACAGCGGCATGGGGTTCCTGCCCACGGCGGGAGTGGGTGCCTCGAACGCCCTGCGCAGCGCCGCCGCGCTGGCCTACGACCTCTCGCTCGCCGACGCCCGTACCGCCTCGCTGGCCATCGCGCGCTGGCGCGAGCGCGTGGGAGACCTGGTGCGGCACAACCAGGACGACTCCCGTCGGCTGGCGAAGGTGATGATGGTGCGGCGCAGGAGCGCCTCTGCTGCCGTCAACGCCGTGATGAAGCACATGCCGGTGAGCGCGATGACCCGGGACATCGTGAAGAGCATGGAAGTCCCCTTCTAGCCCGCGTGTCCTACGCGCGCTCGATGGCCAGGCGCTGGCCCGTGGCGCGCGTGAACACCGGGGCCTCCTGCCGCGCCGACCACATGGCCACGTCGACGTCGCCGTGGGCCCGCAGCCAGAGGGTGACCAGGTCGCCCTCGCGGGCGCAGTCGATCCCGATGATGGCCCGGGCGCGTCCCACCTCGAGCTGCTCGGCGATGCGCAGGAATGCCGCGAGGCGCAGGATGCGCTCCTCGTCACGCGGCTTCAGCAGGGCACCCAGCGGGCCGGGTGACTGGATCGACTTGCGGTGGCCGCGCACCAGCTGCGCGATGATCACCAGCTCGCGGTGCCGGAAGCCCGGCAGCCCGGCGTTCAGCACCAGGTAGTGGCCGTGCTTGTGATGGTCGTTGTAGTCCACCAGCGTGCCGACGTCGTGCAGCAATGCCGCGGCGTGCAGCCATTCGCGCTCGCGCGGGTCGCCGTCGTGCACGCCCAGCCGGGCGAGCCCGTCGAACATGTCCACGGCCAGCCGCGCCACCTGCTCGCAGTGCGCCCGGTCGTAGCCGTACACCTGGGCCAGGTCGCGGACGCTGGTGGCGCGGACGTCCTCCACCACGGGCGGATCGGCGGGGGCGAGGAAGGCCTCCCAGAACACGCCCCAGCGCAGGCCCTCGGCGCATACCTCCACGCGGTCCACGCCTGCTGCCTGCAGGAGGGCATCGAGAACCACGGCGCCGGCCAACATGATGTCCGCCCGGTCGGCCTTGAGGCCGGGGATCCGGCGTCGATCGGCCCGCGGCATGCCGGCCATCCGCTCGATGAGGGCGCGAAGGGCATCACGCCGCAGCATGTACCCGTGCACCTCGCCCAAGGGGTAGGCCTCGGCCTTCTGTGCCATCGCGGCAAGCGTGCGCACCGCCCCGCCCATGGCCACCAGGCGCCCCGCGTCGGCCACCCAGGGCTCCAGGCGCAGCACGTCGAGTGCATGGCGGCGCAGGGCGCGCACGTCGTCCGGCGACTGCACCGCGGCGGCCATGAAGGCATCGGTCATGCGCACGGCCCCCAGGGGCCAGCTGGCACATCGCTCGAGCCGGCGGTCGTCCACGCGGCCCACCTGCATGCTGCCGCCCCCGAGTTCGGCCACCAGCCCGTCGGTGAGGGTGGTGCCGTTGATCGCGCCCAGGTAGCCATACCGGGCCTCCTCCTCGCCCGACACGATCCGCGCGGGCAGGCCGGCATCGACGATGCCCTGGAGCACCTCGTCGCCGTTGGGGGCGTCGCGGATGGCGCTGGTCGCGACCGCCCTCACCTCGTCGATGCCGGAGCCGTCGCAGAAGCCGGCGAAGAGGCGGGCCACGCGGATGGCCCGCTCCATGGCATCCGGCCCGATGGGGTCCCCCGGGGCGCTTCCCTCGGTGAGGCGCACGACCTCGCGCACCTCGTCGACCAGGCGGAACGGCCCGCCCGTCCGGTACTCGAACACGACGAGGCGGAAGGTGTTGGAGCCGAGGTCCACCACCGCGAGGCGCGATACCCTAGAGGCCATGTCGACCGGTCCCCTCGAGCCTCCCTCCGTCGGCGAGTCGGGGGAGGCGCTCGCGCCCATCGCCCCGCGGCACCTGGCCTGGCCCGAGCACTTCGACACCGCCGACGACGTGGAGCAGGCCTGGGAGCGTGCGCTGGCACCCCGGCCCGCGGCTGACCGACGCACGCTGCTCCGCGCCGACGCCTTCGCCCGCGAGCGCCACGACGGCCAGATGCGGCGCGGCAGCGCAACGCCCTACTGGCTCCACCCGGTCCGCGTGGCCATGGGCCTGATGCAGTGGGGGGTGACCGATCGCGACGTGCTGGTGGCGGCCCTGCTGCACGACCTGGTGGAGGACACCATCACCACGCCCGAGGAGGTGCGGAGCGCATTCGGCGCGCGGGCCGAGAACCTGGTGGTGTGGCTGACCGCACCCGACGCCCGGGTGGCCGGTGCGGCGGTGCGCGACTACTACCGCCGTCTCCTGGAGCAGGGCCCTCCCGATGCGCACCTCCTGAAGATCGCAGACAGGTCGGACAACCTGCGCAGCATCCAGGCGCTGGTCATGCGCACGGGCGATGTCCATCGCCGGTGGGCGGGTGCCTACCTCAACCGCACGCAGTGGCAGGTGCTGCCCCTCGCGGCCGATGCGCCGTCGCGGGCGCGGGTGGCCCTGGTCACGGCCATGGCCGACCTGGCACCCATGGTCGAGCCCACCGGCTTCACCGAGCCCTAACGCGACCGCCACGCGGCGCGCACGGTGCCCCCTCTTGGATACCGGGCAGATGAGGTGAGGACGGGGTCTCCCCACAGGTCCGGGGGGCGTCACGCGCCGGGGCAGGGCTCCGCCCCAGGCGCAGGCGCCCCCCGTTGCATTGCCGGAGCCCCCCGGGGTCAGTGACCCGGGAGGGCGATCTCGGCCAGGTAGGGCGGCCCGGCCAGCGGTGCGATGCCCAGGCGGCCCGCGGCGAGCTCGGCGATGGCATCGCCGGCCACCTCGCGCCGCCATCCGCGGCCCAGGGCGAGGGCGTCGGTGTCGCGCTGCTGCAGGACCGCCGTGAGGAACTGGTCCACCTCGTCGCGCGTGGCCACGAGCGTGGGGGCCAGGTCGGCCGCCGATGCCCGTGCGGTGAGCAGGATCTGCGCCAGCGGCGTGAGGGTCTCGAGCCGCGCCTGCACCTTCGCCGGCGGCGGCGGTCCCAGCGCGATGGGCGGGTCGCCCGCGGCCTCGTCCATGGCGTGGATCAGGGCGGTGGCCTCGCGCTCGCGCATGGCCGAGGGGACGCCGCGCTCCGAGAGCAGTGCCGTCGGGCCAGAGGGCCGTCGGCGGGCGATCTCCAGCAGCGTGCGGTCCGGGAGCAGCCACCCGACCGGCCGGTCGCGGCGCCGGGCCTCGGACTCGCGCCATGCCGCGGCCCGGCGTAACACCGCGCGCTCGGCGGGCTGCAGGCGCCCCTGGCCCTTCACCTTGCGCCATGCCTCGAATGGGTCGGGGGCCACGCGCGCGCCGGGGCCGTACCGGCGCTCGTGCTCCTCGAGCACCCACTCGGTGCGGCCGCGCTCGGCCGCCCGGCGCATCAGCTCGTCCACCAACGCGAACAGGTGCTCCACGTCCGCCGCCGCGTAGTCCAGCTGCGCGCGGGTGAGGGGTCGTCGCGACCAGTCGGAGTAGCCCTCGGTCTTTGCGACCTTGACGTCGAGCACGCGGCCCAGGAGGGCCCCCAGGCTCTGGCCCGACCCCAGCCCGACGAACCCGGCAATCAACTGGGCGTCCAGCAGGTTGGCGGGCCGGGTGTCGAACCCCAGGGCGAACAGGGTGAGGTCGGCGCTGGGCGCGTGCATGACCACCTCGATGGCCGGGTCCGCCAGCAGGGCGGCCACGGCGTCGAGCGGGGCGCCCGCGATGGGGTCGACCAGCGCGATCCGGTCCTCCACCGCCACCTGCGCGAGGCAGGGGATGGGCGCGTAGGTGCGCTCCCAGAGGAACTCCACGTCGAGCGCCATGCGGCCGGAGGCCCGCACGTGCTCCACCAGGCCGGCGACCTGTTCAGGGGTGTCCATGATGCTGGCGTCCGCGCCCATGACGCCTAACATTAGGCCCTGTGCAGGCATCCGGGCTGACCAAGGCGTTCGGGCCGCGCACGCTCTTCTCCGGAGTGTCATTCCGTATCGGCCCGGGCGATCGCCTGGCCGTGGCGGGGAGGAACGGCGCGGGCAAGACGACGTTGCTGAGGATCCTCGCGGGGCTCGAGGACGCCGACGGCGGAGCGGTGTCGGTTCCCCGCGGCGAGCGCGTGGCGCTGCACGATCAGCGGCCGGATGCGACGGCCGCGGGCACGGTGCGCGAGTACGTGGAGCAGGGCCTGGCGCACGCGCGCGATGCCGAGGAGCGCCTCGCGGCCCTGGAGGCCCGGATGGCGGCGGGCGATCATGGCCCGCCGATCATGGCCGAGTACGAGCGCGCGCATGCCGACCTCGATGCGGCCGGCGGCTACCACTGGCGGTCGTGGGTGGAGCGGGTCACCCGCGGCCTGGGCCTGCGCGACGACCACCTGGACCGGCCCCTGTCGAGCCTGTCGGGCGGCGAGCTCACGAGGGCGTCCCTGGCCCGGGCACTCGCCGGGCGCCCGCAGGTCCTGCTGCTGGACGAGCCCACCAACCACCTCGACCTCGCGGCGATGGAGTGGCTCGAGGCCATC
>CAZEUE010000025.1:0-6209 GCA_964514615.1 uncultured Bifidobacterium sp. | reverse complement strand
CGCCGCGGTGGTGATCGTGTCGCACGACCGGTGGTTCCTCGAGTCCACGGCCACGCAGGTCCTCGATCTCTCGGCCGGACGGGCCAAGCTCTGGCCCATGGGGTATTCCGCGTTCCGCCGCGCACGGGCAGAGGACGCGGCGCAGCAGGCTGCCGCCGCAGAACGCCGCCGCGAGGAGATGGAACGACTGGAGCGCTTCGTCACGCGGTGGCGCGCGGGAACGCGCGCGCGGCAGGCCAAGTCGCGGGCCAGGCAGCTGGACCGCCTCGCGCCCGTCGAGGCCCCCTCCCGCGAGAGGTCCCTGTCGTTCGGCTTCCCGAAGACCGAGAGGCCCGGCCGCGTCGTGCTCGAGGCGGATGGCCTGCGGGTGGAGGTGGCGGACCGCGTGCTGGTGGACGGCGCGGGATTCACGATCGAGCGCGGGCAGCGGGTGGCCGTGGTGGGCCCCAACGGCGCGGGCAAGACCACGACCGTCGAGACGCTCCTCGGCATGCGGGACGCCGCCGCCGGTCGCGTGAGCATGGGGCACAAGGTGCTGCCGTCGTACTTCAGCCAGCACGCGCGCGAATACGACGAGCGGATGACGCTGGCCGAGACCGTGAAGGCCGGCACGTCGCTGACCGAGACCGAGGCGCGCCGGCTGCTCGGGCGGTTCCTGTTCACGGGGGAACTGGCCGACCGGACGGTGGAGGGGCTCTCCGGCGGCGAGCGCCGGCGCCTGGGCCTGGTGGCCCTGGTGGCCGAGGGGGGCAACCTGCTGGTGCTGGACGAGCCCACCAACCACCTCGACGTCGAGAGCCGCGAGGCGCTCGAGGATGCCCTCCTGGCCTACGACGGCACGGTCATCCTGGTGTCGCACGACCGCGCGCTCATCGATGCCGTGGCAACCCACACCCTGGCCCTCGAGGAGGGGACGGCCGTGATGCGCGCAGGCGGATACGCGGACCTGGTGGCCGCGCGCGACGCGGATCCGCCGCCCGCACGGGCCGCCGCGCCGCGCCCCGCGGCTCCCCGGGCATCGCAGCGCGCGCGCGCCGATCGGCCCGGGAACGGACGCCTGGCACGCGAGGTGAGCAAGATCGAGTCGCGCATCGCGCGGCTCGAGGAGGAAATCGCCGGCGTCGAGGACGAGGTCGCCCGCGCCTCGACGCAGGGCGACCTCGATGCCGTGGCCACGCTCGGCGAGCGGCATCGCGCCCTGCAGGAGGACCTCTCCTACGCGATGGCCGAGTGGGAGGACCGGGCGGCGCTGATGGTGGAGGGGGGATGAACGACCTCGGCTTCCATGACGACCTGTACGAGCGCCTGGCGCCGCTCTGCACCGCGGTGGCGGTGCTCGCCGGGGACGAGGTGCCCGAGTCGGACCTGACCGGTCCGCTGGGGTTCGTGTCGGCCGGGCGCATGGCCATCGTGGTGGACGCCGAGGCCGGCCGGCAGCGCACGGCCGCGCTGCTGCAGGAGGGTGACGCCGTGGTGCTGCCCGCCGGTGGCTGGCCGCGGGTGCCGGGGGCCCGGGTGCGCGCGGCCACCGACGCCGAGCTGCTGGTGCTGGATGGATCGCTCGACGACGTCCTGTGCTCCGACTCCGCCTTGGGCGCCTGGGTGCTGCGCGCGGTGGCCGCGGCCGTGGCCGACCGCGAGTTGTCGGTGGCCATCGCGCTCGAGCCGCGCCTGGAGCGGCGGCTGGTGCTGAAGCTGCGCCAGCTCGCCGAGCGATGGGGGAAGGTGACGCCGGAGGGCGTGAGGCTCGACCTGAGGGTGACCCACCAGGAGCTCGGCGACATGATCGGCGCCGCGCGCGAGAGCATCACCGTCGCGCTCGGGCGCCTTCAGGAGCAGGGGGAGATCATCGTCCGGCGCAGGACGGTGATCCTGCGCGGCATGGAGGATCAGGCGGGCACGGCCACCGACACCGCGTAGCGGCCGGACGGATCGGTGTGCCACGACGCCGTGCGCAGCCCCGCGTCCGCGTGGATGGCCTCCACGGCATCGCGCGTGAACTTGCAGGAGATCTCGGTACGGATGGTGGAGCCGGCCTCGATGGGCACCACGATCCCCAGCCCCGCGATGGACCAGCGGATGTCGCGCCGCGCGCGCAGGTGCATCTCGATGCGCGACGCGCGGGCGTTCCACCTCGCGACATGGGCGAAGTCGTCGGGATCGGCGTCACCCGCGAACGATGCGTTGATATGCCGGACGATGTTGCGGTTGAACTCCGCCGTGACCCCCTCGCCGTCGTCGTAGGCCCGCACGAGCACCTCGGGGTCGTGCGCCAGGTCGGTGCCGAGCAGCAGGCAGTCGCCGGGCCCCAGCAGCCTGGCCAGCCGGCGCATCATGGTGCGACGGCGGGGCGGCTCGAGGTTGCCGATGGTGCCGCCCAGGAACGCCACCATGCGCCCGGCGCCGGATCGCCTGCGGGGGATGCGCGAGAGGTGTCGCGAGAAGTCGCCCGCGATCGCGTGCACGCGGGTGCCCGGGTAGGCCGCCGCGATGTCCGCGGCGCTCATGGCGAGCATCCCGGGGCTGATGTCGAAGGGCACGTACCGGCGCAGGGTGCCCGCGCGCTCCATGGCGTCGAGGATCGCCCGGGTCTTGCGGGCGGCGCCCGAGCCGATCTCCACGAGTTCGGCCGGTGCGTGGGCGGAGATGACGTCGTCCATCGCGGTATCGAGGATCAGCTGCTCGGCGCGGGTCTGGTAGTACTCGTCGAGGTCCGTGATGCGCACGAAGAGGTCGCAGCCGGCATCGTCGTAGAACCATCGCGCGGGGATGGTGGGTCGCGCGGCGGTGAGGCCGCGCCGCAGCTCGTCAGCCGCGGCGGCGTCGTCCCCGGCGGCCACGTGGCAGTCGAGGCGCCACGGCAGCACGGCGCGCGTAGTGGGCGGTGACTCGACGGGACCGCTCATGCGGCATCCCATGCCAGGCGCATGCCCGAGAAGATCTGCCGGCGCTGGGGGAGGTCCCAATTGCGGAAGGTGGTGCGGGCCGCAATTTCCTGCGTGGCCCACGATCCGCCGCGGAGCACCCGGTAGCCATCGCGGAAGAATGGCTCCGCGTACTCGCGGTAGGGGAACGGCCGGAATCCCGGGTAGGCGTCGAACTCGGTGGACGTCCACTCCCAGACATCGCCCAGCATGTGCGCGCAGCCCGACGGCGCGTGCCCCGCCGGGAACGCCCCCGCCCGCGACGGCCGGAACGTGCGCTGCCCCAGGTTGGCCCGGCCGGCGGACGTGCCGTGCCCCCACGGCGCCCATGCGTCGTCGGCCGACGATGGGTCGAACCGCGCGGCGAACTCCCATTCGTGCTCGGTGGGAAGGCGCGCGCCCGCCCATCTGGCGTGCGCCTCGGCCTCGAAGTACGACACGTGGCACAGGATCTCGGACGGGTCGAGGGCCTCCGTGCAGCCGAACCAGGTCCGGGTCCACTGCCCGTCCCCCTCGTCGCTCCAATGCAGCGGTGCGGTGGCCCCGCACTCCTCGCGCCAGGCCCAGCCCGCGGTGCTCCAGTGGCGCGGGTCGGCATACCCGCCGTCGGCCATGAACTCCAGGTGGCGGCCGATGGTCACGGGGAAGCGGTCGAGGCGGAATGGCGCCACCTCGCGCACGTGCGCGGGCCGCTCGCAGTCGAGCGCCCCGCGACCGCCCGTCGCTCCCATGACGATCGTGCCGCCGGGGATGTCCACCGGATCGGGCCCCCGGGTGGCGGTCCCCGACGGCGGCAGGGCGTCCGCGCACGGCGAGTACGCCCCCGCCGGCATCAGTTGCAGGGTCTGCAGGAGCGTCTCGTCGTGCTGCGCCTCGTGCTGGGCGACCATGTCCCACACGAAGCCGCCCGCAGTGAGCTCGGGGCCGTCGGGGGACATGTCGGTGCGCTCGAGCACCGCCAGCGCCCGCGCGCGCACGGCGTCCATGTACTCGCGCGACTCGTGCCCGTCGAGGATGCGGATCGCGCCGCGGACAGCGCGGGGGGTTTCGAAGGCGTCGTAGGTGGCCTGCAGGTCCGGATGCAGCGGGGCATCACCGACCAGCCGGGTGACGAGCCACAGCTCCTCGTAGGCGGCGATGTGCGCGAGGTCCCACGCCGGGGGGCTCATGATGGGGTCGGGCGTGCGCGCCAGCCATTCGGCATCGAGCGGCGCGACGAGGTCGAGGGTACGGTGACGTACGGCCGCAAGGCGGTCGGCGATGGCCGGGGCGGAGGTCATGGCGTCACCTTGGCGCATCCGCCGCCCTGCAGGGCCGCTGGATGGCGGTGCCGGACATCACTTTGTGAGCGAGGTCACTCCGTCGACAGGTTCGGGTCAGCCTGCTGGGTGACGGGATGGATCGCCAGGAAGTGGTCCTGGGGCGAGGCGATGAGGGGCTCGAGCCCCGCGGCCTCGTGGTCCTGCCCCGACGCGACCAGGGCGTCACGGTATGCCGACAGCAACTCCGACACGTTCAGGGCGTCCTCGCCGCCCTCCTCCACCTGCACCATGCTCACCTTCGCGGCCTTGGACAGCCGGCGCCGGATGGCGGCCTCGTCGAGGTTCCAGTCATCCTCCTGGCGCACGTACACGACGCCGCCGGTCATTCCCGAGCACAGCCAGGGCCCGGGATCGCCCAGCACCACCGCGCGGCCACCGGTCATGTACTCGAAGGCGAAGCCCTTGCAGTTGGCCCGCGCCCCCAGGGATCCCGTGCGGTCATCGATGGGACCCTCCGGCTGGCCGCCGAGCACCATGTCGGCGCCCGACAGGCGGATGCCCGCGCGGGCGTCGGCGTCGCCCTGGATGAGGAACAGCCCGCGCTGCGCGCCGTACGCGAACGACTTGCCCACGTGGCCACCCACCCACTCGCCCGAATGGGAGCGGGCCTTCAGCACCTGCACCTCGCCGCCCAGGGAGCACTTGCCCACGCCGTCCTGCGCGCCGCCGGACACGCGGATGCGCACGCCCTCCACGTTGAAGGCGGCAAGCCCGGACCCCGTGGCGGCGCCGTCGGTGAACTGCAGGTCCACCAGGGTGCCCGCGCTGCCCTCGGGAGCCGTCTGTGCCACGCGCGCGGAGAGCTCGTGCGGCGTGCGAAGGCCCGTGCGCGCACGGGCGATGATGCCCGCGAGGTCGGTACCCAGGTTGCGGTCGCGGGCGGTCAGCTCGCTCTCCTCAACGGCCAGCACGGTCGCCGCCTCGAGGGCCTCCTGCGCGGCATCGGGGGCGCGGTGCGCTGGAGGCGGACTGAAGGGCCGGAAGTAGCGCTCGCCATCCTCCGGGGCGCCGATCACGCGCCGGGCGGTGGGGGTGAGCAGGCCGTCGAGGTCCATCTCGGAGTGGTGGGTGATCTGGGCCAGGCGGTCGGCGCGACCCACCAGGTCCTGGACGTTGTCCACGCCCATCTCGCCGGCGATGCGGCGCATGGCCTCCCCCATCTCGGTGAAGTACCGCACCAGGCCCTCCACGGCGGGCTCGTACGTGCGCGGCACGAACCGCTTGAGGCCGCGGTGCTGGGCCTCCTCCTCGTCCATCTGCGTGGCGATCCCCACGTGGCAGGTGTCCAGCTGGCAGCCGCGGCAGATGGTGCAGCCGATGGCCACCATCGACGCGGTGCCGAAGCCCAGGCGGTTGGCGCCCAGGCAGATGAGCTTGATGGCGTCGGCCGCGGTGCGCAGCCCGCCGTCCGCCCAGATCTCCACGCGGTCCCGGATCCCGGCCTCCACCAGGGCATGGTGCGCCAACACGGTGCCGAGCTCGCAGGGCAGGCCCGCCCGGCGAAGCGCATGCAGGCGGGCGGCGCCCGTGCCGCCGTCGAAGCCCGAGAGCGTGAGCACGTCGGCACCCGCCTTGGCGATGCCCACGGCGATGGTGCCGATGCCGGGCACCACGGGCACCTTGACGATGACCTTGGCGTAGGGGTTGGCGGTCTTGAGCTCGTCGATGAGCTGCGCCAGGTCCTCGATGGAGTAGAGGTCGTGGTTGTTCGATGGGCTGATGAGGTCGGAGCCCACCGTGGCGTTGCGGGCCGCCGCGATGGCCTCGGTCACCTTGGAGCCGGGCAGGTGGCCGCCCTCACCGGGCTTGGCGCCCTGGCCGATCTTGATCTCGATCCACTCGCAGGCGTTCATGAGAAGCGACGACACGCCGAAGCGCCCGGAGGCGATCTGCACGCCACGGTTCTTGGGGTACTTGCCGTACATGTCGCGGATCTCGCCGCCCTCGCCGTTCATGCACAGCA
>CAZEUE010000024.1:0-17609 GCA_964514615.1 uncultured Bifidobacterium sp. | reverse complement strand
GGCGTTCGGTTAAGTGCCTGGCACCGGGGTTCTAGGGAGTGCGCGCGGAAGTCGTGCGCGGGGCCGGTCGGGCTGCCGTGGCCCTCACCTCGGCGGCGAACTCCGCCGCGGCGCCGCGCATGACGTCACGCAGGTTGGCGCGCGCCTGCACGAACGGCGGCGGGTCGGGCAGCAGGCCGAACAGGTCGGTGCTCACCAGCACCTGGCCGTCGCAGTCGAGGCCCGCCGCGATGCCGATGGTGGGTGCGGCAACCGACTCGGTGATGCGCCGCGCGGCGTCGGCGTCAACGCACTCGATGACGATTGCGAAGCACCCCGCGTCGTCGAGCGCCCGGGCGTCGGCCACCAGCTGGTCGGCTTCGCGCAGCGACTTGCCGTGCTTGCGGTAGCCACCTACCGCGGTCTGGGGCAGGAGCCCCACATGGCCCATCACGGGGATGCCCGCGGCGATGATTGCCCGCACCTGCGGCACCAGGGCCCCCTCGAGCTTGACCGAGTGCGCACCGGCCCCTACCAGCGCCCGCGCGCTGGCCACCGCCTGCGCCTCATCGGCATACGACCCCGCGGGAAGGTCCCCGCAGATGTGGCTGCGCGTGGCCCCGTGGGCCACGGCGCGCACGTGGTGCCGCATCATCTCGAGGGTGACGGCGCGAGTGGAGTCGTAGCCCAGTTCCACCTCGCCGAGGCTGTCGCCCACCAGGATGACGTCGAGCCCCACCTGGTCGAGCGCCAGGGCGGTGGGGTAGTCGTACGCGGTGAGCATGGCGAGCCGCCGGCTGCCCTTGAGCCCGCGGATGTCACGTGCCGTGAGGATCAGTCGACCTCCCACATGACCGGCACCATGTCCTCGATGAGCTCGGTGACCTCGTTGCGCGCGTTCACGTGCACCACCGTGGGCTCGTGGCCGTCGGTGAGCTCCGACTCGTCGTACTCGGCGTAGGTGAGGATGATCACCAGGTCGCCCGGGTGCGCCAGGCGCGCGGCGGCGCCGTTCAGGCACACGTCCCCGCGACCGCGCGGACCGTCGATGGCGTAGGTCTCGAAGCGCGCGCCCGTGTTGATGTTGAGCACCGACACCTTCTCGTACTCGTGGATGTCCGCGAGGTCGAGCAGGTCGCGATCCACCGTGATGGAGCCCACGTAGTTCAGGTTGGCATCGGTCACCGTGGCGCGGTGGATCTTGCTCTTCAGCATCGTGCGTGCTCGGGGCACGGCGGTCCTCCGTGGGGTCGGTACGGGAAGTTCCCGGTTGTCGATGAGCCGCGCCGGGCCGACCCGGGCGGCGACGCACAGGAGGGCGGGCCCCTCCAGGCGGTGCAGATGCGCGAAGGTGTCCGGGTGGACCACCGTCGCGTACTCCGGCGCGCATCGGGGCTCGGAGGCCAGCACGGCCAACGCCGCCTCCTCGATGCGCGCCACGTCGTCCTCGCCCTCCTCGGCCAGGCCGGCCGCTGCGGCCAGCGCCCGTGACAGCACCACGGCGGCGGCGCGGTCGTCCGGGTCCAGGTAGGCGTTCCTGCTGCTCATGGCCAGCCCATCGTCCTCGCGCACGATGGGGGCCACGATCATCTCGATGTCGTCGAGGTGGAGATCGGCCATGAGGCGACGGATGACCGCCACCTGCTGGGCGTCCTTCTGGCCGAACACCACGCGGTCGGGTCGCGCGGCGGTGAGCAGCTTGGCCACCACCGTCGCGACGCCCGCGAAGTGGTGCGGCCGGCTGGCGCCCTCCAGCACGTCGGCGGGCCCCCCGATGGACACCTGCATGGCGAAGCCGTCGGGGTAGATGTCACCCACGGAGGGCGCCCATACCAGGTGCGCCTCGGCCGATCCCGCCAGCGCCAGGTCGCGTTCCTCGTCACGCGGATACGCCGCCAGGTCCTCGGTGGGGGCGAACTGCGTGGGGTTGACGAACAGCGATACCACCACCGCGCTGCCGCCCTTCGCCGCCCGCCGCATGAGCGAGAGGTGCCCGTCGTGGAAGGCGCCCATGGTGGGCACGAGCGTCACCGAGCCGTGCCGGGCGCGCAGTGCGTCCACTGCCGCGCGCAACTCGGGGACCGTGCGGACGACTGCGGGGCGCGGGAGTGACGGGTGGGATTCGGCCTGGGAATCGGTCATGTGCGACTGGCGCAGGCTGGCGGACCCGCGTGATGTGGCGGGCCGCGCCGAACCGGACTCGCTCCAGTCCCCGAGGCGGGGTACCGGGCTTGGCGCCGTGATCGGTTGGATCAATCTAGACCGCCGCACCGCGATGTAACAACCCCCGGCGGGAGGTGCCGCGGCCGTCCGGGCCCGCTTATAGCGTGGACGGGCGATGAGCGATGCCGCGGTCAGGGCCCAAGCCCTGGAAAGGCTTGCCGAGCACCTTCGCGGGTGCACGCGATGCCCGCTGTCCGAGGGCCGGACCACCGTGGTGGTGGGGGCGGGAGACCCCGATGCCGATCTGATGTTCGTGGGAGAGGCCCCGGGCGCCAACGAGGACCGCACCGGGCTGCCCTTCGTGGGGCAGGCCGGCACGCTGCTCGATGGCCTGCTGGAGGGCATCGGCCTGTCGCGGGAGCAGGTGTTCATCGCGAACGTGCTCAAGTGCCGCCCGCCGGGCAATCGCGACCCCCGCCCCGAGGAGATCGACGCCTGCCGTGGCTTCCTGGAGGAGCAGGTGGCGCTCGTCCGGCCACGTGTGGTGTGCACGCTCGGCAACTTCGCCACCCGGCTCCTGTCCGGGAGACCCGACGGCATCAGCGCCGTGCATGGCAATCCGCAGCCGGCCGGCTTCGGCGGCGTCGACGTGCTGCTGTACCCGGTGTACCACCCCGCGGCGGCCCTCTACACGCGTGCCATG
Source organism: uncultured Bifidobacterium sp. (assembly GCA_964514615.1). GTDB lineage: Bacteria > Actinomycetota > Thermoleophilia > Miltoncostaeales > Miltoncostaeaceae > SYFI01. Next base: position 14,764 of record CAZEUE010000024.1, on the reverse strand, counting down.
CTCGGGAGCCTGCAGGAGGACTTCGCGCGCCTCCCGGGCCTCATCGCCGCGCAGGCCGGTCCCGTTTCCGGGTCCGATCCGGCCGCGTCCCCCTCGCGGACATCCCCATCCGGCCAACTGGACCTGTTCTGACGGCGGCGCGGTTCACCAGCCGTGGGCCCGGGGACACCGAGGCGCTCGGGGTCGGCCTGGCCGCACTGCTGGCGCCCGGCGACGTGGTGCTGCTGCGCGGCGACCTCGGGGCCGGCAAGACCACCCTGGTCCGCGCCGCCGCGCGCGCGCTGGGCGTGCAGGGGCCCGTCACCAGCCCCACCTTCGCCATCGCCAACTCGTACCAGGGCACGGTGCCCGTGGCGCACCTCGACGCGTGGCGCCTGGGGGACCCCGACGACGAGGAACTGGGGCTGGCGCTCGAGGCCGTGGGCGATCACTCCGTGGCCTTCATCGAGTGGCCCGACTCCCTGGTGCACGGCCTTCCGCATCCCCGCGTGAGCGTGGACATCGCGCACGGGGGCGGGGATGAGCGGGTGGTACGGTTGGAAAGCGCCGATCCCGGCATGCACGCGTCGCTCGAGGCCCTTTGTGACGACCTTCGCGCTCGACACCGCAACGCCTGATCCCGCGCTGGCCCTCGTCGCCGACGAGGGCGTGGTGGCCGAGGCCGTTCTCGGCCGCGTGCCCGGCGGAGGGCGCCGCGTGCTCGAGGCCGCCCACCACCTGCTCGCGATGGCGGGGCAGGACCCGGCCGACCTCGACGAGATCGTGGTGGGGGTGGGTCCCGGCGGCTTCACGGGCATCCGCATCGGCATCGCCACGGCGCTCGGGCTGGGCCAGGGCCTGGGCATCCCGGTGCGGGGAGCCTCCACGCTCGAGGCCCTGGCGCTGGGGCTGTCGGCCGCGGGCGACTCCCCCGATGTGGCCCTGGCGCCGGTCATCGACGCCCGGCGCGGCCAGGTGTTCGCCGCGGCCTACGCCATGGGTCCGGACGGCGCGCTCGACACCGTCATCGCCCCGGCCGCATGGAACCCGGTGGCCTTCGCCGCCGCGCTCGGGGGCATGGGCCCGGCCCTCGTGGCGGGGGATGGGGCCGACCTCGTCACCCTGCCACCGCGCGCGCGCCGGGCGCCCGCCCAGCCCTTCGATCGCATCGCGGCGTCACGCCTGGTCCAGCGCGTGCGTGCCGGAGGCGAGCGTCCCGTGGTGCCCGAGTACCTCCGCCTGCCCGATGCCGAGGAGAACCGCCTGCGCCGCCTGCGCGAGGGGGCACCCGCGTGAGTGCAACCCGCGTCAGGCTGCCGCGTCCCGTGGTGCGCCGTGCGCGGCCCGACGACATCACGGCCATCCTCTCCATCGAGAGCCGCAGCAACCCGGTGCCCTGGTCGCGCCAGCTCTTCGTCAGGGAGCTCCAGCGCGTCGAGGGCGCCACCCTGGTGGCGGTGGACGGTCCCGACGTCGTCGGGTTCATCGCCTGCGCCGGCCAGGGCGACTCGTGGCACATCCTCAACCTCACGGTGGACCCCGGGCACAGGCGCCGCGGGCTGGGCGGCATGCTCGTGGACGCGGTCATCGCCGAGCTCCACGGGCGCCCCTACGACCGTTACACCCTCGAGGTGAGGGTCTCCAACGATCCCGCCATACGCTTGTATCGGAGCCGGGGTTTCGTGGACTCCGGCGTGCGTCCGCGCTACTACTCGGACAATCAGGAGGACGCGCTGATCATGTGGCGGGAGCCGTCGGGGGGAGGGGAGTGATGGGCGACCTCGTGCTCGCCGTCGAGACCTCCTGCGACGAGACCGCCGCCGCCGTGGTGGAGGGGCGCACCATCCGGTCGAACGTGGTGGCGTCACAGGCCGAGCTCCACAGCGTGTACGGCGGCGTGGTTCCCGAGGTGGCTGCCCGGCACCACCTCACCACCGTCAACGCCGTGGTGGACCGCGCGCTGCACGATGCCGGCACGGACCTCGCGGCGGTCGATCGCATCGCGGTCACGCGACGCCCCGGCCTGATCGGGGCGCTGCTGGTGGGGGTGGCCACCGCGAAGGCGCTGGCCTACGCAGCGGGCAAGGACCTGGTGATGGTGGATCACCTGCACGGTCACGTGGCCGCCTGCTGGCTGCAGCCGGTGGCGCTCGACCCGCCGTTCGTGGCCCTCACGGCGTCCGGCGGGCACACGCGGCTGGACCTCGTGGAGGACTACGCCACTCCGGCGCTGTTGGGGCAGACGCTCGACGACGCCGCCGGCGAGGCAATCGACAAGGGCGCGCGACTGCTGGGCATCCCCTACCCCGGGGGTCCGGGCCTCGAGGCCCTCGCGCGCGAGGGAGACGCCTCGGCGTTCGCGCTCCCGGTGGGGCTCAGCGCGCGGGGGCCCGACGACCTCGACTTCTCGTATGCCGGGGTGAAGACGGCGTTGCTGTACGCCACGCGCGAGCTCGGCGACGACGGCGTTGCCCGTCGCCGCGCCGATCTCGCTGCCTCGTACCAGGAGGCCATCGTGCGCCCGCTCGTGGACCGGCTCATGCGGGCGGCCGACCAGGCCGGGGTGCCGGCCGTGTCGGTGGGCGGCGGCGTGGCCGCCAACGGCCGGCTGCGGCACCTGGTGGAGCAGGCGGCGGGCGAGCGGGGGCTGCGCGTGGCCATTCCCGACCGGTCGCTGTGCACGGACAACGCGGCGATGATCGCCGCCGCCGCCGCCTTCACCCCGGCAATCGCATGGCCGGATTTCGTGGGCGAGGACGCCATGGCCACGGCACCCCCCGGGGGGATCGCCGCATGAGGCCGATGCACCTGGGGCTCGGGTTGCTGGGGGCCGCCGCCGTCGCGGCACCGGCGCTGCTGGTGGCGCAGGCGGGCGGCCCGACGGGCGGGCCCGCCGCGCAGGCGCTGGTGTCCGCCGCGGGCTGGCGCGACGTCGTGGACGGCGCACGCACCCCGCAGGTGCCTCCCGCGGGCGATGCCGAGTCGGCCATCGTGCTGCTGGATGGCCCGGGCCTCGTGGATGTCGCCCCCGCGGAGCGCGCCGGGGCGCTCGCCCGCATGCAGGCCGACCAGCTGGCGCTCGAAGGTTCGCTGCAGGGAATGGGCGGCGTGGTCACCCATCGGTACCGCACCCTTGTCAATGGACTCGGCGTCCGGGTGCCCGCCGGCCGCCTGTCCACGCTGGCCGAGGTGCGCGGCATACGGGCGGTGGTGCCGGTGCTCTACATGGCGCCCGCGGCGTCCGACGCCTCGCCCGTGGCACCCACGGGCAGTGGGCCGCAGGGGAGCGCGCCGCAGCCGCGGGGGCGCGGCCCCGAGCGCATCGCGCTCATCGACGCCGCCGTGGACGCCTCGCACCCCTGGCTCGGCGGCGGGATCGGGCCGGATCGGCACATCGTGGGCGCGGTCGACGTGGTGGAGGGCGATGCCGATCCCTCTCCCGACATGGCAGATCCCGCGGCCGAGGCGCACGGCACCCAGATGGCGTCGATCATCCTGCGCTCGCCGGCCCTCGCCGGACTGTCGCCGGCAATGACGCCCCGCATGCTGGTGTACCGAGTCACCGCGCGCGAGGCGGTGGATGGCAGGGTGAGGACCCTGGCCCGCACGGATCGCGTGCTGGCCGCCCTCGAGATGGCGGTCGATCCCAACCGCGACGGCCTGCCGGATGATCGCGCGGGGGTGATCGTGATGGGACTGGCCCGCGGGTTCGGCGCCGACGGGGTCGACCCCGTGGCGTCGGCGCTGGCAGCTGCCGATCGCGCGGGCAGCGTGGTGGTGGTGCCCGCGGGCAACGACGGGCCCACCGGCACCGATCGCGGCACGCTTGGCAACGTGGCGGCCGTGCCCGAGGCCCTGGTGGTGGGCGGGGTGGCCGGCGCGATGGCCCCGCGCACGGCGGAGCTGTCGATGGCCGTGGGGCCCGCTGCGGCCGCGCTGGCCCCGTTGCCCCTGATGGGCCCCGACCCCGCGGGCGCCGTCACCTCGGGTGCACCCCTCGTGGCGGCCAGCGGCGACGCCGGGGTGGGCACCGGCACCGACATCCGCGACTTCGCGGGCGCGGGCGGGCGCAGCACCGTGGCCGGTGCCGTGGCCCTGGTCACGCGCAGCGGTGCCCCGGTGGCCGAGGTCGCGCGTCGCGCGGCATCCGCGGGCGCGATCGCGCTGGCCGTGTGGGATGAGGACGGCGCGGGGGCATTCCCCGGCATCCGCGGGGGCGCGGATGTCCCCATCCCCATCGTGGGCCTGGGGCCGTCCCAGGGCCGTGCGCTGGTGCAGATGCTCGCGCGCCAGCCCGGCGCGAACGTGGCCATCACGGGGCGCTCCGACCAGCAGGCGCCCACCGCCATGGCGTCGTTCTCGTCGCGTGGTCCCACTGCGGACGGGCGCGCCAAGCCCGACCTCGTGGCTCCGGCCGTGGGGGTGGAGGCCGCATTCCCCGGGCGTGACGCATCGGGCATCCCGCGGCAGGCCCCGCTGCACGGCACGTCGGCCGCCGCCGCCTCGGTGGCCGCGGCGGCCCTCCGGCTGCGGGTCGACCACCCCACGTGGACGCCGGCCGATGTCCGCAGCGTGCTCGTGCAGTCGGCGGGGCAGGTTCCCGCGGCGGGCCTGCACGACCAGGGCGCGGGCGTGGCGGCGGACCCGGCATCCCTCACCCGGCGCGCAATGCCCGGCATCTCCATCACGCCGGCGCTCATCAGCGGTTTCCGATCGCGCACCGACGACACCCGCCTGCGCTTCGTGATGCGCGACCTCACCGGGACGGGCGGTCGCTATCGCCTGCTGCTGCAGACCCCCGGCGGCGAGTACGAGCCCGTGGGGGAGCCCGTGCAGCTCGCGCCCGGGCAGCGACGCGGCGCCGTGGTGACGGTCCCCCGTGCCGCGCAGCAGGGCGACGACCCGTGGAAGGGGCGCCTGCTGGTGGTGCCGGACGGGGGCCAGGTGGCGGCGGGATCCGCCGTGGTATGGGCTGCTCCGCGGGCGGCCTTCCCGCGCGGGGCCCTCGGCACGCCGGTGGTGCGGCGCACGGGCTCGGGGCTGGGGCAGGTGGAGGTGCGGGTGGGAACGCGCGAATTCGGGGAGGCCGGCCTGGAGGCCACCACCCTCCGCGACGTGCGGGTGGACCTGGTGCCCGCGGGCGGCGGGGCCCCGGTGCGCATGACGCAGGCCGAGCCCAGCGGCGACTGGCCTGCCGCCACGTACCGCCTGCTCCTCTCGCGCCGCTCGGCCAGCGGTCCCGAAGTACCCGCCGGCAGGTACCGGGCCGTGGTCACGGCCACCGATGCCAATGGATCCCGGCACCAGGCGCGCAGCCGGCCGTTCACCGTGGGCTGATAGGGCCTGCTACTTTGTGCGGCGCTGATACAAGCGCCGGAACGGACCACATTGCCCGAACAGCTCACCCTCGGCGTGGCGGCTCGCCTATCCCGCTACCTGCAGGTTCTCACGCAGGCGAAGCGCATGGGGAAGACCTCCATCTCGAGCCAGGCCATCTCCGAGTACACCAACGTCAACCCCACGCAGATCCGGCGCGACCTGTCGGGGTTCGGCAAGTTCGGCAAGCGCGGGGTGGGGTATGACATCGACACCCTCATCGCCCAGATCCGCAAGATCCTGCGCACGTCGGGGCAGCACAACATCGCGCTGTTCGGCGCGGGCAACCTGGGGCAGGCCATCGCGTCGTCGGGGGCGTTCGCCGACCACGGCTTCCGCATCTCCGCCATGTTCGACACCGACCCCGACAAGGTTGGCCTGCGCATTGGCGACCTGACCGTGCGCCACTACAGCGAACTGCCGCTCGTGGTGGACACCGAGGGCATCGAGGTGGGCGTGCTGGCGATTCCCGCGGGCGCGGCGCAGCAGGTGGCCGACGACCTGGTGGCATCGGGCGTGAAGATCATCTTCAACTACTCCGATGCGCTCCTCTCGGTGCCGTCGGACGTGACGGTGCACACGTCGAGCCCAGCGGTCGAACTGCTGTACGCGCTGTACTTCTACCTCACGTAGCGCGTCACCGGATCGGGGGGCCGTCCTCCGCCGCCGTCGCCACGGCGATGGCCGTGCAGTCGCTGCCGCCCGGCAGGGTCACGTCGCGGGCCGCGAGCGCGCCGTCGAGCGCGATCACGATTGCCCCGGCGCACGATCCGTCGGAGCCGACCACCGCAAAGGGCAGCACCTGCTCCTGGATGTCGCCCTTCAGGTAGACGCCATCGGGGGTGGCCGATACCCCGCCCGGTGGCGGCGCGAAGCCGCCGGCCTCGGTGGCGAGGTCGGGAATCGCGGCCAGCCAGGCATCGGTCACGCCCCACCCCGGGGCGGATGCGTCGCCGGATTGCCGCGCGATCTGTGCGAGGCGCGCGCGCAGCGCCGCCGCCGTGGGCGCCGCCGAGCCGCTCGTGGTGGCAGCAGTGGGGGTTGCCGTCGTTGTCGGCGCCGTGGCCGTGGTGCCCGGATCCGGGGCCGGTGAGCTGCCGCATCCCAGCAGCAGCAGCAGCGGAGCGGCGCAGGCCAAGGCGAGGAGGGCCGGGAGTCGCATGCCGTAGTATTACTATTTCGGAAAAAGAGGCAATGACCGGAGGGCGCAACGCCCGGCGCCGCCTACCGGAACGGGCCGAACACCAGGGCCAGCACGATGCCGATGACCAGGAGCACGAGGTTGGTCCACCGCAGCATGCGCCGGTAGTGGCCCTGGCCATCGTCGAACACGTTCAGCGCTCCGGCGGCAGGGGTCGGGGGGAGCCCTGGTCGTCCACGGCCACCATGGTAAAGCGCCCATGGGTGCACAATTCGCGCGCGCCATCGGACGCGCTCTCCCGGTGCACCTCCACCAGCACCACCATGCTGGTGCGACCCACCGACTCCACCTGGCTGGTGAGCTCCACGAAGTCGCCGACGTAGATGGGCACCTGGAACTCGATCTGGTCCACCTTGCGGGTGACCACGGTTCCCCGGGCCCTGCGCGACGCGGCGAAGAAGGCCGAGCGGTCCATCCACGCCATGAGGGTCCCCCCGAACAGGGTGCCCATGTGGTTGGTGTCGCCGGGGAAAACCACCTCGAGCGAGCTCGACTGGGTCATGCGGCAAGCCTAGCCCCCGCTGCGAGCGGTTCCCGTCGATCGGCGCACCGGGTCCGTCTATCGTCTCGTTCACGTCGGAAAAAAGGAGTGCCTCCTGGGCGTGCTCGATCAGCCGGACCTGGTGTTCCTGCTCCTCATGCTGGGGCTTGCCGGCCTTGCGCTCGAAGTGGTCAATCCGGGCGGCATCGTCCCCGGGGTGGTGGGCGTCATCGCCCTCCTGCTGGCCGTCCCCGGGCTCATCACGCTGCCCATCGGGTGGCTGGGGGTCGTCCTGCTGCTCGTGGGTGTTGCCCTGTTCGTCATCGAGGTGCTGGTTGGTGGACACGGGGTACCGGCCGTGGCGGGCATCGCCGCATTCGCCGCTGGTGGCGTGCTGCTGTTCGACTCCCCCGATCCGGCCGAGCAGACCACGCCGGCACTGGCCGTGCTGACGGCCGTGGGCATCGCGGGCGGGTGCGCACTGGTGGGCCGGCGGGTGCGCGCTGCGCGCCTGAGGCCGGTGGTCACCGGCGCGGCGGCCATGGTGGGCATGGCCGGCAGCGCGCGTGGCGACGTGAGCCCGCTGGGAGGCCATGTGCAGGTGAACGGTGAGATCTGGGATGCGCGGACCGCACGCGGCACGGTGCACCATGGTGCCCCGGTGCGGGTGGTCCAGGTGCATCCCGACGACCTCACCCTCGTCGTCGAACAAGGAGTGGCGAAATGATCGTCGTGTGGGTGCTTGTGGCAGTGGCCATCCTGGCCATCATTCTGTTCTTCGCCTCCGTGCGCGTGGCGCGCGAGTACGAGCGCGGCGTGGTGTTCCGCCTCGGCCGCCTGATCGGCGAGAGGGGCCCCGGCCTGTTCCTGCTGATCCCCTTCATCGATCGCGCGGTGCGCGTGGACCTGCGGACCGTCACCCTGAACGTGCCGCCCCAGGAGGTGATCACCCGCGACAACGTCACCGTGCGGGTGAACGCCGTGGCGTACTTCCGGGTGGTGGACGCCAACAGCGCGATCGTGCAGGTGGAGAATTTCGCACTCGCCACCTCCGAGATCTCGCAGACCACCCTCCGCAGCGTGCTCGGCCAGGTGGAGCTGGATCAGTTGCTCGCCGAGCGTGACCAGATCAACGACCGCCTGCAGGGCATCATCGACCAGCAGACCCAGCCGTGGGGCGTGAAGGTGTCGGTGGTGGAGGTGAAGGACGTGGAGATCCCGGGCAGCATGCAGCGGGCCATCGCCCAGCAGGCCGAGGCCGAGCGCGAGCGGCGCGCCAAGGTCATCGCGGCCGAGGGCGAGTTCGAGGCGTCCAACCGGCTGGCCGCGGCCGCTGAGGTGATCAGCGCGTCCCCGGGGGCCCTGCAGCTGCGCTACCTGCAGACGATGAACGCCATTGGCGCGTCGGACCAGGCGACCACGCTCATCCTGCCGATTCCCATGGACCTGCTCGCGGCGCTCCGTCCGGGGGGCGAGGGCTCGGGGTGAGCTCCGTCGTGGGGTGGAGTCCACCTGCGAGCCCCCGCGAACGCCATCCATCGCCCCCGTGATCGACCCGGGCCGGCCGCTCATCACGGTGGACAGCGTCGACACCCATGGCGGGCCCGACAACGGCGATTACCCCACCACCTGCACGCCGCAGTAGTACCCCGGCCGGGCGAGATTGCCCGCATGTCCCCTCGACGTCGATCACGTTTCCGGTCCCGTGGGCCGGGTCGGGTTCCGGTGGGGCTCCGGCAGCGGGCATCGAGCCCGCCGCCATCCGGGTGGCGACATCGGGTGACCCCACCTTCTCCGTGGAGCTCGATGACATCACGGCCCAGGGCGCAGGGGCCCAGTGGCAGGCGTCCACCGCAAGCGCGGCCGCCGTGGCGACCCCCTACACGGGGCGGACCCGTCAACGCCGACCATCGGCTACGGGATCACGTGTCCCATTGACGGCCCGTCCGGCGGAGCAGCCCTCACCGTCGGCACCATCGCGGCGATTCGCGGCGACGCCGTGAGGCCGCGCGTGCTCATGACCGGCACGATCGCCCCCGATGGAACGATCGGCCGGGTGGGGCTCGTGCCCGCGAAGGTGCGGGCCGCCGCGAAGGCGGGATATCGCCTGTTCCTCGTCCCGGTGGGCACTGAGCAGTCCTTCGACCAGCGCGCCGGGAGGGTCGTGGACGTGCGGCAGTCGGGGCGCTCCTTGGGCGTCACAGTGCGCACCACGCGCGACACCCTCGCCGCCGCACGCGCGTCGCTGGCCCGCGGTGGCCAGGTGGTGGACGCCCTCTACCGCATCGGCCGTTCCCGTGGGCGCGCGCATCGGCCAGGTGGCGCGCGAGCAGGGCATCGCGCGCGCCCGCGACGGCCTGGCCGACGAGGTGACGCGCCTGCTGCAGTGCCCCCCGACCATCGCGGACGAATCGGCCCGCCTGGATCGCCTGGCCGGCGTCGCCGCCGTGGTGGGGGACATGCGCGCGTTGCTCGACCACTTCAGTCCGGATTCCGTGGCCATGGTGCGGGCCACCCCGTCGCGCACCGACGTGGACTCCGCCGCCGCCACCACCTTCCTGTCGGGGTACTCCGGGTTCCTTGCGCGGGCCGGCAGCGACAGCAAGGTCCTCTACGAGGCCCAGCAGGGCGCGCAGGACGTCGCGGCTGATGCCACCGACATCCACCCGGTGCTCACGGCCCTCGATGACGAGCTGCGTGAGGCGGCTACGGAGTCGGCCTCGCTGCAGGACGCCATCCAGTGAACCGCCTATGCCAGCACCTACTACGTGCCGGGCGCCACGCTGGTCAGCGGCAGCGCATATGGCGTGTCGGGCTTCGGGCTCGGCGAGGAGACCAGCCGGGCCTACCAGCGCGACCTGCTGGGGAACGCGGTGGAGTCGGGGGAGGAGGTGATCCGGGAATGGACGGCCTTCCTGCAGTGGACCGGCCGGAACATGGGCTACCCGGTGTGGCAGCGCCAGTGGTCGGGCGGCATCTATGAGGCGCTCAAGGGCACCCCCGCGAGGAGTCCGGCGCAACCATGGCCCTCAACGAGGTCTGGTACGCCTTGATGAACAACCTCATGGTGCGCTCCGAAAGCCTGAACCTCGGCTGGGGCGGCCCCTCCGCATCGCTCACGCTGCATGCGCGGTGATGGTGCACTCAGTAGGGTGACCGTCACGCCTCCCGAAGACGAAAGGAACCCCCATGTTCACGAAGGCCCTCGCTGCCGGCGCCGTCCTGATCTCCGTCGGCGCGCTCGCCGGGTGCAGCTTGTCCGGCGATGATGGCTCTACCACCGCCGCGGTGAGCACCTCGGCCTCCCCATCCGGCACCACGACGGGGACGCCCGCAGGCGACGGGCGCTCGTTCGCGAACACCACGGTCACGATCGGGACCGACGTCCCGGCAGGCAACTACACGGCGAACATCACCTCGGACTGCACGGTGCGCGTGGAGGGCGGGGAGATCGGCGACGTGAGTGCCGGTGGGGGCGAGGGCAACAACTCGGGCGTGTCCCTCTCCACGGACTCGGACGGCGACGCGTCGGTCATCACCATGACGGGTTCTGGCGAGGTGACGATCGGGTTCGTCCGTGGGACGACGGTGACCCCCTCGGGGGGCTGTGGCACCTGGTCCGCGAAGTAGTGGGGGCGTCCGCGTACGGCGATCCATGCGTGGCACGAGGCACATGATGTGCCCCGCATCAGGCACCTGTCGAGTAGCGGAGGAGGGACTCGAACCCCCGACACGCGGATTATGATTCGCCTCCGGTGAGTGCACAGGAGTGCACCCGGGTGGCGAAATCCGCTTCGGAGTGAGGGTCAGGGGGGAGAGGCGCCTTGCCGAGTTCACCCGAGTGAACCGGAGGCGCCTGACCCCCTCGAGCCCAGACTCTTTCCCACGAGCACCGCTCACCAGCACGCTGCGAACCTGCCGCGCGGGGCTCAGGGGTCGGCGGTTGGCCCGTCCTCCGGCCACACAGGGGACTGATCCGAACTACAAGGATTCGACGAATCCGGTGGATGTTGAGCCGCATCACCACGGGATTGGTCGTTCCCGCGGGGGCCTGCCGACCAAAATGCATCAGCTCGTGGATGGGTCCGGCCGACCACTGGTGGTCTTGGTCAGCCCCGGCCAAGCCAACCACTCACCGGTCCTGCCGGACCTGCTCGCCCACCTGTGAGTTCCCCGTGCCGGACCGGGCAGGCCGCGCAGCAGGCCCGCCGCCGTCATCGGGAACAAGGCCTACTCCGCCAAGGCCCATCCCCAGCCTGTGCGCGAGCGCAACATCAAGACCGTCATCCCCGAGCCAAGCGATCAGGCTCGCCACCGAAAACGTCGCGGAAGCCAAGGTGGGCGACCACCGGCGTTCGACTCAGAGACCGATCGCCGGCGGAACGGCGTCGAACGTTCCCTCAACCTGGTCAAGCAGCGGCGAGGCCTAGCCACTCGCTACGACAAACTCGCGATCGTCTACCGCGGAGCCGCGGTTCTACACGCCATCACGGTCTGGCGGAAGCACTTTGGAGACACGCCCTAGTCCGTCAGCCCGCACTCTCAGGTTTCCGAGGCAACCTGCATTCCGGTCTGCCTACTGTGTTCCTGCAGACAGCTGGCGGGTTAATTGGCTAACGAGCTTTTTGCGCGTCGCTGGGTCAGAAAGTGGGTTGCCGTCCGCGGGGGCATCTACTGATGAATACTTCATGCCCCAGGCAGCGAGCTCCACGATCACGGGCAGCAATTCGATCGCTGGGGTGAGCGGTCGGTAGATGTACTTTCGGCCGTCGTCGGGATCGGGGGTTCGTTCGATGATCTCCCATTTGACGAGCGTGGCGAGACGATCGGTCAAGATATTGGTGGCTATGGATTCGTTGTCTGCGAATTCACTGAAGTGCGACTTTCCACCCAACAGCATGTCTCGGAGCACGAGAAGCGTCCAGCGGTCGCCAATGATGTCCAAAGTGGCGGCAATGGGGCAATCGGAACGCAGGTTTCGCGACACGTGTTCGTACCCTCCGGTCATTGCCAAGCTCCACTATGGGTGTCTCATTGATACCTGATCGAGACACTCCTGCCCTTTCTGCCGGCTCACGACCCCCAATTCAGCCGGTTGGCCGGGCTATCTGGTGAGCCATCTCAATGAGTCCTGGCTTGATAGCGCCGGCCGACCAGTCGCACACCTCCCGCGGCAGGCTGGTGTCCACGCTTGGTTGAAATCCGATGTAGGGAACCATGGAGCGCGCATCCTTGTTGAGAACGCCCAGCAACTTCACAAGACCTGTCGGCAGTTTTCGTCCGGGAACCTTGGTGTAGCCGGCCATCTTCAGAGTTTCGGCGAGGCTTCGCATCGCCGTGGGCTCGGATTGCGATCCGATGAGGCGTTTTCCGACCGCTCCCGGTGACTGCATCGCGGCCACATGAAGCTTGGCAACATCTCGTACGTCCACCATGGGTATGTGCAGGTCAGGGATCCCGGGCAGCTCGCCATGGATCATGTTCGAGATGGTTTCCGCGCTCGCACCTTCCGGCTCCCCGTCGATGGCCGGACCGATCACATACCCGGGGAGAACGGTGACGACCTCGGCTGACATGTCCTCCGCGAGTCGCCAGGCGGCCTGCTCCGCCAGCGTCTTGCTCTTTGGGTACGCCCCGATCCTCGCGTTCACGTCGGACCAGGAGTCCGGGCCGTATCGACCGGATCCACGACCCATGAAGAGGGCCAGGACGGACGACGTCACCACGACCCGCGTCACTCCCGCGGCGTCCGCGGCACGAAGGACGCGTTGGGTTCCCTCGACAGCTGGCGCGATGAGCTCATTCTCGTCCTTCGGTTCATCGAGGGTGAAGGGTGAAGCGATGTGCATCACGTAGTCAGCACCAACCATCACTTCGCCCCAGCCAGCATCAGCGAGCAGGTCCACCTCCACGAATGTCAGATTCGACGTATCGGCTCGAACCGCCACGCTCTCCCTGATCACGTCTGCGCGCTTGAGAGAGCGAACAGTGCCGACGACCGAGTAACCCGACGTGAGCAACTCGGCGGCGACGTACTTAGCGATGTATCCACCTACGCCTGTCACGACAACGGACTTCATATCAATTACCTTTCATCGCCTGTCGACTGCCTCTGCTCGAGCGCTTGGGCTGTATCCAGAACCGACTGCTCGAAGGGCATCGGCTGCCATTCGAGATCCTTCTTCGTTGCCGAACTGTCGATTTTCAAGGAGAGGCCATCGGTCGAAGTAAAGAGTGACCGAAGGTCACTGTTGAACCGTGCGAGGATCCGCAACACGAACGTGGGTATGGTCAGCCGTGGGGCTTTCTTGTTGCCGTGATTTCGCAGTATTCGAGCGATGTCGGGAAGCTTTTGGGGTTCGGTAGTGAAGGACACCAGGTAGCGCGAGCCGCTTAAGCTCTCGGTTGTCATGGCTGACAGGTGCACGTTCGCTACGTCTCGCACATCGGCCATGGGGAAGGCCAGGTCTGGAGTTGCTGGTTGGGCTCCAGACCAGATTCCCTGGAACAGGGCGATGGATTCGCAGTCCTCCTTCGGGTTCAGTGGCGGGCCGATGATGACACCGGGGTTAATCGTGACCACTTCAGGGCCTGATGGGTTATCCGCTGCGAAGTTGCGGACGACCTCTTCCGCAGCGATCTTGCTTCTCGTATACACATTGGCCCGCGGATCATCTGCTGGGGTGAAGTCGGTCGGGGTGGCGGCGCCCTCGGTTATGTGTCCAGCGGCGGTGATGGCTGCTGATGTCAAAACGACTCTCGTGACGCCTGCGTTCTTGGCGGCCCGAAGGACCCTGTCTGTGCCTTCGACCGCGGGAGCAAAGAGCACACTGTCGTCGGGCACGCCCCCAAGGATCAGCGGCGACGCGACGTGGATGACATAGGCAGCGCCGGTAACTGCCTCATCCCATCCGTCGTCGGCCAGAAGGTCCGCCTGAACGAACTTCAGGTTGTCGGTGGGAGCAGCGTGTGAGATCCAGGCTCGAACTGACTCCCCTTGTCGAGTATTCCGAAGCGTTGCTCGCACGCGGTAGCCGTCATTCAAAGCCTGTGCGGCGATGCGCATCCCAACAAATCCGGTGATTCCTGTGACGGTGACCAAGGCACTCATACGGTCTCTCCCTCGTGCAGTTGAGATGCCCGGAATGCCGAATAGGCGGCGAAACCTGCACCTGCGATTCTCAGGACGTGTGCCGCAGTCCAGAACCCGAGGGTCGTGACGATGGCCTCGTCACTCAAATCGCGTGACCAAAAGGCGATGTTCAGAGGTAGGTGAACTGCCGTGGTGATTGCATAGACAGAGACAAGACCCAGCAGTGTGTTGAGCCACTTGCGTCGTTCCCGAGACCCCTTTGGACTGCGCCTGATCAGAGTGATGGATCCGACAAAGGCCGGGACGCTCGTGATGAAGACCGCAGGCAAGAAGAACACGAAGTAATCGGCAAACCAATCCTCGAAGGCGTGTGGATCTGCCAGGTAGAAGAAGGGAACAAGCCCGAATCCAATGGCGAGCATGACCCCTAGGAAGGCTGCGCTTCCGATGACGGTGGTTGGTTTCATGATGTCTTTTAGAGAGCAAGTGACTTTGATGGCGCAACCATATCACTTGTGAAGAGCAAGGGACAATTAGCCGGGCGACCTCACCGGCGAGTGCCTCCTCGGCGGCGACGGTCTCCTTCCGGCACCTGCGGGCGAGGGCTTCGGCGTCGGTCCTCTGCTCCTCCAGG
>CAZEUE010000023.1:0-18037 GCA_964514615.1 uncultured Bifidobacterium sp. | reverse complement strand
TGGCGTTCCGGGCGTTCTCGAACGTCGACCCGGGCCGCGACGTGCTGGTGGTGGAGGGCCCGGTGGACGCCCTGGACCACGCGGCCCCGTGGCCCGCGTACGGCGGGAAGATCGGCTTCGACGCCACGGCGAAGTGGCCGGGCGAGGGTCAGGTACGGCCGTGGCCCGACGAAATCCGCATGTCGCCCGAGGTACGCGAGTCCGTCACGGCGCGATGGACGGAACTGGGCATCCCGCTGCCCCCGTCGTAGCGGGGGGGCCGTGGCGTCCCGCCGGGGCCGGGACAACCGGCCCATCCTCCCCGCGGCACGGGGCGAAAACCCTCCGGAGCGCCCGTGCTCCGTTATTGTCGTGGGTCGAATGAGCGTCTACGGAGGTTGGAGTGGCTGAGGACGAGCCGAACGGCGGCGACCCGGGGACCCAGGGCGGTCCCTACACGGGTCCGCGCGCGGCCGACTACACCCCGGAGCCCGACCACTCCGACGACCCGCGCTACGTCACGCGCACGCGGTTCCTGTCGAATGTGGCATTCGCCGGCACCGGGGTGCTCACCGCCGCCATCCTCGTGCCGGTCATCGGCTTCGCCGTTGCCACCCCGCTCCAGCCCGAGGAATACCGCTGGATCGACATCGGGCCCGCGAGCGACTTCCTGAAGAATGCCCCGCCGTTTCCCAACGCCCAGCCGTCCACCAAGATCGGCGAGGTCTCCTCGCTGGCGGTCTCGGGCCCCACGTCCGACGCCGACCGGCGCATATTCGTGGTGTACGGCCTGAAGGACCCCAGCGCGCGCCCGCAGCCCGCGCCTGGCGAGGACACCGCGGCGTTCGAGGCCAAGTACCGCCGCTGGGCCGGAAGCCTGGGCGCCGACGACTTCGACCTCATCGCCATCTGGAACCGCTGCGCCCACCTCGGCTGCCCGGTGGCGTACTCGCCCGGCTCGGGCGGCTACGTGTGCCCGTGCCATGGCGGCGCCTACAACGCGCGCGGCCTGGTGACGGCCGGCCCGCCGCCCCGCCCGCTCGACCGCGTGGACATCAAGGTGGTCGACAAGAGCAAGCAGTTCACGGTGCAGCAGATCGCCGAGGGCAAGGATCGCGTTCCGCTCTCGGTCGCCGCCACCAGCAACAACCCGAACCTGCGGGTGCTGGTGGGCAAGCCGTACTCGATCGACCAGGAGCAGCAGTCGTTCCCGCTGGCCGACCCGGGCTACCCGGTGTCGGGCACCCTTTCCCACCTCTACCCGTTCACCTAGGAGCCCAGGGTGACCACCAAGGACATCGGACCCAAGAACCCGGTGCAGAAGAGCACCGACGCGGCCATCGACTACGTCGACGACCGCTCGGGCGTGAAGACCGGCACGCGGTGGTTCCTCTTCCGCAACATCCCCGAGGGCACGAGCTGGTTCCAGACGCTCGGCTTCACGGCGATGGTGGTGTTCGGCATGCAGGCCATCACCGGGATCATCCTGGCGATGTACTACGTGCCCGACACCGAGGGCGGTGCGTACAAGAGCATCGAGTACATCACCAACGAGGTCACCTGGGGATGGCTCGTGCGCGGCATGCACAAGTGGGGCGCCTCGGTGATGATCATCGTGGTGTTCCTGCACATGGCACGCGTATTCATCTGGGGCGCCTATAAGTACCCACGTGAGCTCACGTGGGTGACGGGGGCGTTCCTCCTGCTCCTCACCATGTTCATGGGCCTCACCGGATACCTGCTGGTGTGGGACCAGAAGGCCTACTGGGCCACCGTGGTGGCGGTGAACATCTTCGCCAGCGCGCCCATCCTGGGGCCGTACATCGGCGACATCCTGCGCGCCGGGCCGGAGTTCGGACCCGCCACGCTATCCCGCTTCTATTCGATCCATATGCTCGTGATACCCGGCGCCATCGCCACCTTCATCGGGTTGCACCTGTACTTCATCGTGCGCCTGGGCATCTCCGAACCACCGTGGTCCAAGCGCCGCCTGCGCATCGAGCGCGATGAGGAGGACGCCCGCCGGGAGGCCGCGCGCGAGCGCGCCAAGGCCCTGCCCGGCGCCGTGAACTACCCGGCCACATGGCCGGTGGAGGCCAAGGAGTCCGTCCGATGAAGCCGGCCGACAAGAAGGCCTACGACAAGGACTACGCGCAGGCGAAGAAGACCGGCAAGCCGTTCTTCCCCTATGCGATCTTCAAGGACACCATCGTGGCGGGGCTGGTGGTGGTGGCCACCATCGTCCTGGCCATCACGGTGCGGGTGGAGGTGGGCGAGCCGGTCAACCCGTCCACCACGGACTTCGTGCCGCGGCCCGAGTGGTACTTCTACTTCGCGTTCGAGCTGCTCAAGATCTTCGCGAACCAGAACGCCCTCACCCCGGTGATCATGGCCACCTTCATGGTGCCCAACATCCTGATCATCCTGCTGGTCATCTGGCCGTTCATCGACCGGGGCCCCGAGCGGCGCATCTGGAAGCGGCCGTTCGCCATGGGAATGATCGTGCTGGTGACCGGGTTCCTCTGCTACACGACCTACCTGGGCGCCAAGACGCCCGCCGGCGTGTCGGCGCAGGGCCTCCCGCTGAGCGGCCTCGACGAGGCAGGAAATGCGGGCATGCAGGTGTTCATGGCCAACGGGTGCCTCAGTTGCCATCTCGTCGCCGGCAACGGGGCCACGGGCCCGGGGCCCGACCTCACCAACCACGGCACGAAGGGCTGGGACATCGAGCGCGAGATCGCGTGGCTCAAGGCGCCGTCCGGCGGCATGCCGTCGTACGCAACGCTGCCGCCGGCCGACCTCGAGGCGCTGGCGAACTTCGTCAACGGACTGGGGACGAGGTACAAGTAGGCCACTTCACCACTGTCGAACGGTCTCTCACGGGGTCCCGCAGGCGCGGGACCCCGCGTGTTTCTGCCAGGTACGGGTCTACGATCAATCACGTATGAGGATCTTCCTTGGCGTGACGGGCGCAAGCGGCGCCCCCTACGGTGCGCGATCCCTCGCGGCCCTCACCGCCGCGGGCCACCACGTGGGCCTATGCGTGTCGGATGCCGGTGCCCGGGTGATCAGCCATGAGATCCTCGGTGAGGGGCCGCGCCCGGCGTCGTACCCCCACGTGGTGGAGCGGTTCGTGGCCATGCACGCCGACCCGGCCGGTGCCGTGGACGTGCTGGCCGCCGATGACATCGCCTGCTCGTTCGCCTCGGGCTCGTCCGGGGCCCGTGCCGCCCTCGTGGCGCCGTGCAGCACGTCCACCCTCGGCCGCATCGCGCACGGCACCGGCGACAACCTCATCCACCGCGTGGCGGAGGTCATGCTCAAGGAGCGCGGGCAGCTGGTGGTGATGCCCCGGGAGACCCCGGTGTCGCTCATCCAGCTGCGCAACATGGTGGCCATCACCGAGGCGGGCGGCGTGGTGCTGCCGGCCGCGCCCGGCTTCTACGCCATGCCCGCGTCCATCGACGACCTGGTGGACTTCGTGGTGGGCAAGGCACTGGACGTGCTGGGCATCGAGCATGCGCTGTTCGCGCGCTGGGGCCAGCCGCACGTCACCACCACCGCGGAGGCGCGCCCGTGAGCACCGCCCCTCCCGTCTACGCGTTCGTGCGGCCGCTCCGCCCATGGCTGGCCGAATGCGAGGAGCAACTGGCCGTGTTCGCGGGCGGCCACGTGCCGGCGGTATCGGCCCCGGCGGTGGACACCCTGCGCGCGGGCGGCAAGCGGGTGCGGCCGCTCATGCTGTTCTGCTCGTCGGCGCGCCTCGAGGACGACCGGGCCATGCTGGTGGCGGCGGCGGCCTCGGTGGAACTGGTGCACATGGCCACCCTGGTGCACGACGACCTCATCGACGGCGCCACCACCCGCCGGGGCGTGCCCACCGTGGCCCGCGCCCACGGCGCCGGCGCCGCGATCAACGTGGGCGACTTCCTGTTCGCCCGCGCATTCGCGGAACTCAGCCGCCTGGGATCCACCGCCGCGGTGGCCGCGCTGGCCGACGCGTCGCTGGAGCTCGCGCTGGGCGAGATGGACCAGCAGCGGGCCATCGGCGACCTGAACCTGGGCGTGGACGCCTACATGGCGCGATGCCGGCGCAAGACCGGCGCGCTCTTCGCCGTGGCATGCCGCCTGGGGGCGCTGCTCTCGGGGGCATCCGACGAGGCCCAGTTGCGCCTGGCGTCGTTCGGCACGCACGTGGGCGTGGCCTTCCAGATCCTCGACGACATCCTCGACCTCGCCGGCTCGCCGGCGAATACCGGGAAGCGCCGGGGCACGGACATCCTCAGCGGCACGGTCACCCTGCCGCAGATCCTGGCCATCGCGGCCGAACCCGCGCTGGGCAACGAGATCGGCCGGGTGGCGGCCGGCGGCGATGGCCTGGAGGCCCTCTGCGACCGCCTGGCCACGCACCCGGGCACCTCCGCGGCACGACGCCGCGCCGTGGACGAGGTGGAGCGGGCCACGGCGCTGCTCGACGGCGACATCGGGGGCGCCGACCCCGACGCCCTGCGCGAGATCGCCGCCGGCACGGTGCAGAGGCTGGCATGACGCGCGACCAGGTGATCTCCCTGCTCGACGCCCGCGACCCCATCGCGGCCGCCGAGGGCATGGATCCGCCGGCCGAAGTGGGATGGCTGCGGGGCGACCCCCGCGGCGAGGGGGTGGCGTGCGTGGCCTACGGAGCCGGCACCACCCCCGCGCAGGTGGCCGACCGGTTGCTGGAGGTCGCTCGGGAGCCCGAGGCGGTGCGCGCGGTGCTGCTGGTGCCCGGGCCCGACACCCCGGGGCGCCCGGGATCGTGGGGCAACGAGGACCTCCTCGTGGCCGCGGTGGCACGTCGCGTGCTGCCCGGCACGCCCATCCGCCTGGACTGGGCGCAGGTGGGCGAAGCCGCGTGCCAGGTGGCCGTGGCATTCGGCGCGGACGAGTGGGTGATCCCCGCCGATGCGGATGCCGACCCCGACCACCTGGCGGCGGCGCTGGGCGCGCGGGCGGTGGCGCGATGACCACCCTGCGCGTGGGACGCATCAGCGCCCTCAACATGTTCCCCGTGTACCACCACCTCGAGCGCGCGGGGCTTCCCGGGGTGTGCTTCACCGATGGCCTGCCCGCGGCGCTCAATGCCGGGGTCCTCGCCGGCGACCTCGACGCCTCCGCGATGTCCAGCATCGCGTACGCCCGCGCAGCCGACCGGCTGCGCCTGCTGCCGGCCGGCTGCATCGCGTGCGAGGGCGCCGTGGATTCCATCCGCCTGCTGTCCACCGTGCCCCTGGACCAGGTGCGACGGGTGGCCGTCACCCCGCACAGCGCGAGCAGCGTCACGCTGCTGCGGGTGCTGCTGGGCCCGGACGTGCCATTCCGCGTGCTCGGGTCCGACCTCGATGCCCCCGCCGCCCTCGACGCCGGCGAGGCGGTGCTCCTCATCGCCGACGCCGCGCTCATCGCGCATCGCGACGGGCTCGCGCCGTTCTCGATCGACCTCGGCGAGCTGTGGCAGCAGCGCACCGGCCTGCCCATGGTGTTCGCGGTCTGGGCCGTGCGCGAGGAGGTGGCCCGCGCCCGCCCCGAGCAGGTGGACATGCTCGCCGCCGCCATCGCCGCGGGCGGGCGGGCGTTCGCCGCCGACCCCGATGGCGTGGCCTGCGCCGCCGCGGAGCGCTTCCCGTTCAGCCCGGAGTACATCCGCGGGTACCTCGGCCGCCTGCGCTACGGCTTCGGCGAGGCCGAGCGGGCGGGCCTGGCGAGGTTCCTCGACCTCGCGCGCCGCGCCGGCGAACTTCAGGACGTCCCCACGCTGGAGGCGCTGGCCGCATGAGCACCGCCACGCCCACGCGCCATCACGAGGTCATCGAGCACCTCGATGCGGGCGGACGCCTGGACGACGACGGTGCGCGGGCGCTCATCGAGTCGCGCGACGTGGTGGCCGTGGCCGCCGCCGCGCGGCGCGCGCGCGAGCGCGTCACCGATGCCGGCGAGGTCACGTTCGTGATCGACCGCAACGTCAACTACACCAACTTCTGCGTCACCGACTGCGATTTCTGCGCGTTCTACCGCCACCCGCGCGACCCCGAGGGGTACGTGCTGAGCAAGCCGGTGATCTTCCGCAAGATCGAGGAGACCCTCGACCTGGGCGGCACCGCGCTGCTGATGCAGGGCGGGCATCACCCCAACCTGCGCATCGAGTGGTACGAGGACCTCTTCGCGGACATCACGCGGCGCTACCCCATCCACCTGCATGCCCTGTCGCCCAGCGAGGTGCTGCACATCGCGCACTATTCCAAGCTGGACGTGGGCGAGGTGCTCGACCGGCTCATCGCGGCGGGCCTCGGATCCATCCCGGGCGGCGGCGCGGAGATCCTGGTGGACCGGGTGCGCGACATCATCGCCCCGCGCAAGACGACCACGGCGGAGTGGCTGGGCGTCATGCGCGAGGCCCACCTGCGCGGACTGCGCAGCAGCGCCACCATGATGTACGGAACGGTGGACACCGTTGACGACCGCATCGAGCACCTGCGGGTGCTGCGCGAGCTGCAGGACGAGACCGGGGGCTTCACGGCGTTCGCATGCTGGTCGTACCAGCCGGGAGGATGCTCGGCGCGCGGCGATGACCACCTGCACGCCACCGCGGCCGACTACCTCATGATGAACGCCGTGGCGCGCCTGTACCTCGACAACATCGCGCACATGCAGTCGTCGTGGGTCACCCAGGGCCTGCGCATCGGCATGCTGGCCCTCGAGGCCGGATGCGACGACATGGGCTCGATCATGATCGAGGAGAACGTGGTCCGCGCCGCGGGCACGGCCTTCACGCTCGACACCCCGCGGATGGTGGAGGCCATCGAGGCGACCGGGCGCCGCGCGGTGCAGCGCGACACGTTCTACCGCGTGGTGCGCCGCTTCTGACCCCGGTGCCAGGCACTTAACCGTTTGCGTCCGCAAACGGTTAAGTGCCTGGCACCGGGGTTCAGGGGGATGCCAGCGGCAGGCCCGCCTGATGCCAGGCGACGATGCCGCCCTCCAGGTTCACCAGGTCCGCGAAGCCCTCGTTGGCCTCGAGGTAGCGGCATACGTTCTCGGATCGGCCACCGCTGTGGCAGCTGAACACCACCGTGCGGTCGCGCGGAACCTCGGCCAGGCGATCGAGCAGGTCGCCCATGGGGATGTGCACGGCGCCGGGAATGGCCGCCTGGGCCACCTCGTCGGGCTCCCGGACATCGATGATCACGGCGGCGCCGTCGTCCACCGCCGCCTTGGCCTGCTGGGGAGTCATCACCTTCATGCGCGAAACCTAGATGACCCCGGCGCCCACTTCGTCGGCCACCCGGTCGGCCTCGAACGATGACCGCACCAGCGGACCGGCCTCCACGTGCGCCAGCCCCAGGGATTGCCCCAGGGCGGCCAGCGCCGGGTACTCGGCGGGCGCGTAGAAGCGCTCCACCGGCAGGTGGTCGGGCGACGGGCTCAGGTACTGCCCCACGGTCACCACCTCGCACCCCGACGCGGCCAGGTCGCGGAACACCTGGGCCACCTCGGGTAGCTGCTCGCCCAGGCCCACCATGATGCCGCTCTTGGTGGGAAGGCCCGCGGCGCGCGAGCGCTCGAGCAGCTCGAGCGTGCGCTCGTACCGCGCGCCCGGGCGCACGCGCCGGTACAGGCGCGGCACGGTCTCGGTGTTGTGGTTCAGCACGTCGGGGCGGGCCTCGATGACGGCCTCGAGCGCATCCCAGTTGCCGCGGAAGTCCGGGATGAGCACCTCTACCCGTGATTCGGGCAGGCGCTCGCGGAGAGCACGGATGACCGCGGCGAAGTGCCCGGCGCCGCCGTCCGGCTGGTCGTCGCGCGCCACGGCGGTCACCACCACGTAGCGCAGCCCCATGGCGGCTGCTGCCTCGGCCAGGCGCTCGGGCTCGCGCGGATCCGGGGGCAGCATGGGCTTGCCCGAGGTCACGTCGCAGAACCGGCAGCCGCGCGTGCAGGTCTCCCCGGCGATCATGAAGGTGGCCGTGCCGCGGCTCCAGCAACGCTGGATGTTGGGGCACGATGCCTCCTCGCACACGGTGACCAGGCTCTCCTGCCGCATCAGCGACTTCAGCTGCACGTAGCCCGGCCCGAAGGAGCCCTTCTCCACCACCCATCGCGGCAGGCGCCCGCCATCCACGAGCTGGCGCAGCTCATCGGGGGTCACGTCCACGGGATCGAGGGCGTCCGCCGGGCCGTCACCCATAAGGACCCCGCCCACGATGACGTCCGGCACCGCGCCACGATCGCGTGCGGCACGCACGCGGGCGAGCAGCTCGTCGTCGGGCGCCGCATCCACGCGGAAGGCGCGCTGCGCCGTGGTTGCGTCCGTGGGATCCCCGTGCACGGCCCTCAGGCTAGCCCAGCGCGCGTGGGCAGGGGGTGCATCGGGTAGCGTGCCCGCCGATGGTGCTCTCCGACCGCACGATCCGCGAGCAGATCGCCGCCGGGCGACTGGTGATCGACCCCTTCGACGAGGCCCTGCTGCAGCCGTCGTCCGTCGACCTGCGGGTGGCGGCGGCCTTCCGGGTGTTCCGCAACAACCGGCAGCCCTACATCGACCCCCGCCAGCCCGAGGCCGACCTGACCGAGGTCGTCACCGTGGCCGATGATGAGCCATTCATCCTGCACCCCGGCGAGTTCGTGCTGGGGTCCACGCTCGAGCGCGTGGGAATCCCCGACGACCTGGTCGCGCGCCTCGAGGGCAAGTCGAGCCTGGGGCGCCTGGGGCTGCTCATCCACTCCACCGCGGGCTACATCGACCCGGGCTTCTCCGGGCAGATCACGCTGGAGTTCTCGAACGTGGCCAGCCTCCCCATCGCCATCCACGCGGGGATGCGCATCGGGCAGATCTCGTTCCTGCAGATGACCACCCCGGTCGACCGGCCCTACCAGGGCAAGTACCAGGGCCAGGCGGGCCCCACGTCCAGTCGCGCGCATCGCGACTTCGAGGCCGACGCCGCCCGTCGCGGCGCCGGCGCCTAGTACCGGCGGCGCAGCCGCCGGGTGCTGTAGCGGCGGTCGGCCGCCAAGCCTCCCACGATGGCCGCCAGCAGCGACGCGGCCGCGATGAGCAGCGATGCCCCGTCGCTGCCGGGGGCGAACTCCGGGTCCGACGGGCCGCCGAACGCCGCCACGATGGCGAGCACCAGGCAGATCACGCCCCAGAGCAGCCATCCGAACACCCATGCCCCAATGGCGGTGAGCGCCCGGCGGTCGAGGGTGCGCACGCCCGACAGGAACCCGCCCACGAGGAACGCACCGATGATCGACACGGCGCGCACCCACAGCGGCGCACCGGCGGACGCGGCAAGGCCGACCGTCCCCACCAGGCCGCCCCATCCGACCGCCATGGGCTCGAGCCCCACGCCACCACCCCCCGCCGCATCGTCGTTTGCCGCGCCCATGCTAACGTCGCCGCAATCGGACTCCCGCCCGGAATCCGCGACCACGAGGTATCGCCATGCCCTTCGGCATCGGTCCGCTCGAGCTCATCATCGTCCTGGCCATCATCCTGCTGGCCTTCGGCGCCAAGCGCCTGCCGGAGATCGGCAAGAGCCTCGGCACCGGCATGCGCGAGTTCAAGAAGGGCGTCACGGGCGACAAGTCGGCGGAGGAGCAGGTGACCGCCAGCCAGTCGGCGGACCCCGCGCTTCCCACCAAGACCGACGAGACCACTCCCTCCGCCTAGCAGTACCCCGTCCGGCGCCCTCATCCGGGCGCAGTGGGTGCTCCCCGTCGAGGGCCCCGTGGTGACCGGGGGCGGCGTGCTGGTGCGCGATGGCGTCGTGCAGGCCGTGGGGCGTGAGCGCGACCTGCCGCCCTGTGACGACGTGCCGGTCACCGACCTGGGCGAGGCCATCCTCGTGCCCGGGTTCGTCGACTGCCACTGCCACCTCGAGTGGGGGCTGATGGGCGGGCTGGTGCCCGACGCCGGGTTCGGTGACTGGCTGGGTGCCTTCGTGCACCGGACCGCAGGGGTCACGCCCGAGGACCGCCGCCAGGCGGCGCGGTGGTCGGCCCTCGCGGCGCTCCGCAACGGCACCACGACCCTGGCCGACTCGGGGCCGAGCGGATTCGGCGCGCAGGCGGTGGCCGATGCCGGCCTGCGGGCCGTGGTGCACATGGAGATCTTCGGGCGCGACACCGGGCACGACGCCCGCGAGAAGGTGGCTCGCCACGGCGAGGCGCTGCTCGAGGCGCGCGACCGGGCGGGGCCCCGGATTCGCGTGGGCGTGTCCCCGCATGCGCCCTACACCGTGGGCCCGGAGCTGTGGAGCGAGGTGCTGGCCGACCCCATACTGGGGGCGGGGCCGCTGGCCACCCACGTGGCGGAGAGCCCCGACGAGGTGATGCTGCTCGACGAGCAGGCGGGGCCACTGGCCGAGGCCATCCGATCGGTGGGCCGCGACCCCGCGTGCTGGCCCGGTGGCGGCCCCGGGGTGGTGTCGCGCCTCGAAGCCGCGGGCGCGCTGACGGCGGGCCTTGTGGCGGCGCACTGCGTGCAGGTGGATGAGGACGACGCCGCGGTGCTCGCACGCCACGGCGTGGCCGTGGCCCACTGCCCGCACTCCAACGCCCGCCTGCGCTGCGGGGACGCCCCCGTGGAGCTGCTGCAGGCGATGGGCGTACCGGTGGGGCTCGGCACCGACAGCCCGGCCAGCGCGGGGGCATACGACCTGCGCGACGAGGCCCGGTGGGCGGCGGAGGCCGTGGCCCGACGCGGGGCAACGCCGCGGGCAGCGGACATGCTCGCCATGGCCACGCTGGGATCGGCCGCGGTCCTGGGCCTGGATGACCAGGTGGGGTCGCTTTCGCCGGGCAAGCGCGCGGACATGGTGGCCATCCGGCCATTCGCGGGCGCTCCGGTGGATGCCGATCCGTCGCTCGTGGCGCTCGACCCCCGGTCGCGCGTGGTCGCCGCGTGGGTGGATGGGCAGCCGGTGCTCGACGCCGACGGACCCGTGCACCTGGACGCCGGTGCCGTCGAAGCCGGTGCCGCCGAGGCCCGCACACGGATCGTGTAGCGTCGCCGCGTGCTGTTCGACGGCAGGCACCACAAGACCCTGATCAAGGCGATCGCGATCGTCACCATCATCGCGTTCGCCGGCTTCGGCGTGGTGGTGGCCGTGATGGCCTCCACCGGGGGCTGCGGGGCTGCCGACCCGCTGACGCAGGCCATCGGTGACGCAGAGCAGCGCGTCGCCACGGCCCAGGCCACCTTGTCCACGGCCCAGGCCGCCGCTGAGGCATCGCCGAAGAGCGCCTCCGCCAAGGCCGACCTGGCCCGGGCCCGTACCGACCTCGGCACCGCGCAGTCGTCGCTGGCGCAGGCACGCCTCGCGAAGGACACCAACGACCCGGCGGCCCTCACCGATGCCCAGGCGGCCGCGAGGAACGCCCCCGGCGACCAGGACGTGGTGCTCGCGCTGGTCAGCGTGGCCACCGCGCAGAACTCGCCGTCCACGGCGCTGCCGGCCATCGCCGCCTACACGCGCGTCAACCCGCGCGATGCGCAGATGTACGTCTACTGGGGGCAGCTCGCCGAGCAGGCCGGGCAGCGCACCCAGGCCGTGCTCGCCTACCAGCGATTCCTGGAGTTGGCGCCCGACGACACCGTGGCGCCCGACATCCGCCAGCGGCTCTCCGATCTCGCGAAGCAGGGCAGCGCCTCCGGCTGACCCTTCCCCCCGGCGGTGGCCCGGTGCTAGCGTGCCCGCGGGCCGTTAGCTCAGCTGGTAGAGCAGGGGACTCTTAATCCCAAGGTCACAGGTTCGATCCCTGTACGGCCCATTCCCCGCCCCCACGTCCCGCACCCGACAGGGAGCAATCGCACGCACCGCGTGAGCACCATCCTCGTCGCGGCGACCGCCACGGTCGCGGCCCTCGCACCCATCGCCTCCGGCGCGATGCCCAGCACGCTGCCAGGGCAGCCGGTGGCGGCCGCGCCGGCCGGTGGCTCCGCCAAGAAGGCACGGCCCGGCACCCTCCCCCGGCGCACCACGCAGGCCAGCGCCTACAGCGCATGGGACGAGGGCAACTTCTGCCCGGGCCACCCCCAGACGCGCAGGATGGACCTGACGGTGGGCAGCGACCTGGTCCCGTGCGGCGCGCACATCCGCATATGCCTGCCCTCGGGCGCGCGGTGCGTGGTGGCGCAGAGGCGTGATTGGGGGCCCGGCCTCACCGCCCGCAGGCGGCTCGACCTGAACCTGGGCGTGGTTCGCGCACTCGGCTACCGGTCGCTGTACCACTGGGGGGTGCGCACCGTGCGGTGGGAGCGCGCGCGGGGCCCTGTGCGCCGGGCGGCGTTCACCCCGTAGGGCAGCGGCCCGCCGGGTAGGCCAGACTGCCGCCCCGTGAACGTCCCCCTCTGGGCATGGATCGCGCTGGTGGCCGGGACGGTGATCGTCATCACCGTGGACCTGCTGTTCATCTCGAAGGCCGACCGCGAGATGGGCCTGCGCACGGCCCTCATCTGGACCGGCATCTGGCTGTCGCTGGGCCTGGCGTTCGCCGTGGTGGTGGGCGTGGCCTTCGACACCAAGTACGCCACCGAGTACCTGTCGGGCTTCCTGCTCGAGTACTCGCTGTCGATGGACAACGTGTTCGTGTTCATCGTGCTGTTCGCGTTCTTCGCCGTGCCCCCCGCCGCGAAGCTTCGCGTGCTGACCATCGGCATCCTCATCGCCCTGGGGCTGCGCCTCATCGCCATCCTCATCGGCGGGGTGGTCATCGCCAGGGCGGAGTGGGTGCTGTACCTGTTCGGCGCGTTCCTGCTGTACACCGCGTGGAAGCTCATCAAGCACGTCGACGAGCCCGCCGACCCCGAGAAGTCGGCAATCCTCAAGCTCATGAAGCGCCGCCTGCCGCTGACCGGTACCTACGAGGGGCAGAAGTTCCGCGTGAAGGTGAACGGCGCATGGATGTACACCACGCTCACCGTGGTGCTGGTGATGCTGGCGGGCACCGACATCGTGTTCGCGCTCGATTCCATCCCCGCGGCCTTCGGGGTCACCCGCGAGCCGTTCCTGGTGTTCGCGGTCAACGCCTTCGCGCTGATGGGCCTGCGATCGCTGTTCTTCGTGCTCGAGGGGCTGGTGGATAGGTTCCCGTACCTTTCGTACGGCCTGGCCATCGTGCTGGCCTTCGTGGGCACCAAGATGCTCATCAAGGACTTCTGGCACCCGCCCATCTGGCTGTCGCTCACGGTGATCGTGGTGGTGCTGGGCGCGAGCATCATCTACAGCTGGATCAAGACCCGGCCCCCGCGCGTGGCCTGACACCGGGCGGGGCGATGGAGCCCCTGGGAGGAACCCACTTGCGACGCGCGTCACACAGGGCAGTCATCGAACGGGGATCGTGCGTCATCCTCGGGGCGGGCCTCGCGGGCCTGTCCCTGGCCGACGCGCTGCTCGGCCAGGGCGTGACGTCGGACATCACGCTGGTCGACGCCCGGACCGGGTTCACGGACGACCGGACATGGTGCTTCTGGGATGTGCAGCCGCACCCATACCGCCACCTCATCCGCGAGCGGTGGGCGTCATGGACGTTCGCGACGGGAGGGGCGATGTACCGGCAGCGCTCGAGCGCGACGCCTTACTGCCACCTGCCCGCCATGGCGTTCTACGAGGACGTCCTGCGCAGGATCCGTGCTGCGCCCAACTGCAGGCTGCTGCTCGGCGTCACGGTCGGGGAGGTCAGCGGGCAGGCGGGCGCCGTCACGGTTTCCACCTCCACCGGGAACCTGACGGCAACCCACTGCTTCGACGCGCTCGGACCCGAAGGGCCCACGTGGGGCCCCGCAATGCCGGCACTGGGCCCAGGCGCCCTCGCCCAGAGGTTCCTGGGGTGGTTCGTACGGGCGCGGGAGCCGGTCTTCGACGCGTCATGCGTGACGCTGATGGACTTCGGCGTCACGCCAAACGGCGAACTGCGCTTCATGTACGTGCTCCCATTCAGCGCGACGTCGGCACTGGTCGAGGACACGTCGATCGGTCATCACGGAGTCGACCCCGACGCCAGCCGCGACGAGATACGGCGCTACCTGCACCGGCACCACGGCATCGACGACATCGCGGTGGAGCGTGAGGAGCAGTCGGCCCTGCCGATGATCGCCGGTGCGCCCCCGCCGCCCGCGGCCCCCGTCATCCCAGTGGGCACCGCCGCCGGCGCACTGCGTCCGTCGAGTGGCTACGCATTCGTCCGCACGCAGTTGCAGGTGCGTCGCATCGCCCGGGCCGTCGCCCTGGGCCGGCCCGCCGTGGTGCCGGTGGAGCGTCGGCGCGAGGCGCTCCTCGACCGGGTGTTCCTCGAGGCCCTGCGGGAGGATCCCGCGGGCTTCGCGCAGCACATGCTCGCGATCGGCCGCAACCTCAGCGGGGATCGATTCGCCCGGTTCATGATGGACGCGGCATCGCCCGCCGACGTGGCGGCGATGATCTCGGCCCTCCCGAAGCGGCCCTTCCTGGGCGCGGCCGGCCGGACCGTCCTCGGCGCGGTCCGCCCATGACCATCCTGCAACGCCGGTGGGCCGTGCCCACGTACGCCGTGCTGGCCACCATGGCCGCATTCGCGCTGGCCGCGCCCGGGCTCGCCGAGCGCCTGCAGTGGCTGCCGCTACTGCTCTCGCTCGTGGTCTTCGGCATGGCACATGGCGCGGTCGACCACCACGTCCCGGAGCGGCTGCTCCGCCGCGGGCTCTCGCGGCGTGAGGTGGGGGCCCTCATCGCGGCCTATGCCCTCGCGAGCGTGCTGCTGATGGCCCTCTGGTGGATCGCCCCGGTCATCGCCCTCGTGATGTTCCTGCTGGTCGCGATGCTCCACTGGGGCGATGGCGACATGTGGTTCTGCGAGCGGGTGAACGGACGCTCCGCTCCGCGCTCAGCGGCGTCGCTCGCGGCCTTCGTGCTCGCGCGGGGGCTCTTGCCCGTGGGCCTGCCCATCCTCGCGCACCCCGACAGCGCCCTGCCCGTGCTCGACGACATCGTCGGCCTCTTCGGCCACGAGCAGCCACTGGCCATCACGCCGGTCGCGCAGGGGGCGGGCCTCGGGATGATCGCCACGGCCGGCCTGGCCGCGGTGCTGTTCAGCATCCGCGACAACCGGGGGCGTCCCGCGCGCGTGATGGCCGTGGACATCGGCGAGCTGGTGCTCCTCGCCGCCTTCTTCGTGGCCACGCCCCCGGTGTTCGCGGTGGGCGTGTACTTCCTCGCGTGGCACTCGCCACGGCACATCCTGCGGCTGATGATGGCGCAACCGCGCCAGCGCGCTCTCGTGGAGTCCGGGCGCGATGGGGCGGCCCTCGTGGCCTTCCACCGCGAGGCCATGCTCTTCACCGTCATCCCCCTGCTGGGCATCGCGGCCATCGCGGTGGCACTGGCGGCCACCGACGCCCCGGCCATCGCGGCCATCAGCCTGGCGGCCATCGCGGCCCTCACCTATCCGCACGCCGTGATCGTGGCCTGGATGGACCACCGCCAGGGCGTCTGGCGCGCGCGTCAGCCGGGGCCCGGGCGCCCGCTCACGACCAGTGGGCCGGACGCATGAGCGCAACGCCCATCAGCCAGGCCTTGCGCCGACCCGACACCACCGCGCGGTCCCGTCCCGCGCCGTAGCCACCGCGCTCGATCTCGCGCAGGATCTCGCGGTACATCACGGCCGCCGCCGCAATCGCCCGGTCGCCGTTGAGCAGCATGGGCACCCCCGCCAGGCCCTCGTCGAACAGGGCATCCGCCCTGGCGATCTGGTCGCGATACAGCGCCGTGCGGTCCTGGGATGCCAGGTCGGTGATGCCGAAGCGATCGAGGGTGTCGCGGGCCAGGTACACGCGCCCGTTCCCCATGTCCTCGTCGACATCGCGGAGGATGTTGGTGCGCTGCATGGCGCAGCCCAGCGCGCAGGCCGCCCGCCATGCCCGGTCGTCGCGCACGCCGAGGATGGCGGCCATCATCTCGCCCACCGCGCCGGCGACGCGCGAGCAGTACACGTCGAGGTCGTCCTCGGTGACGATGTCCGGCCCCGCGAGGTCGTCGCGCATGCCCTGCGCGAAGGCCGCGAGCGACGCACGCGGCAGCGGATGACGCCGGCAGAGGTCATCGAGGATCGCGGCCTCGCGGCTCTCCACCAGGTCACTGGTGATCCACGACTCGAGCGCCTCCACCGCCGCCGGTGCGCGGTCGTCGCCCTCGTCCACGAGATCGTCGAGCGTCCGGAGCACGAGGTAGAGCAGGACTACATCGTCCCGCACGGCGGCGGGCAGGAGCCGTGCCGCGACCGCGAAGGTGCGCGACACCGACTGCATGACCTGCTCGGCCTCATGGAGGTAGCCGGTCCCCTGCACCGGGATGGCGAGCGTGCTCATGCGGCGGCCACCCCGACGTCGCGGGTCACGAGGTCCGCGGCCACGCCGGCCCCCAGGAGCACCCCGGGCACGCCCGCGCCGGGATGGGCACCCGCGCCCACGTGGTACAGCCCGCGCACCGTGCGATCGCGGTTGGGCTGGCGGAAGTACGCCGACCGGGTGAGGAGCGGCTCGGTCGAGAACGCGGTCCCCTCGTCGGCGTCGTACCGCATCTCGAAGTCCAACGGGGTCATTCGGTGCTCGGTGACGATCGACCGGCCCAGGCCATCGAGCCCGGCGTCGTGCTCGAGGTAGTGCACCACCTTGTCGCGCCACCCATCCCCGATGTCGGTCCAGTCGTCGCCGGACCCCAGGTTGGGCACCGGCAGGAGGACCGCCAGCGAGTCGCCTCCCGGGGGCGCCATCGAGGCATCGGTGCGCGCCGGGACGTGCAGGTACAGCGAGAGGGTCGTCGGCAGGACCCGGCGGCGGGTGACATCGTCGAGGAAGCGCCTGTAGCCATCGCCGACGATGAGGGTGTGGTGCAGGAGGTCCGGCCACTGGCGGTCGGTGCCGAGGTAGAGCAGGAAGCACGACATGCTGTTCCGGGCGCCGCGGAATCGCCAGGGGATGCTGTCGGGCTCGCCGCGCAGCAGGCGGGAGCGCGTGCGCACGGGGTCGCCGTCGGAGATGACGAGGTCGGCCGCGATCTCCTCGCCATCGGCGAGGCGAACGCCCACCGCACGGCCGCGGCGGGTGATGATGCGGTCCACGTCGGCGTTGCACCGCACGGTGCCGCCGGCATCCTCGATGGCGCCGACCATGGCCTCGACGATCGCGTACATGCCGCCCATCGAGTACCAGACGCCGTCGGCCACCTGCAGGTAGGCCAGCGCCGCGTACACGGCGGGCACCCGGAAGGGGTCCCCGCCGATGTAGAGGGAATGGAAGCTCATCGACTGGAAGACGTGGTCCTCCGAGAAGAACTTGCGGCAGAAGCCCGAGAGGCTCCGCGCGGCGTCCAGTCGCAGCATGGTCGGCAGCAGGCGCGCGAAGGGCGCAGGGCCCTCGAACGCGCGGCGTCCGGCTGCCAGCACGGCCTCCTCGTGGATAAGGCGCGATGCCTCGAGGAAGTCCGGGTATCGCGCGGCGTCGGCAGCCGACAGCGGCCGGATCTCATCCTGCATGGCGCGAACATCGCGCCGGAAGTCGATGCGCGTGCCGTCATGCGGCCAGTCGATGCGGTAGAGCGGGTCGAGTTCCACGAGGTCGACCTCCCGGTGGAAGTCCCTCCCGAGGAGCGCGAAGAGTTCCTCGAACACCCAGGGCATGGTCACCAGGCTGGGACCGAGGTCCCACGTGTATCCCTGGTCCTGCAGACGGCACGCGCGCCCGCCCGGGGTGGGCATGCGGTCGAGCACCGTCACGTCCAGGCCCGCTGCGGCGAGGCGCATGGCCACGCCCAGGCCTCCGAATCCGGCTCCCACCACGATGGCCCTGCGGCGGGCCGACCGGGACGCTCCCGGGCGTGCCGTGTCCGGCGTGGCAGATCGCGTATCGGCTGGTGGTGTCACGGAACTCCCTGGACGGCCTGGACAAGGACCGGGCGGGCCCCGCCCAGCCCGGGCGCCCTCGGCGGACGCACGGGCGGGCGGGGTTCCACCCGGGTTACCGCTACGTCATGTTGGGACGCGCGGC
>CAZEUE010000022.1:0-18324 GCA_964514615.1 uncultured Bifidobacterium sp. | reverse complement strand
TGGGTGGTCATCTGGAGCCCGGATGGCGGGGCGCTTCGCGACGGGCTTGGCCGGGCGTCGGCGATGATCGTGGTGCTGCTGGTGGTGATCGCGGTGGGCATCGTGCTCGAGCGCGTCACGCGCGGTGAGCGCTTGCGCCTGCCGCGACGGATCTCGTGGGTGGCGGACGTCGTCGGGGTGGCCCTGGGGGCGATGGCGTGGACGATGATCGTCACCGACGGCGAGGCCGACGTGCCCGCGCGGTTGATGGCGGGCACGGCCGTCATCTACGCCGCGGCGACCCTTGGGGTCCTGGTGCTGGCCGTCATCCGGAGTTACTCACTCGTGCGCCGGGAATAAAATCCAAAAAAACGCAGATGATGTGTATTATCCCGCCCCGCGCACTGGCGCGACGTGGGATCAATCATCGGCTGAGGAGCACGGATGGGCGTACGCGAAGAGGTTGTGGCGGCCAACGAGGCCTACGCGGCAACGTTCGACAAGGGGGACCTGGCGCTGCCTCCCGCGCGGCGCTTCGCGGTGCTCACATGCATGGATGCCCGGCTCGACCCCGCCAAGTACGCGGGCCTGGCCGAGGGCGATGCGCACGTCATCCGCAATGCCGGCGGCCGGGCCAGCGACGACGCCATCCGCTCGCTGGTCATCTCGTACAAGCTGCTCGGCACGCAGGAGTGGTTCGTCGTCCACCACACCGACTGCGGCATGGAGTTCTTCACCAACGAGGTGATGGGCGACCTGCTGGCGTCGAGCCTGGAGACCGCCGAGCTCGGCCCCGACGGCTTCCGCGACGTCGGTGCGGGTCCCGGGTCGCCCGTGGGCCGCGAGATCGACTGGCTCACCATCAGCGACCAGGCGGGCGCGGTGGTGGACGACGTGCGCCGCATCCGCGAGCACCCGCTGGTTCCCGCCGGAATCCCGGTGTACGGCTACGTGTACGACGTCCGCACCGGGCGACTCATCGAGATCCCCGAGGCAACCGAGGCCGGGAGGGCCGCGTAATGAGCTTGAGCCTGAACCAGGTGGTGCCGGACTTCACGGCCGAGACCACCGAGGGCACCATCAACTTCCACGAGTGGATCGGCGACTCCTGGGCGGTGCTGTTCTCGCACCCCAAGGACTTCACCCCGGTGTGCACCACCGAGCTGGGCTACATGGCGCGCATCAAGCCCGAGTTCGAGCGCCGCGGCGTGAAGATCATCGGGCTGTCGGTGGACCCGCTCGACCGCCACGCCGAGTGGGCCAAGGACATCGAGGAGACCCAGGGCACCGCGCCCAACTACCCGCTGATCAGCGACGCCGACTTCGCCATCTCGAAGGCCTACGGCATGCTGCCGGCCGAGGTGGAGGGCGACCCGCTGGTGCGCACCCCGGCCGACAACCAGACCGTGCGAAACGTGTTCGTGATCGGCCCGGACAAGACCCTCAAGCTGCTGCTGGTCTACCCGATGACCACGGGCCGCAACTTCGACGAGGTGCTGCGGGTGATCGACTCGCTGCAGCTGACCGCCACCCACAAGGTGGCCACGCCGGCGCAGTGGCAGGACGGCGACAAGGTGATCATCGCCGGGTCGGTGAGCAACGACCAGGCCAGGGAGATCTGGCCGGACGGCTGGGACGAGCCCAAGCCGTACATCCGGATCGTGCCGCAGCCGGCATAGCCGTGCGGCAATGGCGGGGCGGCCGCGCGATGGCCGCCCCGCCCGGTGCCGGCCCCATGGCGCTGGCCGGCGCCCGCGCCCCGCGGTGCGGGCTAGCGGGACCCGCCCTGCCCAGGCGGCGCAGGCGCCGATAGCCGCCGCTCCAGTTCGCCCGAGCGCGAGAGCGCCCGCAGGCGGTCGAATCCGCCGATGGGGTCGCCGTCGATGACCACCTGGGGGAATGTCCGGCCGCCCCCGCTCTCGGCCTGCAGTCGGTCGCGGGCACCCTCGCCGAACATGTTGATGCGCACCTCGTCGAAGGGGATGCCCTTGCGCCGCAGGAAGGCCTTGGCCCCCACGCAGTAGAGGCAGAAGGGCGTGGCATAGACGGTGACCCGGGCCATGGGGGCAACGCTAGCGCCCGCCGCACCCTGTCCTCCCGACCGGTGCGCCCTGCTGGTCGTGTGGGCGGGCGATCCCCGCTGCGGGACCCGTGGAGGTCCGATCCGCCGCCCCGGACGCAACCCCTCGTGCGTCCGGCGTCAGGTGTCGGTCCCGTTCATAGCGTCGCGCCAAGGGAATTAGGGCGGCCGCGGGGCCGTCCGGAAAGGCGGGATCATGAATACACGGCATGTTCGTCGGGCAGGGGCCCGGCGGAGGGCCCTCGGGCTCGCCGCAGTGGGGACGGCCGCAGGGGTGCTGGGTATCGCATCGTCGGCCGTGGCGGGGGGGCCTACGCCACCGGACGATAGTCAGAAGGAGAAGGTCACCCTGTGCCATGCGACGGGATCGTCCACGAACCCGTACGTGCAAATCACCACGTCTCCGCAGGGTGCCCTGAACGGTCACGCGAAAAAGCACGCCGAAGACGTAGTTCCCCCCTTCGACGACTTGCCGGACGGCAAGAACTGGACGTCGCAGGGGCAGGCGCTCGCCGCGAACACGTGCTTCCCCTTGGGGATCGTGAAGCAGGGGGACAAGACGGTGCTCCCGGGCGGGACGATCTCGTACGCGGTCACCGTCACAAACCTGGTCCCGGGAACCTTCGATTACGGCGATGAGAAGAAGCCGCAGAAGCCATTCGGCTGGATTCCCTTCGAGAAGATCAAGGTGATGGACCTGAATCCCAAGGTAAAGCTCACGCCACCAGTGGATCCGCCGGAGTACCTGAAGCCGCAGGAGACGGCCACGTGGACCGGCACCCGCCGGGTCCGGTACAACCTCAATCGTTGCGGTGCGTATGTGAGCAATCGCGCATGGGCCGGGTTTGAGGAGATGGCGAAGCAGGAGTCATCGAAGTCCTTGAAGTCGCGCTCACGCAAGCGCACGAAGGCCGTCGATGAGAAGGAAGTCCAGCTCAAGGGCGTCTTCTCGGAGACGTGGATGACCCAGATCATCTGCCCGCTTGACGTGGCCATCACCAAGACGCCCACGCAGGCGACGGTGGAGCCCGGAGGCACCGTCGGCTACCAGATCGCAGTGACCAACACCGGTCCGCTGCCTGTGCCCACGACGTCGATCATGGTCAGCGACGAGGGCGCCACGCTCACGCCGCCGGCCGACATGCCCAAGTACCTCGAGCCCAAGACCTCGCTGCTGTGGGGGGCATCAAAGGCCGTGGCCGCCGACA
This sequence comes from uncultured Bifidobacterium sp., assembly GCA_964514615.1. Classification (GTDB taxonomy): domain Bacteria; phylum Actinomycetota; class Thermoleophilia; order Miltoncostaeales; family Miltoncostaeaceae; genus SYFI01. The sequence goes on along the minus strand of CAZEUE010000022.1, from coordinate 15,057 downwards.
CCTCGGTGTGCGGCACCAACGTGGAGAACACCGCATCGGTGAAGCTCGCACTCGACCCGGAGGGCCCGAAGTACACGTTCGAGCCCGGAGCGGACGACGTGGCCACCGCGGTGGGCATCCCGGTGTCCGGCGGCATCTGCCCGGTGGTCGCCCCGGCGTCCATCCCGGAGGCGCCGGTCATCACCGCGTTCCGCCCGGCCAGCCCGGCCGCGCTGTCGGTGACCAAGACGGGCCCGGCGCGGGCGTTGCGCGGAGGGTTCGTCAACTTCCGCGTGACCGTCACGAACGACGGCGGGGCCACGGCAACGGGCGTGACGCTGGCCGACACGCCGGCCCGCGCGATGCAGTGGCGTGCCGTTCCGAGTGGGGCCAAGGTGTCGGGCAGCACCGCCACCTGGACCATCGGCGACCTGGCACCAGGGCAGTCGGTGAGCAAGGTGGTGCGAATGCGCATGCGCACCTCGGCCACGGGCCGCAGCTGCAACACGGCCGTCGCCACGGCGACCGGCCTTGACCAGGCGCGGGCACGGGCCTGCGTGAGGGTTGTGGCGGCCAGGCGGCCCGCCACCCCGGTCACCGGCTAGCCGCCGGTGGAGGTCGGCCCCGGGGGGCGCACCCTGCGCGCTCCCCGGGGCCGTTCCCGTGCCCGGGAACGCGCGGTCGCTACACCAGCGTGCGCTGCAGGGGGGGAGTGGCCACCAACCTGGCACGCCACAGGCGGGCACGGGATGACTTCCACGGTCGCTTGGTGGCCACGGCGCTTGCGCGGCGCACGGATGCCACCCACTGGGGATAGGCCACCGGCACGGCGGCGTCGCGTCCCCGGACGCGCTTGAGCCACGCCGGACGCAGGTCGTGCGTGACGGCCTCGACCGCACCCTCCTCCACGGACATCTGCCCGCCCTCCTCGAGGCCCCGATCCATCCCCACCTGGTGCAGCACCTCGTGCAGCAGGGCGGTGAGGCGGTCGGGCGACCACCGGCGCGCGGGCCGGGCGAACATGGCGGCGTCCGCGGCCGGCAGCCACACCACGCCGGGCGTGGCCATGCCCGACCCCGCGGGCACGTCGGCGGACATGCAGGTGGTGGGAACGGCGATGGGCGCCACGCGCGAGCTGACGAGCGCGGTGGCCTGCCGGACGATGGCGTGCACGGGTGGCGGAGGCGGAGTACAGGCGGGCATGCGCCGAAGGTATCGGCCATGCCCACCCGGGGGTACAGGTAGCGGGTGTCGGGCGCGCGCCTGCGCGCAGGTTCTGGCGGTTTACCCGGTGCGCACCGCCCTTTGGGCCCCCGATTGCCGCTCCTTCGGGGGGGTGAGGAGGGGGCGCAGGCCCTGCCAGCGGCGCACCCCGCAGCCGTCGCGCTGGTCGATCCACGCGGTCACGTAGCGCCCGCCCACGTAGCCCGTGATGATGGCCTCCGCATCGCGCGGGCGCACCGCCCCGCAGGGGCCGGTTGGCTCGGTGGCGAGGATGCGCAGCCGCCCCTCGGCGGCGCGGCAGGCAGCCGTGCCGGGCGGGCACGAGATGGTCCAGGACCGTCGTCCGCGTTGCGGTCCGTGCGGCCACAGCGTGATCGAGAGCTCGACCTCGGGCGTGGTGGGCCGGGCCATGGCGGCGCGTGCGGGGACCGCCGGGCGCGCCCACGCATTCCGCGGGGCATGGGCCCCCGACCGTCCGGGCTGCGCCGGGGCCGCCGCGGTGGCCGCTGCCGCCCGTGGCCCCACGCCCGACTGCCGGGGCACGTGCGCGAGATAGGTGAGCGCCGCGATACCGCAGGTGATTGTGGCGAAGGCGACGACCAGGCGCTCGTCGCCGCGCCGGCTCACCGCGTGGCGGGGGGCATCAGATGGCAGCCGAGCTCGGCCGGGCCGATGACCACCAGCCCGTGGGTGCGCGCGCGGCGCACCAGCGAACGGCCGCCGATGAGCGCGGCAAGATCGCCGGCCGCCGAGCTGCCCGTGGCCTGCTCGAGCCATGCGAACGACACGCCGGCGTCGACCAGATCCGGGATGCTCGCCCGCACGTCCAGGGCATCGGCGCCGTGGATGGTGCACCCCACGTGATGCCGGATTGCCAGGGCCGACACCACCCCCGGCGCGTGCAGCACTGCTCTCGCGGATTCGACGTGCAGCCAGATGCGGCGCGGGTCGACGGCCTGGCGCTCGGCGAGGTCGCGCACGCGGTAGGCACACGACGGCGCGCCAAGGGACGCCGCGCTGATGGGCACGATGACCGCCGGCCAGTCGCGTGCCTGCATGGCCAGCACCGCGCGGTCGAGCAGGTCCCACTCCGCGCCCGCGGCCCCCGCTGCGCGCTGGGGCTGCATGGCGAACGCCGCCACCTCGTCGGAAGCGGGGCGCGCCACCGGCACTGCGCGCACGGCGTCGATGTGCGGGGCGATGCCGACGCCGCGTGGCGGGTCGTCCATCACGCCCCCGATCAGTCCTGAAGCGTGACGGCCAAGATGGCCTCACGCGCGGCCGCGCCGCGGCCGTGCACCGCCTGCTCCAGGTCGCCCAGGGTGATCACGCCGACGATGCGCCCCTGGTCGGTCACCACAAGGCGACGCACCTGGCGCAGGGCCATCATGTGGGCTGCCGTGCGCAACTGGTCATCGGGCCCCACGGTGACCAGGTCGGTGGACGTCATCACCTCGGCGATGGGGATGTCGCCCACCGGGCCGTCGAGGGAGTCGTCGGCCATGCAGCGGATGACCAGATCGCGATCGGTCACCACTCCCACCAGCGTGTGGCCATCGGCCACGGGCACGAACCCGCAGTCCTCGATGCGCATGATCCCGGCCACGTCGCGCACGGTGCTGGAGAGGGGGGCGACGGCGACATCCTGCGTCATGGCGTCCTTCACGTGCATGGTGTTCCTCGCGATCCCGTGTGCCTGTCCCTGCACATCCCATGAAGCCACTCCACGGGGCGATCGGTGCTGTACGTCCGGGGGGTTTCGGGTCGGGGAGCGGGCCGGACTGCCCGAATGGGGAGTCCCGTGGCGCGGGCGGGGCGGTACAACGTTCCTACCGCGGGTGCGGGCGGCGGGACCGGGGGTAGAGGATCCCCGGATGTGGGACGGTTCGGGGGGTCCGTCCCACGTCTCCCGTCGCCCCCCGTGGGACCTCCGGGTAGGGTTGGGGACGACCCCGCTTACTGCCCTCAGGAGGCACTCGTGCGCACCCGCGCCCTCGTCACGTCGTCCGTCCTCGCCGCAGCGACGGCCGCGGCCGTCGCAACCCCCGCCATGGCCGGCGTTGCCATCGGCGGCGACCCGTCCACCTACGGCACCATCACCATCGCCGTGGAGGGCCCGCTCACCGGCCAGCAGGCCTCCAACGGGCAGGACATGCTGCGCGGAGTGCGCCTGGCGGTGCAGCAGTACAACGCCAAGGGCGGCTACTACGGCCGCAAGGTGCGGATCGTGCAGGCCAACGACAAGGCCAACCCCGACCTGGCGCGGTCGGTGGCCAACAAGGTCATCAAGGGCCCGGCCGTGGCGGTGGTGGGGCCGTACAACTCGTCGGTGGGCTTGGTGAACCTGCCGCTCTACACGCGGGCCAAGGTGGTGCCGGTGCAGATGACGTCCACCGACGACACCACCGGGCTGGGCGTGACCGTGCAGCCCAAGAACAGCCAGATCTCACCGGTGGAGTTCAACTACATCTCGAAGACGTTCACGCCCTCGAAGGTGTCGATGCTGGTGGACCCGTCGGCTTACACCCAGAGCATGGCCGACCGCCTGGAGCGCAGCCTCAAGGCGAAGGGCGTGCTGGTCACGCAGGTCCCCATCTCCGAGGACCAGACTGACTTCACGCCGCAGATCAACCAGGCCCTCACCAACAACCCCACGGTGGTGTACCTGAGCACGTACTTCCCGCAGGGCGCGGCCATCGCCAAGCAGTTGCTGGCCACCGGCAATCCGGCCAAGTGCTTCGCGGGCCTGGCCAACCAGGACCCGGCGTTCGTCACGCAAGCGGGTATCCCGGCCAGCCGCAACTGCGTGTTCAGCGGCGTGCCGGACCCCTCGCAGTTCCCCACCGCCAAGAACTACGTGAGGGCCTACAAGAAGGCGTTCCGCGGCAAGACCCCGGGCACCTGGGGCACGTTCACCTACGACTCGGCGAACATCCTGTTCGCGGCATGGGCACGGGCCAAGGACCCCTTCAGCTACGGCAGGGTGATGGCCCAGCTCAAGAGGACCCGCAACTTCGCCGGCGCCACGGGCAGGATCACCATCAACCGGCGGGGCAACCGCCCCAACGTCCCGGTGAGCATCCTGTCGGTTGACGCCCGGGGCGACTTCGACGTGATCACCACCGACCGCAGCAACAAGTAGGAGGCCGCGATGTCCGCCGAGCACGAGTGGCGCGCGGCGCGCCACGAGAGGGGCGCCGAGAGCGTGAAGCAGGTCCTGGGGCCCCGCGCCGAGGAATCGCTGGCGACCCTCGGCGAGCTCGGCGATCGCATCGTCGAGACCATCTACGGCGACATCTACCAGCGCCCGGGGCTTCCCCTGCGCGAGCGGCAGATCGCCACGCTCAGCATGCTGATGGCCATGGGGGGCAAGGACCGCCAGGTGAAGGTGCACATGCGGGCGGCCATGCGCATCGGCATGACCGAGGACGAGCTGCGCGAGCTGATCATCCAGCTCGCGGCGTATTGCGGGTTCCCGGCTGCCATCAACGCGCAGGCGCAGTTGAACGAGGTGCTGGCGGAGGACGCCGCCTAACGCGGCAATGGGGATTTCACGGCGGGTCATGCCCGGGGGCGAGAATCCCCGGCCATGGCCCGCCGCGTGATCATCCCGGTCGTCGTCGCATGCCTGCTCGCGTGCGTGCCGGCATCGGTGCAGGGCGCCCGCGACATCACCACGCTCAAGCAGCGGGTGGAGGCGGTGGAGGCGCGGGCAGCGCAGCTCGACGCCCGTGCGGGCGAGGCGGCGGTTCGCCACAACCGCGCCATGGATCGCGTGGACGCCGCGCGGGCGCAGGCGGCGCGAAGCCGTCGCGAACTGGCCCGCACCAGGGGGCAATTGGCGGTGGCACGCGAGACGCTCTCCTCTCGCCTGGTCACCCTGTACCGCAGGCCCGACCCGGGCCTGGTGGAGCTGGTGGTGTCGAGCGGGTCGCTCACCGACCTGGTGTCGCGCACCGAGGCCCTGCAGAGCGCGGCCGGTGACGATGCCGCCCTGGTGGAGAAGGTGCGCGAGCGCCGGCAGGCGCTGATCGCCGAGCAGGGTCGCCTTGCGCGCGCCGTGGCCACCGCGCGCGCCCAGGCGGCCACGGCGGCACGTGAGCGCGCGCGGGTCGAGGGGCTGATGCGCCGCTACCGGTCCGTGGTGGATGGTGCCCGTGGCGAGCTCAAGGCCGCGCTCGCCGCCCGGGTGCAGCAGCGCGTCCGGGCGGCACGGGCCATCGGCGCGGCGGACATCCCGGTGGCCGCGCCCGGTACCGAGCCGGTCTTCCCCGTGGCCGCCCCGGCCACGTTCAGCGACGACTGGATGGCTCCCCGCGGCAGCCGGTACCACGAGGGCATCGACATCATGGCTGCGCGCGGTGCGCCGATCGTGGCGGTGGTGAGCGGCACGATCGTGCGGCTGGGCACTACGCCCATCAGCGGCAACCGCTTCTGGCTGCGCGCGCCCAACGGGGATGAGTACTTCTACTGCCACATGGACGGCTTCGCGCCGGCCGCCCGGGAGGGGGCGTTCGTGCGCGCCGGCACGGTGCTGGCCTACAACGGCGATACCGGCGATGCCAAGGGCACCACCCCGCACCTGCATTTCGAGATCCACCCCGGCGGGGGCGGGCCCATCAGGCCCTACCCGCTGGTGTCGTCCTGGCCCCGCGTGGGCTGAGCGTCGCCGTCCGCGCCGGGTGCGCCGTCCGCCGGGCGCGGGATGTGATCGGAGTCGAGGTCGCACGCGGCCGTGGTGCGTGAGGCGTGCTGCCAGTACCCCGGCGCACCCCGAAGCGGCTTGATCGGCTGCCCGCAGTCGGCACATGTCAGTCGCATGTTTCGAGTCTTGCACGCACGGTGCCGAAGGACACCCTTCGAAGCCCGATTCCCGCGCCGCCATGGGAGACTGCCGCCTGTGGACAAGGTGCCTGACACCGGGGCGGGGGACGCGCCGCGCGAGAGCCGTGATCAGATCGTCGCCCGCGTCACCGCCGAGCAGGAGGGGCTGCATCCCAACCCCGAGTACACCCGCACGGCCAAGCGGCGGGTGTGGGTGCTCGGGTCGATCATGGTGCCGGTGAGCCTGCTCATCGGCTTCGCCATCGGGGCTCCGCTGGGATGGTCCCCATTCCTGTGGATCGCCACCGGGTTGGGCATCAGCCTGGGCGTGTTCTACGTGGCATACGTGGTGATGGCCGAGCGCGACGACGGGCGCATCCAGCGCGAGCTCGATGAGGCCCGCCGGCAGCGCGGGCCAGAGAGGGGAGGGACCTGATGCACGGCATCGAGATGGGCATCTACAGCTTCGGCGACGCCACTCCCGACCCCGCCACGGGCCGGGGCATCGACGTCGGCCAGCGCGTGCGCGACCTGGTGGACGAGATCGTGCTGGCCGACCAGGTGGGCCTGGACATCTTCGGGGTGGGCGAGCACCACCGCCCGGACTTCCCGGTGTCGTCACCCGCCGTGGTGCTGGCGGCCGCCGCGGCGCGCACGTCGCGCATCCGCCTGACGTCGTCGGTGACCGTGCTGTCGTCCGACGACCCGGTGCGCGTGTTCCAGGACTTCGCCACCATCGACCTCATCTCCGGCGGGCGCGCGGAGATCATGGCCGGGCGAGGGTCATTCATCGAGTCGTTCCCGCTGTTCGGATACGACCTGGCCGACTACCAGGACCTCTTCCTCGAGAAGCTCGACCTGCTGCTCCGGTTGCGCGAGGACGAGGTGGTTACCTGGCAGGGTCGCCATCGCGCCCCCATCGAGGGCCGCGCGGTGCACCCGCGTCCGCAGCAGGACCCCATCCCGGTGTGGATCGCCGTGGGCGGCACGCCCCAGTCGGTGGTGAACGCCGCCGCCCGCGGGCTGCCGATCTCCGTGGCCATCATCGGTGCCGCCGCCCAGCCATTCGTCCCCTTCGTCAACCTCTACCGCGAGGCGCTCGCCGAGTTCGGCCACGACCCCGCGGAGGTGCCGGTGGGCATCGGTTCGCATGGGTTCATCGCCGACACCTCGCAGGGGGCGGCGGATATCTCGGCGCCGGGGCTGATGGCGGCCATGAACCAGATCGGCCGCGAACGTGGATGGGGCGGCGAGATCGACAGGGCCCAGTTCGATCGCATGCGCGAGCCCCACGGGGCGCTGATGGTGGGGAGCCCCGCGGAGGTGACCGAGAAGATCCTGGCCGAATACGAGATGTTCGGTAACCGACGGGTGATGCTGCACATGGGGGTGGGCAACCCGCCGCACGCCGACATGATGCGCGCCATCGAGCTGTTTGGCACCGAGGTGGCCCCCGCCGTGCGCAGGGAAGTCGCCAGACTCGATTCCACGGCGGCCACGGCACGGTAAGGTTGGGTCATGGCTGACGAGACGACCAGCACCCAGGTGAGCGCCCTCGAGGGGGCACCCGAGTGCCCCAAGTGCGGCGCGGCGATGTTCGCCACCATGCGCAAGATGCGCACCCATGATCTCGACGGGGCGAGCCCCGTGGCACGCGACCGCCAGCACCCGGTGTGGCGGTGCATGCGGTGCCAGAACGAGATCCCGCGCGAGGGGTAGATCACTGCCCGGCGCCGTGATGTCGGTCATCACGGCGCTGCGCGCGTCGTCCAACGGGGCCGCCATCCGCGTGGAGCGCGATGGCGCCAAGTGGCTGCGCCTGCCGGTTCACCTGGTGGCCGACCTCGGCCTGCATACCGGCGAGCAGATGGACGAGGCCCGCGTGGCCCAGATCGAGCAGGCCGCCGAGCTCGAGCGCCTGTGGGAGGCCGCCCTGCGCTACACGGTGGCGCGGGGCAGGTCGCATCGGGAGGTGGTGCGGCGCCTGCGGGACCGCCGCGCCGACGACGCGCAGGTGGCCGCGGTGCTGGCCCGGCTATCGGCCGCCGGCCTGTCGGATGAGGAGGCCAACGCCGACCAGCGCGTGGAGCGGCTGGCCGCCCGTGGATGGCCAACCCGGCGCATGCGCTCGGAGATGCTGCGCGTGGGGTTTTCGCACGAGACCGTGGCGCGCGCGGTGGAAGATGGCGTGCCGCCCGATCACGACGAGGCCCTGCTCGCGCGCGCCATCGAGCGCAGCGGCATCCCGGAGGCCGCATCCGATCGCACCCGCATGGCCGACCGCCTGGTGCGGCAGGGTTTCCCGCCCGCGGCGGTGCGCGAGGCCATCCGCCCCCACGAGGGCACCCGTGCCGCGCGCGACACCGCGGCCCCCGAGGCCGATGAGCTCATCCGCCAGGTGCGGCGCCGGTACCCCGAGCAGGCGGGCGACTCAGGTACGCGCCGGCGCGCGCTCGGCTGGCTTGCCCGACGCGGGGTGGGGCCCGATGACGCCCGCCGCATCCTGGAGGCGGCGGGCGGCGGGGACGACTCCTAGCCCGCGGCCACCGCGTCGAGCACGCGGCGCAGGCGCCCTGCCACCTCGGTGGCCACGGGCTCGAGCTGCTGGTTGCCCACCATGCCCAGCATCTGCTCGGCGGCCACGGCGCTGACCCGCGTGGTGTCCCCGGTCCGGTACACCACCACGTTGCAGGGCAGCAGCACCCCCAGCTCGGGCTCGGCCTCGAGCGCCTGGTGCGCCAACGGCGGGTTACAGGCCCCGAGGATGACGTAGTCGTCGCGGTCGACGTCGAGCTTGGCCTTCATGGTGGCCTTGACGTCGATCTCGGTGAGCACGCCGAAGCCCTCGTCGGCCAGCGCGGCCCGGGTGGAGGCAAGGACGTCGTCGAAGGGGCGGTCCACCTCGATGGCGAGTGAGTAGTCCACGGTGCCCATCACGACCTCCCGGTCAGTCGTTGCCTCGGAACTCCACGATAGCCGCTCCCGAGGTGAGCCCCGCGCCGAATGCCACCAGCCCCCCCAGCCCCGTGGGCGCGGTGGGCAGGTGCTCGGCGATGGCGATGGGGATGGTGGACGACGAGGTGTTGCCCCAGTTCTCCACGTTCACCACGAACCGGTCCTCGGGAAGCCCGCTGCGGGCCTGCACCGACGAGATGATGCGGCCGTTGGCCTGATGCGGGATGACGTGCATGAGCTCGGGCACCGAGGCGCCCGACGCCGCCGCCGCGCGGTCGAGCATGCGGAGCATCTCGCGCACCGCGCGCGTATACACCCGCGGGCCGTCCATGAACAGGTGATCGTCGTCGCGCGGGCCGTGGCGGATTACCGAGCCATCGTCGCCGCTGGCCGACAGCACCGGGCGGTGCAGCAGCAGCGGTGAGTCGCCGATGCGGTCGGGGCCGTGCACCACCGTCGCGGTGACGGCGTCGCCGAACACCACCACGGTGTCGAAGTCGTCGGGGTCCACGAACCGCGACATGGCCTCGGCCGTGAGCACCAGCACCGATGCGTCGCGGCGCTGCTGCAGCATGTCGTACGCGCTCTGGAGGGCGTAGAGGTATCCCGAGCACGCGGCCGAGACATCGCTTGCCGCTACGTCGGCCGGCCCGTCGTCCTCGGCCAGCGTGGCCTGCACCAGGCAGGCCACCGTGGGGCTGAGCCGCGGCGGGGTGCCGGTGGCCACGATCATGGCCTCGAGGTCGCCCAGCGACATGCCCTCGTGGTCGAGCGCCTCGCGCGCGGCGCGGGCGGTGAGGTCGACCAGGCTCTCGTCGGCCCCCAGCACCGGGCGCTGGCGGATGCCCGTGCGCCGCACGATGTCGGCCTCGGTGCGCCCCGGGAAGCGCGCGGCGATGTCGGCGTTGGTGAGCAGCTGGCCTCCCGCGCGCACGGCGATGCCCGACAGGCCCACGGGCAACGCGCGCACGGCGGGTGATGGCGCGACCGCCGTGAGGACTGCCGGGGCGCCCTCGGCCACCCTGCGCACGCGCAGGCCGGGCTCGGTCGGCACGCGCCGCCGGGCCGCAGCCGCGCCGGGGGCCAGGGTGATGCGCGCGAGGGGGGTGCCCACGGGCACCGATTCGAGTTGCTCGTGCAGGCCGGTGATCTCGCCCGAGGCCGGCGCGGCCAGCTCGAACGCCGCCTTATCGCCCTCGCACTCGGCGATGACCTGGCCCTCGGTGACGGTGTCGCCCTCGCCCACCATCCACTCCACCACCATCACCTGCTGGTCGGCGGGGCTCGACCCGGTGGCCTCCACCACCAGCACACCGTCCTGCTCAAGAGCGGCGGCCTGCTCCACCTCGAGCCCGCCGAGCATGGCGGCCACGGCCTCCACCACGTCGCGCGTGGAGGGCAGCAGCTCGGCCTGGTTCACGTAGTTGTTGGGCACCCAGGTGTCGGGGCGCGCGATGCGCCGCGTGGTGAGGCTGCCGCCCAGGTGGTCGGACACGCGCGCCACCACCTCGGCCCCGAAGCCCCCGCTGAGGTTGTCCTCGTGCACCACCACCAGGCGCCGGGTGCGGGCCACGCTAGCCACCACGGCCTCCACGTCCCACGGGGCGATGCACCGCAGGTCGATCATCTCCACGCCCACGCCGGCGGCATCGAGCACCGCCGTGGCGCGCTCGGCGATGGGGGTGGTGGAGCCCCATGCCACCAGGGTCACGTCGTCGCCGCGGTTGCGCACCGCCGCGGTGCCCGGCACCACGGGTGCGAACCCACCCGCTGTGCGGGTGGAGCGCGCGGGGTCGTTGAGGCAGGTCTTGGGATAAAGGATGAGCGTGGGCCGGTCGCCGTCGAGGGCGGCCTCCAGCACCCCTGCGGCGTCGTCGGCCGTGCTGGGCATGGCCACGTCGAGCCCGGGGATGTGCGCGAACGTGGCCTCCAGGGTCTGCGCGTGGAAGGGGCCCAGGCCCGGGCGGTACGCCCCGCAGGGGGCGAGGATGACCACCGGCGCCGACCACCGGCCATCGGTGCGCCAGTGGATGGTGGCGAGCTCGGAGGCGATCTGGTTGAACGCCAGCGGCAGGAAGTCGGCGAACTGCACCATTGCCACCGGCCGGCCGCCGGCCATGGCGCGCCCGATGGCGGTGCCCACGATCGTCGACTCGCTCAGCGCGGCGTTGGTGACGCGGCCGGGGAAGGCGGTGGACAACCCGCGGGTGAGGCCGAACACGTCGCCCTTGGGATCCTCGATGTCCTGCCCGGTCAGCGATACCCGCGGGTCGGACTGCAGGCGTGCCGCCAGCACTTCGCGCATGGCCTCGAGCATGGTGCGCGGCGGGGCGTCCGCGGCCGGTGCGGTGCCGCCTGCGCGCGTGGTGATGTCCGCGGCGACCGGGGCGATGGCGCCGTGCGCGGGAACGGGGTCGGGGGCATCGAGCGCACGGGCGGCGGCCGCGCGCACCTCGGCCTCGGCCTGCCGGTCCATCTCCTCCAGGTCGGCTGCGGGCACGCCCTCGGCCACCAGGTGCTCGCGCATGGCGGCGATGGGGTCGCCCGCCCGGGCCTCGGCGCGCTCGGCATCGTCGCGGTACACCGATTCGTCGTCGGCGTTGGTGTGGTGGGTGAGGCGCTCCACCTGCACCACCATGATCACCGGGCGCCGGGCCTCGCGCACGTCGCGCACCGCGCGGGCCGTGATGGCGTCGAGGGTCATGGGGTCGCGCCCGTCGGCGCGCACGATCGGCGCCCCCAGGAACGTCCCCGCCGGTCCGGTGGCGGTGTCGTAGAAGGTGCGGCCCGATGTGTGGGTGGAGATGGCGTAGCCGTTGTCCTCGATCCAGAACAGCACCGGCAGGCACTCGCGGGCGGCCTCGCCGATGGCCTCCATGACCTCGCCCTGCTGGGTGGTGCCATCGCCGATTCCCGCCACCACAATGGGCGCGTCGGGCTGGTCGCGCACCTCGCGGGACACGCCCACGGCATGCAGCAGCCCGTTGCCGGTGGGCACGGTCATCGGCAGCACATGCAGGTGGGGGTCGTTCAGGAACGCCGGCATCTGCCGGCCGGCGGAGTCGGAGGCCGCGGTGGACAGCAGGCCGTGGAAGAACCGCTCGGGTGCGATGCCCCGCCGCACCAGGAGCGCGCGCGACCGGTAGTGCGGTTGCAGCCAGTCATGCGGGCCCAGGTGATCGGCCAGCACCGCCGAGGCCTCATGGCCCGCACCGCCCAGCTGGAAGAACGCCTCGCCGCGCTGGACGAGCTCCTCCTCCACCGCATCGATCCACCGCGCGCTCATCATGGCCCTCAGGGCACCGAGGGCGCGTGCGTGGGCGGTGATTGCCTGCTGGGTCGTGCTCAGTTGCTCGCCATTCGTCGCTTGCCGGGGTGGCGGGTTGCCCGAAACTAGACGCACTGCCGGACGCATGCCCGCACGCCGCATTGCCGAACGGATAACCATGGCGGATGGCCCGTAGCATCGGGTCATGCGCATCGGGCTGGCCCTCCATCACATGGCATCCCCGCACGAGTCTCTGGCCCTTGCCGTGGACGCCGAGGACGCCGGATGCGACGTGGTGTGGGTACCGGAGACCTGGGGATTCGATGCGGCCAGCATGATGGGCGCGCTGGCCATGCGCACCCGCCGCATGCAGATCGGCGCGGTGCTGCCGGTGTACTCGCGCACGCCGGCGCTGATCGCCCAGACCGCCGCCGGGGTGGATGTCCTGTCCGGCGGCCGGGCGGTGCTGGGGCTCGGCACGTCGGGGCCGCAGGTGGTGGAGGGCTGGCACGGCGTGCCCTTCGCCCGGCCGTTGGGGGAGATGCGGCAGGTGATCGACGCCTGCCGCATGGCGTGGCGCCGCGAGGTGCTTCAGGTGGACGGGCCGCGCCCGGTGCCATTGCCGGAGGGTCACGGCACGGGCATGGGGCGCCCGCTCCGCATGATCACCCGGCCGGTGCGCGAGCGCATTCCGGTGGTGGTGGCGGCGCTTGCCCCCGGGGGGGTGTGCCTTGCCGCCCAGATGGCGGATGGCTGGTGGCCGCTGTTCGCCTCGCCGTCGGCCCTCGAGGGGCACTGGGCCGAGCCGCTGGAGCAGGGGCGCGCCGGTCGCGACCCCGCCCTGGGCCCCCTCGAGGTGATCGCCTCGGCCGTGTGCTGGGTGGGGGAGGGGGATGCCGCCGACGCCGCGCGGCAGGCCGCCCGGCGGGAGATCGCCTTCTACGTGGGGTCGATGGGGTCGCGCGAGCGCAACTACTACCGGGACGCGGTCTCGGCCATGGGCTTCGCCCGCGAGTGCTCCGCCATCGCCGATGCCGCGCTCGGGGGGCGCCCGCGTGATGCCGAGGCACTGGTGGACGACGCCATGGTGGACGCCCTGGCGGTGATCGGCGACGCCGCCCACGTGGCGCAGCGCGTGCGCGCCCTCGGCCGCGCGGGGGTGGGAACGCTGGTGGTGTCGGCCGGAACGCCGGATCCCGCACGGGCCATCGCGGGGCTGCGCGGCGCCCTGGGCGCCTAGCGCACGCGCACGGCGTCGCGCAGGCCCGTGCGCCCGAGCGAACTGGTGGCGTACACCGTTACGTAATGGCTGCCCGCCCGGGCGCGATTCCACGTGACGCTGTTCCGGCCGCGGGGCATCCTCTTGTTGCGCGCGAGGGTGGCCACCACGCGTCCGCTCGCCGTGGTCACCCGGGCGGTCACCCGAGCGGGGCGCGACAGGCGGAACGATGCGGTCACGCGGCGGGCGCCCTTGGCGCGGCCGCTGGCCACGCGCAGCGACCCCAGCGTGCGGTCCACCACGATGATCCGCTTCTGCGACGTCGCCGCCGACCCATCGGCGGGGGTGAGGGTGGCGGTCACGTTGTACGGCCCCTCCGGCATCGACAGGGCCCTGGGGTTGATGGTGATGGGCGTGTAGGCGGCGTCGCCAGTGCGGTCCAGCAGCGATGCGCTGAAGCCGCCTCCGCGGCGCGCGATGGTGACGGTGGTCGTGCCTGCCACGGGCGACTGCGCGCCCAGCGTGAGGTCCTCGCTCACGCCATCGCCGTTGGGCGTGATCCGGTTGTCGGGGGGGATCGACAGCTGGGCGCCCGCGTAGTAGGCCACCAGCATGTCCGAGATCGCTCGGCTGCCGGTGTTGGGCACCACCTGGTTGGGGCCGATGGCCATCATCGATGACCCGCCGGCGTCGAGGCCCATGCCGGTCACCACTCCCAGCGACGCCATCATCTGCGCCTGCTCGGACATCGTGTAGCCGCGCACGCCCTGTTGGGGGCCCTCCGACACCACCATCAGGATGGTCCCATCCGCCTTCTGCCCCACGGCGCTGCGGGTGGTGCGACCATTGCGCTGGTAGGTGCTGAACGATTCACCTGACGCGGTGACGGCGCGGCCATTCCGCACGAGGGTGGGCCCACCGCCGATGGCACCCCAGGCGTCCGGTGCCACGCCGGGCACGGAGGTGTCGATCTCCATGCGCGCCCCTGGCAGGAAGTCCGAGAAAAGGTTTACCCCGGAGAGGTTCTTGCCCGAGAGCACGATCTGCCCACTGCCGATGGGCGTGCCGCCTCCGCCGCGTTGGGCGATGACGGTGCCTGACACCGTGCCGCTCACCGGGAACGCCGCACCGCCGTCGAGCGCCACCAGCACTTCATAGCCGGGCTCGGTGGGCGTGGGGCCACCGTATGCCGGGGTGTAGACCGTCACCCCGCTGGTCGACGTGGACGCCAGGGGGCGGTTTACCGCGCGCACCAGCCGGCGGGGGCCCTTCGTGCCGGTGGCGGGGTCCACCTTGCGATAGCGCGCCTTCAGCGCGAGGTTGGCCACGGACAGCGCGCCGCCCGCTCCCAGCGCAAGCGACGAGCGCGTGGACTCGGGGCTGGCCAGGAGCTCCGGCCCCACCGCGAGGACCCCGCTCGGGGTACCGCTGGTCAGGCTGAAGAAGTCACCGTTGATGCCGGCGGTCGCGCCCTGCGCCAGGCGCGCCGCCATGCCGTCGGCCAGCGTGGCGCGCCGCGTGAGCGACCCGGATGCCTGCGCGGGCGCCATGCGCGTGAGGGCGTTGTAGGTGAACGACACCACGTGCA